>CAUWMY010000020.1:0-27812 GCA_963560155.1 uncultured Collinsella sp.
GTCACAAGACCAAGCTCCGCATTTGCAAGAAGTGCGGTCACAAGTTCTAAGATCTAACATCTAGAGCGCCTTCATACCCCCCTGGATTGCCTCGAGCAGTCCAGGGGGTATTTTGCCTCCGTTCCCCGTTTGGCACATCATGCCGAAACGGAACTCGACGTGTCAACGGAAACGGGGCTGATTCAGATTCATCTTGCTCGTTTTCCCTCCGGCATGGGCATCGGCGCGCGGCCCTTGTGCCACAATTGCTGCGTAGCGATTCATCATGGAAAAGGGGTTCACATGGATGCTCAGACCACAGGCAATGCCGTACCGCTCGATGCCGCAGCTGCGGCAAAGGCTGCATTCGCAGCCGTCGTGGGAAAGCCGTTCCCAAAGGACGTTTTTACGGCCCCTGAGCTTTCTTGGGCTGTAATTGGCTGCGGTGTCATCGCGAATCAGATGGCGCAGTCCCTCGCGTTGGCTGGGCGCAAGGTGTATGGCATCGTCAATCGCACGCGCTCAAAGGCGGAGGCGTTCGCTCGGGAATATGGCGTCGAGCGTGTGTATGATTCGGTCGAGGAACTCTATGCGGATCCGGCCGTCGATGCGGTCTATATCACCACGCCCCACAACACCCATATCGACTACCTGTGCGGTGCGCTCGCGGCCGGAAAGCACGTGCTCTGCGAAAAGGCGATCACCCTCAACAGTGCCGAGCTTGAAGAGGCCCGCGCCATCGCCGATGAGCACGGAGTGGTTCTCATGGATGCGACCACGGTGCTGCATATGCCGCTGTATGTCGAGCTCATGCGTCGCGCGGAGGCGGGCGAGTTCGGCAGGTTGCGCTTGGCGCAGGTGAACTTTGGCAGTTGGCATAGCTACGACGACTTGAGCAACCGGTTTTGGAATCGCTCGCTCGCCGGCGGGGCGATGTTGGATATCGGCGTGTACGCGCTCTCGGTTGCGCGTCTGTTCATGGAAAGCCAGCCCACCGAGGTGGTGTCGCTCGCCAACGTCTTCAAGACGGGCGTCGACGAGGAGAGCGGCTTTGTGACCCGCAACGCCGAGGGTCAGATCGGCGTGTTCTCGCTCACCATGCACGCCAAGCAGCCCAAGCGCGCCACCCTGTGCTTTGACGACTGCTATATCGAGATCATGTCGTACCCGCGTGCGGACCGCGCGACAATCACGTGGACCGCAGACGGGCATCGCGAGGAGGTCTCCGCGGGCATCGAGGCGTATGCGCTATGCTACGAGATAGCCGACCTGGAGAAGGCGGTCGCAGGGGATGGGTCCAAGCGCGAGCTCATCGGCTACGCTTCGGATGTGATGGATATCATGACGCGTTTGCGCCGCGATTGGGGCGTCGTCTATCCCGAGGAGGAGTCTGCGGAATAACCGGACGCCGTCATCCCCGCCGGTCGAACAACGCCTCGAACCTCTTGGGGTAGGGCGCGGTGATGCGAACCCGCTCTCCGGTGAGAGGGTGCGTGAAGGCGAGTTCAGCCGCATGTAGCATGAGCTGGAAAGCGCCAGGTCCGCCATAGAGGCGATCTCCCAGGAGGGGGTGGCCGATGTGGGCCATGTGCACGCGGATTTGGTGCTTGCGCCCGGTGTGCAGGTCGACCTCGAGCAACGTCCGCTCGGGGGCGCGTTGGTCGGCGGGGGCGCAGTCGAGCGGAGTGATGACCGTCCGCGCCGACTTGCCCGTGCGGCTCACGCGCATGCGCCGGGAATCATGGCGATCGCGTCCGATGGGCGCGGTGATCTCGCGCGGGGTGCGAATCCGCCCGGATGCGATGGCGAGATAGCGCTTCTCGATGGCGCGTTCGGCGATGATGCGGTCGAAGGCCGCCTGCGTCTCCTTGCGCAATGAGAACAGCACGATTCCCGTGGTCTCGCGATCGAGGCGCTGCAGAGCTTGGACGCCTGCGATTTGCTCGGGGGAGCCGCCGCGGCGTTCGACCAGGTCGCGCACGTTTTCGGTGAGCGTGCACGACCCTGTTCCGTCGCCATGGACAATGACGCCCGCAGGCTTGTCGACGGCGATGAGATGGTCATCCTCGTATAGGATCCGGACCGCGCCCACGTTCACTCGACTCCCTGGAATAGGCAGCCCGAGGAGGTTTTGGGCATGCGGCGTTCGGGCGTGCGCCCCGCAAGGGCGGCGTCGAGGGCACGCCTGGCGCGTGCAACCCAACGGGACAGCTCATCGGCATCGAGAAGCGTGCCGTCGACGAGGAAGCGCGTGACGCCGGCGCGTAGCAGCTGGGGAATCTGCGCGGTGGCATCGATCGGGGTTCCGTCGTAGAGGCGGCTGCGCCCGTCGAGCCCCGTGCGCACGGGCAGCATGCGCCCGTCGATGTTCTTGAGGCTAAAATCGTGCATGCGCAGGCGGCACGAGGCGCAATCGTGGATGCAGGCGCCCGCGACCTGCAGGACGCAGTGCTCGCTCGTCATGACGCGGGGGTGTCCGAGCACCATGAGGCCAAGCTCCATGTCCCCGCGTTGCGGCGCGATGCGTTCGATCTCGGTGAGCGTGAGCTCGGGGGAGAGCCACGCGCCTGCGGCTCCGCGCGATGCAAGCGCTCGCATGCACGCAACGTTATGCGCCGGGATGCAGCTGCGCAGCTCGGCGACAGCACCCCGCTCAGACGCAAGCGCGAGCTCAGATATGGTGCCCACGGCTGCGGGGGCGCCGGGCATGAGCCAGGGATCGAGCCTTTTGTGATCGACCTCGCGCGAGACTTCGTCGAGGACCGGGATGATGCCGCGTGCGGAGCAGTCGGTAGGGGAGAGCCCTGCGGCGATGAGGTCGTCAACCGTCATGTATATGCGCGTTGCCCCGGCGTGGCGCGCGGCGGCAGCGGCGTTGCATGAGGCGACCAGCGCGCAAATTTCGCCGTTGCAGCCGAGTGTTCCCGTGCACGAGGCTTTGGCTGCAGGGGTTGTGGACGCAAGTCGATTACGCTCATCGAGTACCGCCGCCCCCGAAGCGATGCACGTATCGGTGAGGGCCAGCGAGCTCTCGGCCACGGTGGGCGAGGAAAGCGCCTGCGACTTGTCATGCAGGAGGTCGCATCCATCGAGTGCATGCTCGATGCGCGTGTCGTACGGGGCGAGAATGGCTTGCTCCAGCGCCTTGCAGGCGGCCGCGCGCACCTTGTGCACGGCGGAGAAGCCCATGCCGCAGCCAGCGTCAAGCTGGATGTCGAAGGAAGCCGCTTCAAACGGCGAAGATCCCATGCGGCCCACGTGCTCGATCAGGTCGTCGGCGGTGACGGCGCGGGTTTTGGCGGCCTCGACGGTGAATCCCTCGGCGCGGCCCACAAGCGAAGGATCGTCGACGCACGTCAGTTGAACGATAAACGGCTGCCCGACCCGGGCCATGACGCGCACGTCCACGGCGCGCTTGCGGGCAACGGGCCGCTTGAGCGCAGCCTCTGCGGCGTCGAGGACCGCCTGGCTGCGGATGAGGCGCACGAGGGCGCCAGCGGGCATGGGCCGTGCGGTGCGGCACTCGATGATGTCGCCCGCCTGGGCATCCTCGGGCGCGATGGCGGTGAGGAATTGGTCGAACTCATCGTCGTGGCGCAGCTCGAGCAGGTCGCCCTTGCCCACCGGCTCGGAAAGATGCAGCCTCGTCCAGGCGGCACGACGGCGCTTGTCGTCGGGTTTCAGGCCCTTCGTATTGCCGAGTGGCTTGCTGCCGAACACCTCACCCACGATCTGGCCTCGGTTGTTCGAGCGCTCATAGCTCATCATCTCATCGCCCGAACGACCCTCCTGGTACTCGCAAGTGAAATCGCGATTGAAGCAGCGTTTGAGTTGGCGGTAGCGGGCCTGGGCGGTCTCGTCTGAGATTTCGCGGCCGGCGAGGATGTCATCGAGCTGCGCGCGGTAGGCGCTCACGATGGAGTGCACGTAGTCGGGCGCCTTCATGCGCCCCTCGAGCTTCAACGCGTGCGCGCCCGCATCCAGCAGGCGGGGGAGCATATAGGCTGTGCAGGTGTCGCGCGGGCATAGGGCACGCTCGCGACCCGGCTTCGACCGGGAGCGCCCCGTTTCGTCGATCAGCTCGTAAGGCAGGCGGCAGGGCTGCGCGCACATGCCGCGATTCGCCGAGCGTCCATGGGAGGTGAAGCTGGAAAGCAGGCAGATGCCCGAATAGCAGAAGCAGATGGCGCCGTGGGAGAACACTTCGAGCTCGATGTCCACGGCATTGTGGATTGCGGCGATCTCGTCGACGGAGAGCTCGCGGGAAAGCGTGACGCGGTCGGCGCCGGCCTCTTTACACCAGGCGGCGCCGCGGGCGTCGTGAATATTCGCCTGTGTCGATATATGGGTCTCCACCTCGGGCATGAGGCGGCGAATCTCGAAGAACAGGCCCCAGTCCTGGATGATGAAGGCGTCGGCACCGAGCTTCCAGCAACGGTCGACAAGAGAGAGCGCCTCGGACATTTCCTCGTCTTTGATGACGATGTTGACGGTCACATAGACACGCGACCCAGCGAGATGCGCTGCCCGGCAGGCTGTCTCGAATGTCTCGTCAGTGAAGTTATCGGCCTTGCGACGGGCGTTGAACGATCCCATGCCGCAGTAGATGGCGTCCGCGCCGGCCGCGAGCGCCGCATAGAACGGCTCCGGTCCGCCCGCAGGCGCGAGCAATTCTGGTTTGGAGGAATAAGAAGTCATAAATGAGCTCCCAGTAAAGTTGGTGTTCAACAAAGTATAAGGTGCTGGGGCATCAACCATGTGAACGCTTTGCGGCAGTCTCCCCCGCAGGCGCCCAGGACTCCTTTTGTAGATTCCGCACGCAAAGAAGCGTCCAGTGGGCGCTTCGTCTTGCGCAGGACCTGACCGAGCAAAATACCCCGGCCCTCCCAGCCCCGGCTCGCACGAAGGGGGATGTCGTTTCGCGATTTATGGATTTACCTGCACACATGAAGTTGCGGTGGCAATCGTCGCCGCATAAGCGTATAGTAACGACTGTTTTGTCGGCTCCTGCCGTCAATTCGTCATGCCCAAGACAGCCATCGCGGGCATGGCGCACGTCAGGAGGCACGAGGCTAACCCAGGCGGGCGCATGCCCGGCATAAAGAGGCCAACCCCGTGCTTAAAACCCCAGTAAGGAGTGAAAATGGCTGAGGAGAAGTACATTCCCCGTCTCAAGACCAAGTACAACAACGAGGTCAAGCAGCTCATGCAGGACAAGTTCCAGTATGAGAACGTCATGATGATCCCCAAGTTCGAGAAGATCGTCGTGAACATGGGTGTCGGCGAGGCCGCCACCGATTCCAAGGCCATCGACGGCGCTGTCCGCGACCTGCGCGTCATCACCGGTCAGCAGCCCATGGTTACCCGCGCCCGCAAGTCCATCGCCTCCTTCAAGCTGCGCGCTGGCATGCCCATCGGTGCCAAGGTCACCCTGCGCGGCGACCGCATGTGGGAGTTCTTCGATCGCCTGACCTCCATCGCGATCCCCCGTATCCGCGACTTCCGCGGCATCTCCCCCAAGAGCTTCGACGGTCGCGGCAACTTCTCCATGGGCGTGACCGAGCAGCTTATCTTCCCCGAGGTCGATTTCGACTCCGTTGACCACACCCGTGGTATGGACATCACCATCGTCACCACCGCCAAGACCGACGAAGAGGCCAAGGCCCTTCTCGACGCCTTCGGCTTCCCGTTCAAGAAATAGGTTCTTAAAGCCCTGGGGCCCACGGGCGGTGCGCGAAGAGCACGTGCCGCCCGTCCCAAGGCGCATATATCAATATGTGAGGAGGAAATAAGTGGCTAAGACATCGATGATCGTCAAGTGCAATCGCAAGCAGAAGTTCTCGACCCGCGAGTACACGCGCTGCCAGCGCTGCGGCCGTCCGCACTCTGTGTACCGCAAGTTCGGCCTGTGCCGTGTCTGCTTCCGCGAGCTGGCGCTCAAGGGCGAGCTTCCCGGCATCAAGAAGGCCAGCTGGTAAGTCACTGCCAGCGCGCGAGCCGCTCATTGGTGCGGAACACGCGCACGGAAGACGTGTCCTATAGGCTTTCCCGCTAAGGGTGGGAGAGTACCGAGGACATGGACTCATCAAGAACGAAGGAGAATCCACATGAATCTCACCGACCCGATCGCAGACATGCTCACGCGCATCCGCAACGGCAATGCTGCGAACAAGGCCGAGGTCTCGATGCCGAGCTCCAAGAAGCTCGTCGAGATCGCTCGAGTCATCTACGAGGAGGGCTACATCGAGGGCTACACCGTTGAGGACACCGCCCCCGCCAAGACCCTTCACATCACCCTTAAGTACGGTCCCAAGAAGGCCAAGGTCATCAACGGCATCAAGCGCTACTCCAAGCCCGGTCTGCGCAAGTACGCCGGCGTGAAGGACCTGCCCCGCGTCCGCGGTGGCCTCGGTACCGCCATTGTTTCCACCAGCCAGGGTGTCATGGCCGACCGCGATGCTCGCAAGAAGGGCATCGGCGGCGAGGTCATCGCCCTCATCTGGTAATTCGCCTAGGCGAGTAGAAGGAAAGGAGAACACCGTGTCTCGTATCGGTAAGAAGCCTGTCCAGATTCCCGCCGGAGTCGAAGTGGCAGTTGACGGCACTCACGTGTCCGTGAAGGGCCCCAAGGGCACCCTTGAGGCTGATTTCTATGAGAAGCTCACCATCGAGGTGGCCGACGGCGTACTGACCGTCACCCGTCCCGACGACGAGCGTGAGACCCGCGCCCGCCACGGTCTCACCCGCGCCCTGATCCAGAACATGGTCACCGGCGTCTCCGAGGGCTACACCAAGGTCCTCGAGCTCGCCGGCGTTGGCTACCGTGTCCAGCTCAAGGGCAAGGATCTTGACCTGTCCCTCGGTTACTCTCACCCGGTGATCTACACCGCCCCCGAGGGCATCACCTTCGAGTGCCCGGACAACACCCACATCCACGTCAAGGGCATCGACAAGCAGCAGGTCGGCCAGGTTGCCGCCGAGATCCGCGCCAAGCGCGCCCCCGAGCCTTACAAGGGCAAGGGCATCCACTACCAGGGTGAGGTCATCCGCCGCAAGCTCGGTAAGGCCGCCAAGTAGTAGGGCGCTTCCACGCTGTAAGACCGGTACCCCGTCAGGTGCCGGCAGGACTTCATAAGGAGTTTCACATGAACAAGCAACAGGCAAAGCGCGCCGCCCTCAAGCGTCGCCAGCGCCGTGTCCGTGGCAAGATTTTTGGCACCCCGGCCCGCCCGCGTCTGCGCGTCGTGCGCACCAACGCCAACATCTACGCCATGATCGTCGACGACACCAAGGGTCACACCCTCGTCTCCGCCTCTACGCTCGAGGCCGAGTTCAAGGGCACCAAGACCGGCAACAAGGAGGCCGCCGAGAAGGTCGGCAAGCTCGTGGGCGAGCGCGCCCTCGAGGCCGGCATCAAGACCGTTTCCTTCGACCGCGGTGGCCGCATCTACCACGGTCGCGTCAAGGCCCTCGCCGACGGTGCCCGCGCCGCCGGTCTCGAATTCTAGGAGGTTAGAGCATGGCTCGTAATCAGCAGAAGCAGCAGCGCGAGGCCTCCGAGTTCGAGGAGCGCGTCGTTTTCATCAACCGCGTCGCCAAGACCGTCAAGGGCGGTCGCCGCATGAGCCTCGTGGCCCTCGTGGTCGTGGGTGACGGCAAGGGCAACGTCGGTCTGGGCATGGGCAAGTCCGCGGAGGTGCCGCTGGCTATCTCCAAGGCCTCCATCGACGCTAAGAAGCACATGTTCCACGTTCCCGTGACCGCTGAGGGCACCATTCCCCACGACGTTCAGGGTGAGTTCGGTGCTGCTAGCATCATCATGCGCCCCGCTGTCGAGGGTACCGGCGTCATCGCCGGCGGTGCCGTCCGTCCGCTCTTCGAGTTGGCCGGCATCAAGAACATTCTGTCCAAGTCGCTCGGTTCCGACAACGGCCTGAACATCATCAAGGCCGCTGCCGAGGGTCTCAAGCAGCTCTCCACCCCTGAGGATGTCGCTGCCCGCCGCGGCCTCACCGTCTCCGAGATGTTTGTTGGCAAGAAGGAGAACTAGGCATGGCTACCATCAAGATCAAGCAGGTCCGCAGCATCAACGGCTGCAAGGAGGATCAGCGCCGCACCGTCCGCGCCCTCGGCCTGCATCGTATCAACGACACCCGCGAGATCACCGACAATGAGGGCGTGCGTGGCATGATCTTCAAGGTCAAGCATCTCGTTGAGATTGTGGAGGAGTAACAATGCAGCTTCATGACCTTACTCCGGCTCAGGGTTCCACCCACAGCCGCAAGCGCGTCGGTCGCGGTAACTCCGGCAAGGGCGGCACCTACGCTGGTCGCGGCTTGAACGGCCAGGGCTCCCGCTCCGGCGGCACCAAGGGCGCCGGTTTCGAGGGCGGCCAGACCCCGCTCGCGATGCGTCTCCCCAAGCTCCCCGGCTTCAAGAACCCCCGTCGTATCGAGTTCACCGCTGTGAACGTCTCTACGCTCGAGGTCAAGTTCGAGGACGGTGCCGTTGTCGACGGTGCCTCCCTCAAGGCCGCCGGCATCACCAAGTCCGAGTTCGAGCCCGTCAAGGTGCTCGGCGACGGCGAGCTGTCCCGTAAGCTCACGGTCAAGGTCGACAAGGTCTCCGCTTCCGCGAAGGCCAAGATCGAGGCCGCTGGCGGAAAGGTCGAGCTTCCGTGCTAACTGGTTTGAAGAACACCTTCCGCATCAAAGAACTCCGCGGAAAGATTCTTTTTACCATCGCGATGCTCGTTGTGTACCGTATCGGTGCGCACGTTCCCGTGCCCGGCATCCCCTTCCAGGCGATGTCGGGCCTTTTCCAATCCGCTGGCGACACCTTCGCCAGCGGAGCGATGGCCCTGCTGAATCTTTTCTCGGGCGGTGCGCTCTCTTACGTGTCCGTCTTCTCCCTGGGCATCATGCCCTACATCACGAGCTCCATCATCATGCAGATGCTCCAGGCCGTCGTGCCCAGTCTGCATGAGCTGGCCCGTGAGGGTGAGGTTGGCCAGACCAAGATCACCCAGTACTCCCGTTACCTCACGCTCGGCCTCGCCCTGCTGAACTCCGTCGGTTACCTCTTCCTCTTCAAGAGCTTCGGCATCCAGTTCAACGGTGCGGGTGCCCCTGAGATCATCTTCGACATCATGATCGTGGGTACGCTCGTCGCCGGCGCCATGCTCATCATGTGGATCGGCGAGCTCATCACCCAGCGTGGTATCGGCAACGGCATGAGCCTGATCATCTTCGCCAACATCATGGCGGGGCTTCCCCAGGCGATCTTCCAGTCCATCGAGGGCGGCAACATGGGCGTCATCACCACGCTCGTCATCCTCGTCGTGATCCTGTGCGTCATCCCGTTCATCGTGTACCTCGAGCGCGGTCAGCGTCGCATCCCGGTGCAGTACGCCAAGCGCGTCGTCGGTCGTCGCATCATGGGCGGTCAGTCCACGTATCTGCCGATCAAGGTGAACACCGCCGGCGTCATCCCGATCATCTTCGCGAGCGCCCTGCTGTACTTCCCGGCTCAGCTTGCGGTCTTCTTCCCCAACGTCGGTTGGATGCAGGCCTTTGCCGGAGCACTGTCCAGCGGCTGGATCAACTGGATCCTGAACGTCGTCCTCATCGTGTTCTTCGCATACTTCTATACGTCCATGGTTTTCAACCCGGACGAGACGGCTGAGAATCTCAAGAAGCAGGGCGGCTTCATCCCTGGCGTTCGTCCCGGTAAGCAGACGGCTCATTACATCAAGAATGCGCTGAACAAGATCACGCTCCCAAGTGCAATCTTCCTCGCATGCATCGCCATCGTCCCCTCGATCGTGTTCTCCTTTACGAACAACGCGCTCATCCAGGCCTTTGGCGGCACTTCGGTTCTGATCATGGTCGGTGTTGTCATGGACACCATCGACAAGGTCGAGAGCCAGCTCAAGATGTACGACTACGACGGTTTCTTCAAGTAGGTCTCAAAGGAGTCTCTCATGAACATCGTGTTGTTGGGCGCCCCCGGCGCCGGTAAGGGCACCCAGGCCCAGCGCCTCGTCGCCGACTACGGCGTGGCCCACATCTCCACCGGTGACCTGCTTCGCGCTGCCGTCAAGGCTCAGTCCGAGCTCGGCGTCGCTGCGAGGAAGTACATGGATGCAGGCGAGCTCGTCCCCGACCAGCTCGTGATCGATCTTGTCAAGGAGCGCCTCGCCGCCGACGACGCGAGTAAGGGCTTCATCCTCGACGGCTTCCCGCGCAACACCACCCAGGCAGTCACGCTCGACACCGAGCTTGCCGCCATGGGTCGTGAGCTCGACGGCGCCCTGCTGGTCGATGTTCCGGCAGAGGTCATCATCGATCGACTGTCCTCTCGTCGCACCTGCCGTGACTGCGGCTACACCGCCGGTCCGGACACCACCGTGTGCCCGTCTTGCGCCGGCGAGATGTATCAGCGCGACGACGACAAGCCCGAGACCATCAAGAACCGCCTCGATGTGTACGAGAAGAACACCAGCCCGCTGGTCGAGTACTATCGCGGTCAGGGTATCCTCAAGGTCGTCGACGGCAACCGCGACATCGACCTGGTGTACGCCGACGTGAAGGCTGAGCTCGGTCTATGATCAAGTTCAAGTCTGCCGCCGAAATTGAGCAGATGAAGAAGGCCGGAGCGCTGTCCAAGATGGCGCTCCGTCACGTCGGGGCGATGATTCGTCCCGGCGTGTCCACCTTCGAGCTCGACCAGCTCGCCGAGCAGATCATCCGCATGCATGGTGGAACCCCGGCCTTCAAGGGCTACGGTGGATTCCCCGGTTCCATCTGCGCTTCCCTGAACGATGCCGTCGTGCACGGCATCCCCAACCCCGATATCATCCTGCGCGACGGCGATGTCATCTCCATCGACACCGGCGCCATCGTGGATGGTTGGGTGGGGGATAATGCCTGGACGTTTTACGTCGGCACCCCCTCCGTTGAGGTCAAGGGTCTGTGCGAGTGCACGCTCGACTGCCTGAAGGCTGCCATCGAGCAGGCCGTTCCCGGTAACCATATCGGCGACGTCGGCCATGCGGTGCAGTCCCTCGCTGAGGCCAACGGATATGGCGTGTTGCGCGATTACGTCGGTCACGGCATCGGCCGCGCCATGCACGAGGACCCCAATGTGCCGAACTATGGCAAGAAGGGTCGCGGTGTGAAGCTCGAGGCCGGCATGGTCATCGCAATTGAGCCGATGATCACGCTTGGATCCAACCGCGTTCACACCGGCGCGGACGGTTGGCTCGTCAGCACCAACGATGGCCTGCCCGCGGCTCACTACGAGAACACGGTTGCCATCACCGAGGATGGCCCCGTCATTCTCACTCAGGATGCCAAGGGTCCATGGTGCTCGATGTCCGGTGGTGTCATGTAAGCAGACCCACCTCATGTGGGTCGGGAAATAATTATGTAGCGATTGGGAATTTCTCAATCGCGACTTTTGCATGTAGTAACATGCAATGCTGCTGTCGTTTTCAAGAGAAAGATGATTGCCTTGAAGAAGGAAGACGCCATCGAACTTGAAGGTACGGTCACTGAGCCGCTGCCCAACGCCATGTTTCGCGTTGAGCTGGAGAACGGCGTGTCCGTTCTCTGCTCGATCTCCGGCAAGATTCGTATGAACTACATCCGCATTCTCCCGGGCGACAAGGTCACGGTGCAGCTGTCTCCGTACGACCTCACCCGCGGTCGCATCACCTATCGCTATAAGTAGCGACAGTCTTTGTGCCGGCACAGGAGGAAGGGGAGTGCTCTGCCCTCGATGCCCGCGCCGCGCATCCAGCCATTCGTTGTAAACGCCTGCGGCTGGGCGAGTAGATAACATTCCACCTTGTAGCTTGAGCACTACCGAAAGGAAGAACGATGAAGGTACGCCCTTCCGTCAAGAAGATGTGCGATAAGTGCAAAATCATCCGCCGCCATGGCAAGGTCCTCGTGATCTGCGAGAACCCGCGCCACAAGCAGCGCCAGGGCTAAGAGAGGAGATCCACAGTGGCCCGTATTAACGGTGTCGACCTTCCGAACGAGAAGCGTGCGGAGATTGGTCTGACCTACATCTACGGCATCGGCCGCACCACCGCAGCGAAGATGTGCGCCGATCTCAACATTGTCGACGGCACTCGCATCAAGGACCTCACCGAGGAGCAGATCTCGGCGATCCGCGATTACATTGATCAGAACGGCCTGATGGTCGAGGGTGACCTCCGTCGTGAACGTTCCCAGAACGTCAAGCGCCTCATGGACATCGGCTGCAACCGTGGCCTCCGTCACCGCAAGGGCCTCCCTGTTCGCGGCCAGCGCACCCACACCAACGCTCGCACCCGCAAGGGTCCGAAGCGTCAGATCGGTGCCAAGAAGAAGAAATAAGGGAGACTGACGCATAATGGCTACTGCAAAGAACAAGCGCGGCGCCTCCACCCGTATCAAGCGCGCCGATCGTAAGAACATCTCCGTGGGCCAGGCTCACATCCGTTCTACGTTCAACAACACCATCGTTTCCATCACCGATCCCGCGGGCAACGTCATCGCCTGGCAGTCGGCCGGCACGGTGGGCTTCAAGGGCTCCCGTAAGTCGACCCCGTTTGCCGCTCAGATGGCCGCCGAGGCTTGCGCCAAGGCCGCCATGGAGCACGGCATGCACAAGGTCGCCGTCTTCGTGAAGGGCCCTGGTTCGGGCCGCGAGACCGCGATCCGCTCCCTCCAGGCCGCCGGCCTCGAGGTCGCCAGCATCCAGGACAAGACCCCCATCCCGCACAACGGCTGCCGCCCCAAGAAGCGTCGCCGCGTGTAACTGAAAGGATCGATTTACTATGGCAATCGACAGGACTCCGGTTCTCAAGCGCTGCCGCCAGCTCGGGATCGATCCCGTTGAGCTGGGTTACAGCAGCAAGAAGGAATCTATCCGCCAGCCCAAGCGCCGTCGCAAGGAATCTGAGTACGGCATGCAGCTGCGTGAGAAGCAGAAGGTCAAGTTCATCTATGGTGTTCTTGAGAAGCAGTTCCACCACTACTACGAGAACGCTCTCCGCATGGACGGCGTCACCGGTGAGAACCTCATGACCATCCTCGAGACCCGTCTCGACAACGTCGTGTTCCGCCTCGGCTTCGCTCGCACCCGCAAGGAGGCTCGTCAGACCGTCCGTCACGGCCACTTCACCGTGAACGGCAAGCGCGTCGACATCCCGTCCTACCGCGTGAAGGCCGGCGACGTCATCGCCGTGGGCGAGAAGTTCCGCGACCTGCTCCCCATCAAGGAGGCCCTCATCTCCTCCGAGCGCTTTGAGGTTCCCGGCTGGCTCGAGGTCGACATCGAGAAGCTTTCCGGCAACGTCATCTCGCTGCCCTCTCGTGACCAGATCAGCGGCGATATCAACGAGCAGCTCATCGTCGAGCTCTACTCGAAGTAATCGTTCGCGCGCTACGCTGGAGGTATTACATGTCAGAATTCATCAGGCCCCAGGTTCACGTCGAGGAGATCAGCGACACCGCTGCTCGCGTCTCCGTCGAGCCTCTGGAGCGTGGATACGGCGACACGCTGGGTAACTCCCTGCGCCGTGTGCTGTTGTCCTCGCTCGAGGGTGCAGCCGTCGAGGCCATCCAGATCGATGGCGCCCAGCACGAGTTCACCACGATTCCCAACATGGTCGAGGATGTCACCGACATCGTCCTGAACGTGAAGGGTCTCGTGTTCCGCACGCTCGGTACCACGGACGAGGGCACTGCGACCATCTCGGTCGACGGTCCTTGCGAGGTTACCGGCGCTGACTTCTTCATCCCGTCCGAGTTCGAGCTCGTCAACCCCGATCAGCACATCGCCACCCTCACCGAGGGCGGTCACCTGACCATGAGCATGCGCATCGGGTATGGTCGCGGTTACGTGTCCTATGAGCAGAACAAGCGCGACAACGACCCGATCGGCATCATCCATGTCGATTCGCTCTTTTCGCCGGTCAAGCGCTGCGCCAAGCTCGTCGAGGCCTGCCGCGTTGGTCAGCACACCGACTACGATCGTCTGGTCCTCGAGATCGAGACCAATGGCGCGATTTCCCCGCGTGACGCCGTCGTCTCCGCTGCCAACATCATCAACCAGCACATGGCTGCGTTCATGACCCTGGCCGACGAGCCCGAGGCGGAGGAGGAAGTCTCCATCTTCGCCCCCGAGGTCACGAGCGACAATGCCGAGCTTGATAAGCAGATCGAGGATCTGGACCTTTCCGTCCGCTCCTACAACTGCCTCAAGCGCGCCAGCATTCACTCCGTGCGTCAGCTGGTCGAGTTCTCCGAGAACGACCTGCTGAACATCCGCAACTTCGGCGTGAAGTCGATCGAGGAAGTCAAGGACAAGCTTGAGTCCATGGGTCTGAGCCTCAAGGCTTAAAGATCCGTGTTTTAGAGGAGAACCAGACCATGCGTCACAACAAGAAGAAGGGCCTGAAGCTCGGCACCGATGCCAGCCACACCAAGGCCATGAAGAAGAGCCTTGCCAAGGCGCTCTTCGAGAACGATCGCATCAAGACCACCGAGACCCGCGCCAAGGCGTTGCGCAGCTACGCTGAGCCCATCATCACCTGGGCCAAGAAGGGCGACCTGCACTCTCGTCGTCTCGCCATCGCCAAGCTCGGTGACAAGAACCTCGTCGCCGAGATCTTCGACAAGGCCGCTCAGGGCATGTGGGCCGACCGCAACGGCGGTTACACCCGCATCATGAAGCTCGGTCCGCGCAAGGGCGACTGCGCCGAGATGGTCATCATCGAGATCGTCTCCGAGCCCTGCACCCCCAAGGCCAAGAAGGCTGCTCCGGTCAAGAAGGCCGCTGCTCCCAAGGTCGTTGAGGCTGACGAGGCCGCCGAGGTCGTCGAGACCGAGGCTGCCGAGGCTCCGGCTGAGGAGTCCGCTGAGTAGCTCGTGCTACTTCGCTACGTGCACACAAGGGCGGTTCTTCGGAGCCGCCCTTTTGCTTAGGTATCGCAACCCGCCCATTCACCTACATCGGGGAGGACAGACATGCTCGAGGTCATCGGCGTTTCCATCGCCTATGGCGGCGACCCGGTCGTATCGGGCGCATCGGTTGCCATCGAGCCGGGAGAGCTGGTCGTGCTCACGGGCGGCAACGGTTGCGGAAAATCGACCCTCGCCCGGGCCATGTGCGCCGCGCAGCTCGTTGACGAAGGGGCCGTTCTCGTAGACGGACACGACCCCTCCGCCGGCGATCTGGAGCGTTTGCGTGTCCGTGAGCTCGTCGGATACGTCCAACAGGATCCCCGTGACCAGATCGTCTCGTCACTCGCGTACGATGAGGTCGCCTTCGGCCCGCGCAACCTCGGTCTCGATGAGGCCGAGGTCGACTCCCGCGTTCGCGAGGCCCTATCGATGGTCCTTCTTGATGAGTATGGGCAGCGCGTCACCACCGAGCTCTCCGGTGGCGAACAGCAGCGTCTCGCGATCGCCGGCGTACTCGCCATGCGCCCACGATATCTCGTGCTCGATGAGCCCACCTCGCAACTCGACCCCGCCGCTCGCGCGGGCCTGCGCGTGTTGTTCGAACGGCTCGCCCATGATGAGGGTATCGGCATCGCGCTCGTCACGCACGATGCGGATGAGATCGCCGTCGCAGATCGCGTGGTTGATTGCGAGGGGTTTCAATCTCCATCCTGCGGCGATTCGGGCTGTCTTCGCGGTGGGGAGGACTCGTCGCGCGCCCGCGCCGCCCATGAGCCGGGAAGTGCCGGCACGCTCGGTGACGTCGTCGGTGAGGACGCATGCGTCGACGAGCCCGTCCTCGCGCTCGACCATGTGGGTTTCGCGCGCGAGGACAGGCGAATCCTTCGCGATGTATCTCTCTCGGTGCGCCCGGGAGAGGTCGTCTTGCTGGTTGGGTCCTCGGGTGCCGGCAAGTCGACGCTCGCCTCCATCGCCGCGGGGCTCATCGCGCCCGAGGTGGGCACGGCGTCGGTATGTGGGCGTCCCGCCGTGCCCGGCTCCGTCGGCATCGCGTTCCAGCAGCCCGAAGGGCAGTTCTTCCTCGATACCGTCTATGACGAGCTTGCGTATGCCCCCCGCAACGCGGGTTTGGGCGAGGACGAGGTCCGTGAGCGCGTGTTCGCCGCCGCTCGAAGCGTCGGGTTGAACGAGTGCATGCTCGAGAGGTCCCCGTTCGAGCTGTCTGGCGGCCAGGCGCGCCGCGTCGCACTCGCTTCGGTCGTCTCGCTGGGCGCCCCGGCCGTTATTCTCGATGAGCCGACGGCGGCCCTCGATGCCGCCGGTCGCCGGGCGGCCCATGGGCTCGTCTCGGCGCTCGCCCGTGAGGGGCGGGGCGTTCTCGTGATCACGCACGACGTGGATGAGTGGCTTCCCATCGCGGACCGCCTGCTGACGCTCGATGGTGGCCGCCTGTCCCAGGATCGCCCTGAAGGCGCCGAGGCGGACGTGTCCCACTGCGATGACGGACAGATCGCCAACGTCGGTTCCGCGACATCTCAGCGTCTCTCAGGGGCTTTCGGCGGCTATATCCCGTCTTCACCGCTCTCGCATGTAGACGCTCGGGTAAAGGTCATCTTGCTCCTCGTCGCGACGGGTGGCGTGTTCGCCGCCTCCGCCCCATGGGCGTGGGCGGTGTGGGGGCTTGCCCTCGCGATCGCGCTCGGCGCGGCGCGGATGAGTCCCATCGAGGTCGTGCGCGGGGTGCGCCCCGTGGCCGTCATACTGGCCTTCACGCTCATCGCGAACCTCGTCTCCTGCGATGGACGGGGGAACGTGGCGCTGATGGGCCCCGTTCGCCTCGACCTCGATGGAGGTATGCGCGGGTTGACTGCCGTGGCGCGCATCATGCTGCTCGTCGGGTTCTCGCTCGCCGTCTCGTCCTCCACGACCGGCACCCAGATAAGCGACGCGACGGTCAGGTTGCTGCGACCCGCCGCCCGGATGGGGGCGCCGGTTGCGGCCCTCGGCACGGTGCTGTCTCTCGCTTTGAGATTCATCCCGTTGGTGAGCGAGGAGCTCGGGCGGATCAGGCTCGCGCAGCGCGCCCGCGGCGCGCGTTTCGACGAGGGCTCCCTCTTCGAGCGCATTCGGGTGTGGGGATCAGTCCTCACGCCGCTCATGATCGGGCTGTTCCGCCGCTCCGATCGCTTGGCCGATTCCATGGCCGCCCGCTGCTATGACGCTTCCGCCTCAGGCCGCCTTCCGGCGCCCCGCCCGTTGGGGCCGGGCGACCGCGCGGTGCTCGCGGGGGGATTGCTCGTGTTCGCCGTGCTGATCGCGGCGTCTCTGATAGGATTGGGCCGATGAAAGGGGATGCCATGCATACGAACGACGTTGGAAACGAGAGCATCGACTCCATGGCCTGCGCGGCCGTTCGCGGCGCCGGGGATTCCTGCCAGCGGGAATCGGGGACGGTGACGGCACCGCAGGGCACCGGGGCGCTCGATGGTACGCTCGTGTTCCGCCTCGGGTACGACGGCGCCGCCTTCAGCGGGTTCGCCGAGCAGCCGGAGGGGCTGCGGACGGTCGCCGGCGAGGTCAGGCGCGCCCTCGAGACATTCCTGCGCCGTCCCGTCGACCTGACGTGCGCCGGGCGCACCGATGCGGGTGTGCACGCCGTCTCCCAGTACGTCAGCATTCCCGCCCATGTCGATGAGCTCGCCATCGAGCATCGACGCTGGATGCGCGCCATGGCGGCCCTGCTGCCCTCAGATATCGCCCTCAATTCCGTGTACCGCGCACGTCCGGGTTTCTCCGCGCGGTTCGATGCCCGGTCGCGAACCTATACCTATCGCATCGCCACCGGGGACGCTCCGCCACTGCTGACCCGTTCGGTCACGTGGTGGCACCGCCTTCCGCTCGACATGGGGGCCATGGAGCGCGCGGCGGCATGTCTGGTCGGGGAGCATGATTTCAAGAGCTTCTGCAAGACCGCCTCGGCCGTCGACAAGCCGACGTGCCGCAATGTGATGGCCGTGTCATTCGAGCGCGCATCGGCGCTGGGGGAGGAGCATATCGCGTTCACCATCACGGGCAACGCCTTTCTGCATTCGATGGTGAGGACCATCGTCGGCAGCTTGGTCGAGGTCGGATCGGGACGCCGTGATGAGAAGTGGCTCGCGGACGCCCTGGCCGCCTGCGATCGGCGCGCTGCCGGCCCCACCGCGCCCGCCCGCGGCCTGTGCTTCATGGATGTCTCCTACGACGACGGCGCTCTAACGCGGTGTCCGTAGGTTTCCCACCCGAGTTATTGCAAGTTTATTCACCCTCAGCTTATCAATTGCGCATTCTATGCAAGAATGGTTCAATTACAAGCGACAGACTAAGTCGATGAGCTGTATGGACGGACGTAGGGGCTCGACGCACGCGCGTCCGCGACGGGAACGGTGAATGACATGGCCAAGAAACGCAACGGTCGTCAAGATGCTATTCGCGAGATCGTCCGCACCGCGGACGTCCGCACGCAGCGCATGCTCGTGGATGAGCTCAAAGCCTGCGGATTCGACTGCACTCAGGCGACCGTGTCGCGCGATATCGCCGACATGGGGTTGCACAAGCTGCCCGAGGGCATGTATGTCCTGGCGGAGGACCTGCATCTGCAGCGCATGGTGTCCGAGCTCGTTATCGGTGTCCAGCGCACCGAGAACCTCGTGATCATCAAGGCTCAGCCCGGCACCGCGCTCGGCATCGCCGCCGCCATCGACGCCGCAGAGCTGCCCGACGTCCTCGGCTCCCTCGCCGGCAACGACACGATTCTCGTGATCACCCGCACCGCCGCGGACGGCGAGCAGTTCGAGCTGATGATCGGCAAGCTGAGGAGCGTGCGCAAGTGAGCCCGATGATCGTCCATACGGCGATCTTCGCCCTGCTCGCCGTCCTGCCCATCGCACTCATCGCGCTGCTCGTGTCCTATTGGCGCCGCTCGCGTTGATCCGCGGGCCGCGGCGTACCGCCATCGCTGGACAGGTTCTCAATGTAATAGCGAGTATGAAAAATCGCCCCCGACTCGAACGTCGGGGGCGATTCGTCTGTTTCGGCGCGCCTCGAGGGCGTCGGAATAAAGGGCCTGATCCGCGGGACGGCACAGTCGAGCGGACGTCATCGCGGCCGGCGCGACGCGGTTACTGCTGGGATTCGGAGTCCTCGCCGTCGTCCGGCGTGGTGGGCGTGGTCGGTGTGGTGGGTGCGGGCGGCGTCTGGGGCTCCTGCTCCTGCTGCTCCTGCTCCTGCTGCTCCTGCTGCTGTGCCTCCTCCTCGGCGGGCTTCGCTTTTTCGGCGGCGGCCTGTTCCGCCGTGCGCTCAGCATTGCTCTTGGTGTGGGAGAACTCCCATTCCTTGTTGTCCTTGTATGTCGGGGGCTCGCCCTCGGGGAATTCCTCGCGGGCGGCGTCTCCCAGCACGGCCTTCATGAAGTTCTTGAAGACGGGCAGGGTCATGCGGGCGTTGTTGAGGTTCTTGATGGGCGCGTTGGTGCCGGAGTGGCCGACCCAGATGGCAACGGAGAGCTGGGGCGTGTAGCCGCAGAACCAGAGGTCCGTGGTGTCGGAAGCGGAGCCGGCCGTGCCGGTCTTGCCCGCGACCGGCTGGTTGATCCAGGGATTGCCCGAGACGCCCGTGCCGCCTTGCTTCATGACGGTCCCGAGGACCTCGGTCACCGCCGCGGCCTCGCCTGCGGTGAGGGGCTGCGTCGCCTTGTCCTCATGCTTGTAGACGACCTCGCCGGTGCGGGATTTGATCTCGGTGATGGCGACGGTGTCACGATGGTACCCGCCGTTGGCGAAGGAGCTGTACGCGTTTGCCATCTCGAGGGTGGAGACCGTGCCGATGCCGAGGGTCATGGAGAGCACGTCGGCCATGTTGGAGGTGTCGAGTCCGAGGAGCTTGCAGGTCTGTAGGATGTTCTGATTGCCAAGGGTCTCCGCCACCTGCACGTAGCCGGTGTTCGAGGAGACCGCGGTGGCGGAGGCGAGGGAGCGGTAGCCGTAGCTCTGCCCACCGTAATTCTGGATCTTATGGTCCTCGCCGCCGGGGTTATCCCAGTACATGGGGGACTGGCAGTTGACGGTGATATCGGGGTTCATGCCCATCTTGATCGCGGTGGCGAGCGTGAAGCTCTTGAACGATGAGCCCGGCTGGCGCTTGGTCAGGGCATGGTTCGTGTGCTCGGGGTCGGCGTTGTAGTCGCGCCCGCCGACCATGGCCTTGATATAGCCGGTCTTAGGGTCGACGACGCTCATGCCGATCTGCAGGTCGTTTGCTGCGGGGTACTTGTTTATGTTCTCGACCGCGGCGGTCTCAGCCGCCTGCTGGATCGCGGGGTCGATGGTCGTGGTGACCGTGAGGCCGCCCTTGAACAGGACGTCGGAGGAGAATTCCTCCTGGAGCAGGGACTTCACGTAATCGACGAAGTAAGGGTGCGCGTACACCGAGATGCCGGTGTCGGAGGTCTCCGTGATGTTGAGGGCGAGGGGCTCGGCCACGGCGGCGTCGTGCTCCTCTTGGGAGATGGTCCCCAGGCGCAGCATGTTGCCGAGGACCTTGTTGCGGCGATCGACGGCGATGTCGGGGTTGACGGTGGGGTCGTAGTAGGAGGGGGAGTTGGGCAGGCCGATGAGCAGCGCCGCCTCGGCGAGGGTGAGCTCGTTGGCGTTCTTGGAGAGATAGGTCTTCGAGGCGGCCTGGATGCCGTAGGCGCCGTGACCGTAGTAGATGGTGTTGAGGTACATCATCAAGATCTCGTCCTTGGAGAAGATCTTCTCCATCTCCACGGCGATGAAGGCCTCGCGGACCTTGCGCTCGATCGTCTGGTCGAATTGCTCCTCGGAGAGGATGGTGTTGCGGACGAGCTGCTGGGTGATGGTGGATGCGCCCTCGGAGCGGCCGGAGAGCTGCGCGAGGACGGCGCGGCCGATGCCGATGATGTCGACGCCGTTATGGCTGTAGAAGCGCTCGTCCTCGACGTCGACGGTGCCCTTGAGGACCCATTCGGAGACCTGGTCGGCGGTGACGCTCTCGCGGTTCTGGACGAAGAACGTGGCGATCTCGTTGCCCTGGGAGTCGAGGACGTGCGTGGGCTCGCTCACGAGGTACTCGGAGGCATCCGTGTAGTCGGGCAGGTCGGAGAGCCAGCGGCCCACGTTGCCGATCATGCCGATGCCGAATGCGATGCCTGCCACGAGCAGGAAGCCCAGCACCGAGACGAGAACGACGGGGGCTGCATGCGTTTTGGCGCGAGACCGAGCGCGGCGCTGACGGGGACCCATGGACGACCTCCTGGGATTCAATTGGGCGGGAGCGCCCAACACGTATACATAGATAGCTGATACGATAGCGCAAGGAAGGCCGGGGACCGCCCGCATGTCGAGGTCTCAAGCTAAATTACATCCTGGGAGAGGGCAGATATGGTCGAGCTTTTGGCGCCTGCGGGAACGCCCGACGCATTGCGCGCGGCGATCGCGGCCGGCGCGGACGCCGTGTACGTGGGACTCGGGTCTTTCAGCGCCCGCGCCGCCAACGCCGGGTTCAGCCTCCCCGAGCTTGCGGCGGGCTGCGCGCTCGCGCATGCCCATGGGGCGCGGGTGTATGTGGCGCTCAACGTCTACGTGCGCGATGGGGAGTTGGGCGACGCCGTCGACCTCGCCGCATCTGCGCTCGAGTCCGGTGCCGATGCCCTCATCGTGGCGGACATGGGCCTCATCTCCCGCATCCGCGCGGAGCTCCCCGGGGCCGAGCTGCACCTTTCGACGCAGGCGGGCGCCCAATCCGCGGAGGCCGTGCGCTTCGCCGCGCGCGAGCTCGGCATGGCCCGCGTGACGTGCGCGCGCGAGTTGTCCGTCTCCGAGCTCGCCTCCCTTTCCGCCACGGGCGTCGAGATCGAGGCGTTCTGCCACGGCGCGATCTGCATCTGCTATTCCGGGGCCTGCTCCTATTCCGCGCTCCTGCGCGGCCGCTCGGCGAACCGGGGCGATTGCACGCAGCCCTGCCGGTTGGCGTACGAGTTGCAAGATGGGTCGGGATGCGTGCTCGCGGGCGGCGCGTGGGAGCGCGGGCTCGAGACGTCTGGCCGGCAGGGGCGCCCCGAGGGCGACCGCTTGCTGTGCCCACGGGATCACCTCGGCATCCGTCACGTCGCCGAGATGCTCGAGGCGGGCGTTTCGGCATTCAAGATAGAGGGCCGCATGAAGGCCCCCGACTACGTCTACAACGTGGTGCGCTGCTATCGGGAGGCGCTCGACGCGGCGCTCGCGGGCAGTCCGCTCGCCGCCCCCGCGCTCGACGAGCTCGAAGCGCGGCTCGCCCGTTCGTTCAACCGCGGTTTCACCTCGGGGTACCTCGAGGGCGGCCACGCCGCCACCGGAGCCGCGCTGATGAGCGTCGAGCGCGCGATCAACCAGGGGCTGTTCGTCGGGCGCGTGCTCGAACCCCGTTTCGACGGCGCGCTCGTGCGCCTCGATCGGGCGGTCGCATGCGGCGACATGCTCGAGATCCGTTCCACGCCCGGCCCGGACGCCCCCGCCGATGTGCCGAAGCGATGGCCGATCGTGGCGTGCCCGCGCGATGTCGCCGCCGGCGAGGAGGTCGTCATCCCGTGCAAGCGCAAGATCGAGGCGGGCAGCGCGGTTCATGTGGTTCGCTCTGCCGGCGCGATTGCCGAGGCCGATGCCGCGGTGCGCGCGGTGCGGGAGGAGCAGCTCGGCCACGCGGGCGGTTGCGGGGCGGTGATCGGCGCTGCGGGGGGAACCGGCGCCGCGGGGGGAACCGGCACCGCGGAGGTGGGCGCCGCCGCGGAGGGGGTCGGCACTTCGGAAGTTGCCGGAGTCGCCGTTGCCGCGGGGGGACCTGGCGCAATCCGCCGCTTCGCCCATGCCCGGCGCCATGGCGGGAATGGTCGCGATGTGCCAGTTTGCGCCAACGTGGCGGATTGCGACCGGAATCGACTCGAAAACGGGATGAAAACGGTCGCGAAATGCCAAGCTGCGCCGGCGTGGCATTTCGCGACCAATCATGATGACCCGCAGGCGCGGGGCGTCATCGATCTCGGGGAGGTCTGCCGCCGGGAGGACCTCGCGGATGTCGAGGCCGCCTGCAGGCGGGTCTCGCACGGCGATGCGACCGCCGTCGCGGTGCGCAACATCGGCCAGATTCCGATGGTGGTCGAGGCGGGTGTGCCGTGGGAGGTCGCGCCGCCGCTACAGGTGTGGAACGCCGAGGCGGCGCGCTTTCTCGCCGGCCTCGGCGCCCGCCGCGTGCTGCTGCCCGAGGAGCTCTCCCCCGATGATCTCGGCACGGTCCGTCGGCTCCTCGAAGGCGATGGGGCGCACGACGCTCCTGGCTGCGAGGTCGACTTGGTCCCCGGGGGATCGACGCCCCTCATGGTCATGGAGCACTGCCTGCTCACCGCCGAGGGCCCCTGTTCCCAGCAGTGCCCCACCTGCCGCCGCCGCCTCGCCAGCCAGGCCGGCGACCGCTTCCTCGTCGAGCTCGACCGCAAAAGCTCGGGGGCCCGCATCGCCGTGCGCGTGGACGAGAGGGGCCGTACGCGCCTGTACCGCGGTTAGCGCGCGGTCGGTCCGCAATCGGCCCGCGCTGGCGACTTGCCTTGCCGCGCGTCCGACCGATTGCAGGTGGCCTTGCAGTTCGGCTAAACTAGATGAATCTGTCGTTTCCCAGCACCGCCCGTTCGCGCCGCCGGCGCGTTCGCGGCGAGGGTGCTATGACCCTCCGAGAAAGGTGCACCTCATGTTGCCCGTAGACGAGCAAATGCGCATCATCACCTCCGGCGCCGCCAAGATCGTGCCCGAGGCCGACCTCAAGAAGAAGCTCGAGCGCGGCGTGCCGCTCAACATCAAGCTCGGCGTCGACCCCACCAGTCCCGACCTGCATCTCGGCCACGCCGTCCCGCTGCGCAAGATGCGTCAGTTCCAGGACCTCGGTCACCGCGTGACCCTCATCATCGGCAACGGCACCGCCACCATCGGCGACCCGTCCGGCAAGAACTCCACGCGCCCGCAGCTCACCCAGGAGGAGGTCGAGGCGAACGCCGCGACTTACGTCTCCCAGGCGATGAAGATCCTCGACCCCGAGAAGACGACCATCGTCCACAATGGCGACTGGATGTTCCCCATGGGCCTGAAGGAACTCCTCTCGATCGCGTCCAAGTTCACCGTCGCCCGCATTCTCGAGCGCGACGACTTCACCAAGCGCTATCAGTCCCAGACCCCCATCGCCCTGCACGAGTTCCTGTACCCGATCATGCAGGCCTACGACTCGGTCAAGATCGAGGCGGACGTGGAGATGGGCGGCAACGACCAGCTCTTCAACCTGCTCGCCGGCCGCGAGCTCATGGAGAAGATTGGCATGGAGCCGCAGATCGCGCTCACCATGCCGCTGCTCGAGGGCACCGACGGCACCCGCAAGATGTCCAAGTCCTACGGCAACTACATCGGCCTCACCGACGCCCCCGCGGACATGTTCGGCAAGACGATGTCCATCCCCGACGAGATGATCGGCAAGTACTACCGTCTTGCCAGCTCGCTCACCCCCGCCGAGGTCGACGAGATCGACGCCGCGCTGGCCGACGGCTCCGCCAACCCCTACGAGCTCAAGCGCGCCCTCGGCCGCGACCTGGTCACCACCTATCACAGCGCCGAGGCCGCAGTCGAGGCGGAGGCCGAGTTCGATCGCGTGCACAAGAACCGCGACCTGCCCACCGACATCGACGAGGTTGCGGTGGAGATCGCGGTCAACGACGAGGGCCTCGTGTACCTGCCCGCCGTGCTCCAGGCCGCCGGTCTGGTCCCGAGCGCCGGCCAGGCCCGTCGCGACATCGACGGCGGCGGCGTCAAGCTCGACGGCGAGCCGGTCGCCCCCAAGGCCTACAACGTGGACCCCGCCTCCCTCAAGCCCGGCACGGTCCTGCAGGTCGGCAAGCGCCACTTCGCCCGCCTGGCATAAGGGACGGGGCGATGGTGGGCATGCGCGCCCTTTGGCGTAAAATGGCACCTGCGACAATCTGAAACGCGACGGCGTGAGCGAAGGTTCGCGCCGTTTCTCATATAAGGAGATGCCCGCTATGACCACGATGGATGATCGTCCCGCCGCGCCGCGCCTGTATGTCGTCGTGCCGTGCTACAACGAGGAGGCGGTGCTCCCGGAGACGAGCAGGCGTCTCGCGGCGAAGCTCGATGCCCTGCTCGAGCGCGGACTGATCTCTGCGGAAAGCCGCGTCCTGTTCGTGAACGACGGCAGCCGGGATCGCACGTGGGAGATGATCCTCTCCTTACATGGCGATCCGGCGGCATTGGGGGCGCCCGCGTCTCATCCGTGGTTCTCGGGCATCTGCTTCGCCCACAACGAGGGGCATCAGAACGCCCTGTACGCCGGGCTCATGGAGGCCCTCGGCCGTGGGTGCGACTGCGCCATCTCCCTCGACGCCGACCTGCAGGATGACATCGATGCCATGGATGAGATGCTGGCCAAGCACGCCTCCGGCGCCGAGATAGTCTATGGCGTGCGCTCGAATCGCGACACCGACACCGCCTTCAAGCGCGGTACCGCCGGCATGTTCTACGACTTGATGGGGTGGCTCGGCGTCGAGATGGTCTCGAACTGCGCGGATTACCGACTCATGGGTCGGCGTTCGCTGCGCGCGCTCTCCCAGTACAACGAGGTCAACCTGTTTCTGCGCGGTATCGTGCCGGCGCTCGGCTTCACCACCGACGTCGTCTATTACGTGCGCGCGGAGCGTTTCGCCGGCGAATCCAAGTACCCGCTCAAAAAGATGGTCTCCTTCGCGCTCGAGGGCATCACATCGTTCTCCATCAAGCCCATCAGGTGGGTGACGATGCTCGGCGTCGTCGCCCTTGTGGCCGCCCTGGTCATGATGGGGTACACGCTGGTGCAGGCCTTCGCCGGGCACGTGGTCGCCGGCTGGTCGAGTCTCATGATCTCCATCTGGTTCGTGGGTGGGCTCGTCATGGTCTCCCTTGGCGTGGTCGGCGAGTATGTGGGGCGCATCTACCTGGAGAGCAAGGGGCGTCCGCGATACATCATCGCGGAGACCACGGATGACGGGGATCCGGAAGGGGAGTGACGCGGGGTCGGTGCGACCATTCGGGATCGGCGCATTTGGGTACCATGGATGAAATGGAAACCCACGTGGAGGGCAGGTGCTGAAGGATATGGAACCTGATCTGGTCAAACTCATGCAGGCTCTGATCGATACGGCGGAGGGGCGCGTGCCGGCCGATCTCGTGTTCGTGAACGCGCGGATCGTCGATGTGTACCGCCTGCGCGTCGCGCGCGGGCAGGTCGCGGTCGCATGCGGTTGCATCGCCGGCGTCCTGTTCGAGGGGCGCGACTGCGAGGACGCATCCGTTCCCGCCTGGGAGGCGGGGCGCGTCGTCGATTGCGAGGGCCGCTACCTCGCCCCCGGTTTCATCGACGGCCACCTGCATATCGAGAGCTCCAACATCCGCCCGGCCGAGTACGCCCGCATGGCGCTCGCCCGCGGCACCACCACCGCCATCGCCGACAGCCATGAGATCGCCAACGTGTGCGGCCTCGACGGCCTCGCGTTCATGATCGAGGACGCCTCGCGCGCCCCGCTCGACATCAAGTTCATGATGCCCTCCTGCGTCCCCGCCCTGCCCGACGAGCAGGCGGGCGCCGTGATCACCGCGGCGGACATGGAGGCGTTCATGAACGAATATCGCGGGGCCATCTTCGGCCTGGGCGAGATGATGAACCTCCCCGGCGTCTATGGGGCCGACGAGGAGACCTGCCGCCGCATCGCGGTGGGAGCCAGGACGGTTTCCGGTCAGGTTGACGGTCATGCGCCCATGACGCGCGGCAGCGATCTCAACGCCTATGCCGCCGCGGGCATCATCGCCGACCACGAGAACACGGGTGTCGAGGAGGCCCTCGACGAGCTCTCCCGCGGCATGTGCGTGATGCTGCGCGAGGGCACCTGCAGCCATGACCTGGCCGCCCTCGCCCCGCTCATCTTGGGGAACCCCGCCCTTGCGCGCCGCTGCTGCTTCGCCACGGACGACCGCGCCCCGTCAGACGCCCTCGACATCGGCATGATCGACAATGCCTGCCGCGTCGCCGTCGAGGCGGGCATCGATCCGGTGGTCGCCGTCTCCATGGCGACGCTCTCCGCCGCGGACGTTTTCGGTCTCGACCACGGCAGCCTGTGCGCGCTTCATCGACGCGGCGCCATTGCCCCGGGAAAGCGCGCGGACATCCTGCTGCTCGACGACCTCTCGTTCGAGGCCGCGCCGCACCGCGTCTACAGCGCCGGTGAGCTCGTAGCCGAGGACGGCGCCTTCGTGGGGGCCATCGCGGCGGCCGGGACCCGCTTCGGCCTCGATAGGCTCGAGGGGCGCCTGCGCGACTCCGTCCGACTCCCGGAGCTCTCCCTCGACGTCTTCTCCTATGGGTTCCGCCCCGGCGAGGCGGTCATCGACGTGATCCCCGGCAACGCCGTCACGGGCGTGGCGCACCCCGAGTCCGCCGAGGGCCTGCGCCGCATCATGCTCATCGAGCGTCATGGGCGGGGCGTGAGGGCCCAGCAGGCGGGTGCAGACGGCGATGGGGCCGCAGGTATGGGACTCGTGGGCAGCCATATCGGACGGGGCTGGGTGCGCGGCTTTACCATCTCGGGCGGCGCCATCGCGAGCACCATCGGACACGACTCCCACAATGTGTGCGTGGTGGGCGACAACCCCGCCGATATGCTCTCGGCCGTGCGCGCCGTGGGCCAGGGGGGTTTCGTGCTCGTGCGCGATGGCGAGGTCGTCGCCAAGATCGACCTGCCCCTCGGTGGCCTTA
>CAUWMY010000021.1:0-27295 GCA_963560155.1 uncultured Collinsella sp.
AATTGCACATCGAGCTCGATGTGCAATTTGCACCCGTCCCCTTTTGCACACCCGCGGCAAGAGGTCCATGTGGTGGGGTAGACTGGTTTCGTTCAACGACGAAATGAGGTTATCCCCATGACCGATACCGCAACTTCCCCCGTCTCCGCCCGCGAGCGCCGCGTCATCGCCGTGATCGACGGCAATTCGCTCATGCACCGCGCCTTCCATGCCGTGCCGCCCACCATGAACGCGCCGGACGGCCGCCCCACCAACGCGGTGTTCGGCTTTCTCAACATGTTCCTCAAGATGGTCGACGAGTTCGCGCCCGACGGCGTGGTCTGCGCCTTCGACAAGGGCCGTCCGAAGGTCCGTATGGAGATGCTGCCGCAGTATAAGGCGCAGCGCCCGCCCATGGATCCCAACCTACGAGCTCAGTTCCCCATGATCAAGGAGCTGCTCGCGAGCCTGTCCATCCCCGTCGTGGAGCTCGAGGGTTGGGAGGGCGACGACATTCTGGGAACGCTCGCCCGCCGCGGCGAGAGCCAGGGGTGCGACATGTACCTCGTCACCGGTGACCGCGACATGTATCAGCTCGTGACCGACCACGTGCACGTGGTCTCCACCCGCAAGGGCCTCTCCGACATCGCCATCATGACGCCGGAGAGCGTCGACGACCTGTATCACGGCATCACGCCCGAGCTCGTGCCCGATTTCTACGGCCTCAAGGGCGACTCCTCCGACAACATTCCCGGCGTGCCTGGCATCGGCCCCAAGAAGGCGAGTGCCCTCATCGCGCAGTACGGCAACCTCGACGAGGTCATCGCCCATGCCGACGAGGTCAAGGGCAAGATGGGCGAGAACCTGCGCGCCCACATCGACGATGCGCTCATCTCCCGCAAGATCGCGACGATCATGACGGACGCGCCCATCGAGTGCGACCTGACCGAGGTGGCGTTCCCCGCCTTCGACGCGGGCGCCGTCTCCGCCGCTTTGGGCGGAATCGGCATCATGGCCATGCAGAACCGTTTCCTCGCCCTGTTGGGGGAGGGCGCTGCAGCGGTTCCCGCCGCGGTGAGCCTCGAGATGCCCGAGGTCCTGCGGGTGGCCCTCGATGCCTCACCGGCGTTCGATGAGGCCGAGCATTCTCGCGAGCATGAGGAGATGAACGCGTGTTTCGACGAGCTATCCCGCGCGCTCGAGGCGGGCGAGTGGCTCGGAGTGTCCATGGAGGACGACAAGGAGGCCGACGTGCTTTTCGGCATGACGCGCCGCCTGTGGGTCGCCACCGACCGGGCCCTACTGTCGTTCGAGGAGCCTCTCGGCCCCTGTGCGATATTCACGACTGACTTCGATCTTTCCGCAGGCGTCATCCCGGGCGTGCTCAAGCTCGTCTTGAGCGAGGGGCACGTGGCTTCCTCCGACATCAAGGCGCTGCTGCACGAGCTGTCGCCGATCGATTCGAGCGAGGATGAGCTGCTGGACCCCCTGTCGGTCGACGCCGCTCGCCTGTTCGATACCGTGGTCGCCGCATATCTGCTCGATTCGGTGCGCTCTGACTTCATCGACGCCTACCTGGCCGAGACCTACTTGCATGCGTCCCTGCCGCCAGCAGCGGGGGAGGACGGCGCCTCTGCGGACGCCGCGAGCGTCGCCGCACGAGCAGCCTGGCTTGCCCGCACCCTGCGCGACCCCCTCGCCGCCTCTCTCGAGGCCCAGGGGGCCGATGCCATCTTCACCAAGATCGAGATGCCGCTCGTGCGCGTCCTCGCCTCCATGGAGCGCGCGGGTATGTACGTCGATCCCGCCCGTCTCGCCGCGCAGTCCGATGAGCTCGTCGGTCAGATCCAAGCGCTCGAGGCGCGCATCCGCGAGCTCGCCGGTGGCGAGGAGTTCAACCTCTCGAGCCCCATGCAGCTCTCGCGCATCCTGTTCGACAAGCTCGGGCTGCCCACGGCCGGCCTCAAGAAGACGCAGCGCGGATACTACTCCACGAACGCCAAGGTGCTCGAGGATTTGGCGAAGGACCACGAGATCGTGCGGCTCATCCTCGAGTTCCGCGAGAAGACCAAGATCAAGTCGACGTACCTCGACACCTTGGGCGGCCAGCGGCGCCATGACGGCCGCGTGCACACCACCTACAACCAGACCATCACCGCTACGGGGCGCCTTTCGAGTTCCAACCCCAACCTGCAGAACATCCCCACCCGCTCCGAGTTGGGCCACGCGGTCAAGCGCGCCTTCTCGGTCGAGGAGGGGTCGGTGTTCGTGGCGATCGACTATTCGCAGATCGAGCTCAGGCTGCTGGCGCATCTTTCCGGTGACGAGCACCTGGTGAGCGCCTTCAACGAGGGCGAGGACTTCCATGCCGAGACCGCGGCGCGCGTCTTCGGCGTCCCCGTGGACGAGGTCACGCCGCAGCTGCGCAGCCGCGCCAAGGCCGTGAACTTCGGCATCGTGTACGGCCAGCAGGCCTACGGCCTGTCCCAGACCCTCGACATCCCCATGGCGGAGGCCCGCGAGATGATCGACGCGTACTTCCGCGCCTACCCGGGCGTTCGCACATATCTGGACGAGACGGTCGCCTTCGCCAAGCAGACGGGCTACGCCGAGACCATGTACGGTCGCCGCCGTCCCATCCCGGAGCTGCGCATCCCCGCGCAGCGCATGTTCGGCGAGCGCACGGCCATGAACCATCCCATGCAGGGTTCTGCTGCCGACATCATCAAGATCGCCATGGTGCGCGTGGCCGATCGTCTGCGTGCCGAGGGCTTTTCCGCCAAGATGATCTTGCAGGTGCATGACGAGTTGGACTTCGAGTGCCCGGTCGGGGAGGTCGACGCGCTCATCGCCATGGTGCGCGAGGAGATGGAGGGCGTGGCGGAGCTTCGCGTGCCGCTCATCGCCGACGCGAGCATCGGCGAAACCTGGGCCGAGGCGAAGTAGGACGCGGGGGTTTACGATCTTCATTTGATGCAAAAGGGGCAATTGGGATAGTCCCCAATTGCCCCTTTATCGATATCGCCCTCGGAGTGCGCTTTGGCGTGCGCCGGGGCGAGGTCGTTTAGCGCGGCTGCGTTGTTATTCCGCAGCTTCGACGATGCGGTCGATGACGGTGAGCACGCCCGCCTCGTTGTTGCTCGGTGCGAGGAATCTGCCGTGCGCGTGCATGTGCTCGGCCGCGTTGGCCATCACGTAGCTGTGCCCCACGATATCCAACATGGGGATGTCGTTATACGTATCGCCGAAGGCGGCCACGTCTGCGAGGTCGATTCCCAGGTGCTCGACGAGGTGGCGAATACCCGACCCCTTGTCGATGCCGATGTTCATGAAGTCCAGCCATTCGTTGCCCGCGCACGTCAGATAGAGACGGGTGTCGAACGCGGGGGCGTACACCTCATCGAGGTTCCTTTTGCTGTCCCAACCGGGGAAGTAGATCGAGATCTTGTTGGAGTCGACGTCGAGCTCGTCGAAGGAGTCGACGTAGGTGATGGAGCGGTAGTAGATGCTGAGGACGTCCTCGTGCCCGCGGTCGCGCTCGAGCACGTAGGCGTCGTCGAAGGCGCAAAGCACCGGTACGCCGCCGGGCGTTGCAGCGGCTAGGGAGAGCACCTCATGATAGAGGCCGCGGTCGATGAGGTCTCGGTAAATGAGCTCGTCGCGCAGGTACACGGATGCTCCGTTATCGGCGACGATGGCCATATCGGCGTGGTGATTGGGGAAGGACTCCCGCAGGGCGAGACCAGGCCTGCCGCTGGCCGCGCAGAAGACGATTCCATGTTCGGCGAGGGCGTCGATGCGCTCGTCGATACCCTCGGGCATCGATTTGTCGTCGGCCAGTAGGGTGAGGTCCATGTCGGTCGCGACGAGCTTGATGGAGGACAGGTCGTTATCGGAGAGGTAGGACGGAAGCATGGGTTCCTTTCCAGACAGGTGGGTTTTCCACGGGGTTGCGAGGTTATTGTAGGTCTCGTGAGGCGGCCCGCGTGGGCAGATGGTCATATTTAACCTTTGGCGTATGTCGGCGACGCCTGTCAGGACATCTTATATACGTGAGTATGCATAGAAAATGTAACTAACATATTTCCTGGTATACCTCGTGGTGACACTCCATCTAGACGGAGTATCCTGCCCTACAGCACGCGGAATTTTCACGCATTAAGTTGCAAGGGAGAGGGGGATGGGCCCCCTCTGGTTGCGTCGTGCGGAAGGGGTCTCAGACAAAAACCGGAGGTATCATCATGACTCACGAGACTGTCTCTGTATCTGTACAACCTGTCATGCGTTCGCGCAGGGAGTTCTTGAAGCTCTCGGGCATGACGGCATTGAGCGTGGGAGGCATGATGTTCCTCGCGGGCTGCGGCCCGGCCCCCCAAGGCAACGGCAGCGTCGCCGATGACGGCGCAACTGCCTCGGGCGCCCAGCTCGGCGACGGCAAGACCCTGCGCGTCGGCATGGAGGCGGCGTACGCTCCGTACAACTGGCAGGTCTCCGAGGAGTCCGAGTACACCATCCCCATCGAGAACGTGCCCGGCGCCTATGCCGATGGCTACGACGTGCAGGTCGCGAAGATCATCGCCGATGGCCTTGGCATGGAACCCGTCGCGGTCAAGCTCGAGTTCGGCTCGCTCATCGACGCGCTCAACAACGGCCAGGTCGACATCGTGTGCGCAGGCATGTCCGTCACGCCCGAGCGCGCGGCCGCCGCGGCGTTCTCCGATTCGTATGTCGACGACGACATCGTCATGATCTGCAGGGGCGATTCCGCCTATGCCGGGGCCACCACGTTCGATGAGCTTGCCGGAGCTTCGATCCTCGGCCAGGCGGCGACCATGTACGACGACGTCATCGCCCAGATCGCGGGGGCGAATCACATGACTCCCGCCGAGACCGTGCCCATGGTCGTCGAGAACCTGCGCAACGGAACATGTGACATCATCACGTATTCCATGCTCTCCGCACCCAAGCTCCTCGAGGTCTATCCCGACCTCGTCGTCCTCGACATGGAGGATGCGTTCGAGGGCTCGGTCATGCCCGACAACGCCGGGGTCGCCAAGGAGAACGAGGCGGTCCTCGACGAGATCAACGAGGCTATCGCCGGTATCGATGACGAGCAGCGCCAGGACATGTGGTCCGCCTGCATGGATCGCCAGCCGGCGTAACGCATCGCGCCGCCCAGACCCGGGCTTAATCTCTCCAAGCGTGGTTCGCCTTCGGCTTCACAGAAACGCTTTACGAGAATAAGCCCGGGTCTGGGCTACCTGCATCAAGGACGTCAGACGCCATTCTCGCCGCTGCTTCGTCAGTCCAACCTAAAGGAGTCGATCCATGATTACCGCACCCTCGGGCGAGGGCCCGTTTGGTCGCGTGACCTCGTTTATCCGCAGGGACCACCGCTACGTGCTTTTGGGTACGAGCGCCATCGCCGCCGCGGGTATGGCGTTGTCCGCCTCGCCTCGTCCCTCTTTGAGTTTCATGGCGCATGCGTATGCGCTTGAGGTCGCCGTGTACTACCTGCTCGCCGCCTGGCTTGTGATCGCCGCCATTGCCTTGGTGTTCAAGCTCGCGCGATGGAAGACATATTCGCGCACCTCGCCGTTCACGCGCCCCGGCGTCGTTCGCGCCCTGCGCTACGGCTCCTATGCGGTCGCCGCTATCACCGCGGTGCTCGCCGTGGATCGCGTCGGATGCGGCATCGCCTCGGCCTGGCATGCCGCCGTCGCCGCCGAGACGCGTCCCGCCTCCACGCTCGAGAGCATGTTCTACATGCTCTACAACAGCCGGGAGATCTTTTTCTCGGGCTTCAAGACCACGGTCGCGCTCGCGGTGTTCGGCACGGTGATCGCCTTCTTCCTCGCCCTGCTCCTGGTGTTCCTGCGCATCCAGGTCATCGACCGCTCGGACAATGACTTCGTGCGCTTCTGGAAGGTCGTGGGCAGCGGGTTCGCCCGCGTCTACAGCACCGTGGTCCGAGGCACCCCGATGATGGTGCAGGCGATGATCATCTTCTTCGGCGTCTTCGGGCTCTTCAAGATGACCGAACTCACCACCACGCAGATCAACGCGATCTGGAGCACGTTCACCGCCGGTCTCGTGACCATCGTGCTCAATTCCACGGCCTACATGATGGAGGTGCTGCGCGGCGGCATCGAGTCGGTCGACGCCGGCCAGATGGAGGCGGCCCGCTCGCTCGGCCTCTCGCAATGGGAGGCGATGCGCAAGGTCGTCTTCCCGCAGGGCGTCAAATTCGCCATCCCCGGTCTTTCCAACGAGCTCGTCATCAACATCAAGGACTCGTCGGTGCTCTCGGTCATCGGCACGTTCGACCTCATGTTCGCCACCACCACCGTGGGCGGCATCTACTATGCCAAGTTCGAGGCCGCGCTCGTGACGAGCGTGATGTACCTGTGCCTCACCATGTTCGCCTCGTGGCTGCTGGGGCGCCTCGCAAGTCGACTCGACGTCAAGTCCGTGAAGCTCGGCGGCACATCCGATCAGCCCGTCAACGTCGAGGAGCGCTGAACCATGAATACGAGTGACATCATCGCGACGGCGCCCGCCGGCGAATACCTGGTGCGCATCGAGGGGCTGCGCAAGTCCTTCGGCGACCTGGAGGTCCTGCGCGACGTCAATCTTGACGTCGCCCCCGGCGAGGTCGTGACGATCATCGGCGCGTCCGGATCGGGTAAATCGACCCTGCTGAGGTGCGTCAATCTGCTGGAGACGCCCGACGCGGGCCACGTGTGGTTCCAGGGGAGCGACCTGACCGCGGACCATGTGGATGTGAACGCCCTGCGCGAGGACATCGGCATGGTGTTCCAGGGCTTCAACCTGTTCAACAACATGGATGTGCTCGCCAACTGCACGTTGGCGCCCATCACCCGCAAGAAAATGTCGAAGGCCGAGGCCGAGGAGGTGGCGCTTGGGCACTTGCGCTCGGTTGGGCTGGAGGGCTTCGCCCATGCCGCGCCATCCACGCTCTCCGGAGGGCAGAAGCAGCGCGTCGCCATCGCCCGCGCCCTGTGCATGCGTCCTAAGATCATGCTGTTCGACGAGCCCACGAGCGCGCTCGACCCGCAGATCGTCGGAGAGGTGCTCGAGGTCATGCGCGGGCTCGCCCGCGACGGCATGACGATGGTCGTGGTGACGCACGAGATGGAGTTCGCGCGAACCGTGTCCGACCGCGTGGTGTTCATGGACCGAGGTGTCATCGCCGAGCAGGGCGATCCCGAGCGCATGTTCACCGAGCCGACGCATCCCCGCACCCGCGAGTTTCTATCCAGATATCTCCGAGATTAAGCGATATGTATTCATGTGGCCCTGTTTCTTATTCATTTGAGAAACAGGGCCGTAATATTCGAAATAGTGGGATGCCGACTTCCTCACTTTAGGCTACTATAGCGAACCAACGATTGGCGCGGCTGGTTTCGAAGGGATGAGTAACCGTGGCACAGCTTCTGGCGACATACATGGGCTCGGCGGTCTCCGCCGCGGCTTCTTGCCAGAACGCCGCCGATGCGGCCGCCCGACGCCAGCGTGCAATCTCCCGACGACGATAGCCGTTGTCCCCGTTCGCATGGAGGTCGAGGCCTCCAAGCAGGGTCCAGCCGATATCGTCGAGGGAACGTCCGCCGAGAGGCGGATTTTTCATAAGGCATGCGCCGCACGCGACTCGCGGCGCATGACGGCATAGGTGCGAGTCGCGCGCACCGCCGTATCGGTTGGGCTCACCCATTCCACCGCATCAACGCATCGTGAAAGGTTGAACCCATGAACGCCATGAACAACGCCCCCGCAAAAGAGAAGGTCGTGCTCGCGTATTCCGGCGGCCTCGACACCTCCGTGTGCATCAAATGGCTCCAAAACGAGATGGGCCTCGATGTCATCGCCATGCTCGGCAACGTAGGCCAAGAGCATGACGGCCTGGAGAAAGTCGCCGAGAAGGCGAAGATGCTCGGCTGCGTCGCCGTCGAGGTCATCGACATGACCGATGAGTTCGCCTCCGACTATATCACCTGCGCCATCGCCGCGAACGCCATGTACGAGAACAAGTACCCGCTGCTTTCCGCGCTCTCCCGCCCGCTGATTTCGAAGCACCTCGTCGAAGTGGCCCACAAACACGGTGCCACGAGCGTCGCCCACGGGTGCACGGGCAAGGGCAACGACCAGGTGCGCTTCGAGACCTCGATCGTCGCGCTCGACCCGTCGCTCAAGGTCATCGCGCCGGTCCGTGAATGGGACCTCGGCATGCGCCCCGATGAGATCGCCTATGCGCAAAAGCACGGCGTGCCGGTCGCGCAGAGCATCGAGAAACCCTACTCCATCGACGACAACCTGTGGGGACGCGCCATCGAGGCGGGCGTGCTCGAGGACCCGTGGGCCGAGCCCCCGGCGGACATCTGGACGATGACCGTCGACCCGCTCGAAGCCCCCGACGTCGCCACCTACGTCGAGGTCGGGTTCACCGCGGGCGTGCCCACGAGCCTCGACGGGCGGGACCTGCCGCTGGCGGAGCTCATCGCTGAGCTCAACGCCATCGCGGGCTCGTGCGGCTACGGCCGTATCGACATGATCGAGAATCGCTACGTGGGCCTGAAGTCCCGTGAGTGCTACGAGGAGCCTGCCGGCCTCGCGCTCATCCAGGCGCACAAGGCGCTCGAGGACCTGTGCCTGGAGCGCGATGTGCTCCATCACAAGCTCGCCCTCGAGCAGCTCTGGGCCGATCAGGTTTACAACGGTCGTTGGTTCAGCCCCTTCAAGCAGGCGCTCGACGCCTTCATGGGGGCCACCCAGCAGGATCTGACCGGTGCGGTGAAGCTGAAGTTCTACAAGGGCGGATGCGTGGTCGTGGGCTGCAAGAGCGCCGCCGCGCTGTATGACCCGGCGCTTGCCACCTATGAGAACGACGACGCGTTCGACCAGAAGGCGGCCAAGGGCTTCATCGACATCCAGGGCCTGTCCATCAAGACCTGGGCGACGAAGAAAGCCGAGATCGGGGGTGCCCATGCGGCGGTGTCGCCGGCGTTCGACGTGGTGGGCGGCTCTGGTGAGGCCTGGGATATGGATCGCGCCGTCAATTACTGACGTGCGCGGCCGCGCACGCGCGGTTCACCCGCGCGCGGCACCGGCCCCGTTTTCGGGAATGAACGAGATCACATGAGGAAGGGACGGACGAGGATGGCGCTTTGGGGCGGACGGTTCAAGGAGGGCGTCGCGATCTCCGCGCAGGAGTTCGGAGCGTCGCTGCCGGTCGACAAGCACCTTTACAAGCAGGATATCGCGGGCTCCATGGCGCATGCCCGCATGCTCGCCAAGCAGGGGATCATCTCCCAGGGCGATTGCGACGACATCGTGAGGGGGCTCACCGAGATCGAGGGGGAGATCGACGCGGGGACGTTCCCGTTCCGCATCGAGGATGAGGACATCCACATGGCGATCGAGGGGGAGCTCACGCGACGCATCGGCGAGGCGGGCAAGCGCCTGCACACGGGGCGCTCGCGCAACGACCAGGTGGCGACCGACACGCGGCTCGCCGCGAAGGCCCTCGCCCGGGAACTCATGGGGGCGAACCTGCATGTGCGCGAGGTCCTGGTCGAGGCGGCGCGCGAGAACGACAAGGTGGTCCTGCCGGGAATGACGCACCTCCAGCATGCGCAGCCCGTCCTGCTCTCGCACCACCTGCTCGCGTACTACTGGATGTTCGCGCGGGACTTCACGCGCCTCACCGCCGCGTTCGACGCCGCCGACGCATCGCCGCTCGGCGCCGCGGCGCTCGCCGGGACCTCGTACCCGCTCGATCGCGTCGCCTCCTCGTACGCGATGGGCTTCTCGCGCGTCATCTGCAACTCCCTGGATGCGGTGTCCGACCGCGATTTTATCCTCGACCTGCACTTCGCCTGCTCGACCATGGCCATGCACCTCTCGCGCCTCGCGGAGGAGATCGTGCTGTGGAGCAGCTCGGAATTCGGCTACATCACCCTTTCGGACGCGTATTCCACGGGGTCGTCCATCATGCCCCAGAAGAAGAACCCGGATTTCGCCGAGCTCATCCGCGGGAAGACTGGGCGCGTGTACGGCAACCTCCTGCAGCTGTTGGTGACGTGCAAGGGCCTGCCGCTGGCGTACAACAAGGACTTGCAGGAGGATAAGGGCGGCATGCTCGATTCCGCGCGAACGCTGTCGCAGGGCATGTCCATCATGGCCGGGATGATCTCCACGTGCACGTTCAACGCCGATGTCATGCGCGCCGCCTGCGGCGTCGGCCATCTCGCCGCGACGGACGTCGCCGACTACCTGGTCAAGAAGGGGATGCCATTCCGCGAGGCGCATGAGATCGTCGGCCGACTGGTCCTTGTATGCGAGGAGCGCGGCTGCCGGCTCGACGACCTGCCGCTTTCCGTGTTCCAGGAGGCGAGCGCGCTGTTCGGCCCCGATATCGTCTCCGCGCTCGACATCGACGCCATCGTCGCGGCGCGCACCACGATGGGGGGGACGGCCCCTTCGGCGGTCGAGGAGCAGTTGCGCCTGGTGCGCACGTCGCTTGTCGCGGACGAGGCGCATGTCGAGGGCATGCCGCCCGTCGTCCCCATGGGAGAGGGGGCGCGATAGGGCGCTTCGGTGATGGCGGTTTCGTGGGCGATGGGTGATTTCCCGCATGCGGAAACGTTCCAGCTCCGCCCTTCGGCAAAAAGACCCCTTGTGCCCGACGGATTTGGGTACCATGGCATAGCGTACATAAGGCGCACCCGGCGCGCCATACGACCTCTCAGCGAAAGGGGATATCGTGGCAGATATCGAGAAGACCTTCATCATGATCAAGCCCGACGCCGTCCGAGACCGCAAGACCGGCCTCATCATCGACCGCATCGAGCGCTGCGGGCTCACCATCGAGAAGATGGAGAAGTGCGAGCTCGACGAGGACCTTGTCAAGGCGCATTACGCGCATCTCGCCGAGAAGCCGTTCTTCGGCGACATCGTCGAGTTCATGACGAGCGGCCCGGTGGTGAAGATGGTCGTGTCGGGCCTCGGCGCCGTCTCCAAGATGCGCACCATCATGGGCGCCACCAACCCGCTCGACGCCGCTCCCGGCACCATCCGCGGCGACTTCGCCAACGACGTGAACGCCAACATCATCCACGGCTCCGATTCACTCGAGAACGCGGCCATCGAGATCGAGCGCTTCTTCGGCTAGGCGTCCGCCCATCTCCCGCTCAGGCGACTCCGCGGTCCGACCCCCTGGGGGCGGACCGCATTTTCATGAGAAGGGAGGAGAGGGCTGCTACACTTATATGGGCGAGCGAAGCCGATTCGAAAGGACCTGCCGTGGACGGGAAGAACGTGACCGATATGACGCTCGAAGAGCGCGACCGCGCGCTGTGCGACCTGCTGAACTCCGAGCTGATCTGCGCGCTCGGCTGCACCGAGCCGATCGCGGTCGCATACGCCGCCGCCCTCGCCCGCTTGGTTTTGGGATGCGAACCCGAATCCCTCGAGGTCGGCTGCTCCGGCAACATCATCAAGAACGTCAAGAGCGTGACCGTTCCCAATTCAGGCGGCATGCGCGGCGTCGAGGCCGCGGCCGTGCTCGGCGCGGTCGGGGGCGACGCATCGGCGGCCCTCGAGGCGCTGGAGGGCGTGGGCGAGGCGGCCATCGCCCGCACGCGCGAGCTGCTCGCCCGGGAGGGCTATTGCGAGGTCGCCCTCGTGGAGGGCGTGCCCAACCTGTACATCGAGGTCAAGGCCAGCGCCCTGGGCCATATGTCCGAGGTCGCCATCTCCGAGCACCACACCAACGTCGTGCGCTGCACCCGCGATGGCGTCCCGGCGAACCGCCTGTGCCCCGCCGCCCGCGGCGGCGATGTCGAGGACTCCTGTTCCGGGACCTGTGCGCTCATGAGCGCCGTGCAAACCGCTGAGGGGGCGGATGCGCCCGCTGCCAAGCCCCTCGAGGGCCTCACCCTCAATGCGATCCTGGATTTCGTCGAGAGCGGCGACATCTCCGGCGCCCGCGAGTCCCTCGAGCGCCAGCTCACGCTCAACACGGCCATTTCTGAGGAGGGCCTGGCCAATGAGTGGGGCGCCGAGGTCGGCCGCACGCTGCTCGCAACGCGCGGCGACGATCTGGCCTGCCGCGCCCGCGCCCGCGCTGCCGCCGGTTCCGATGCCCGCATGAGCGGTTGCGCCCTGCCCGTCGCCATCGTGTGCGGCTCGGGCAACCAGGGGATCACCTGCGCCATGCCCGTGGCCACCTACGCCGAGGCCCTCGGCATCGAGGGGGAGAGGCTCCTGCGCGCCCTCGCCCTGTCCGACCTGGTTGCCATCCACGTCAAGAGCTACATCGGCGCCCTGTCCGCCTTCTGCGGCGTGGTCTGCGCCGGCTGCGGCGCCGGCGCGGCCGTGACGTGGATGCGCGGCGGCTCGCGCGAGCAGGTGGGTGCCACCATCGTGAACACGCTCGGCAATGTGGGCGGTATCGTGTGCGACGGCGCCAAGGCCAGCTGCGCCGCCAAGATCTCGGCCGCCGTCGACGCCGCGATCCTCGGTGCCGACATGGCGCAGGCGGGCCGGGGCTTCCGCGCGGGCGAGGGCATCGTCATGGATACGGTCGAAGAGACCATCGCGAGCATGGGCTACGTCGGCCGCGTGGGCATGAAGGACACCGATGTCGAGATCTTGAAGCTCATGACGGGGGAGACGAGGCTGTAGACGAGGCGTCGCGACGCGGTTGCCGCCAGGGTGTATCTGCGTTTCAGAGTCATACGCCGCTGAGTGCGCAATGTCGAAAATGAAGCGGTTCAGCTGCGCATTTTTCGACATTACACGTTCGGCGGCGCCGTTTGGGCTCGGGTGCGTCGTTCGATCGATGTAAAGTGGTCGCCTCCAGCTCCCCGCGAGGGCCTATTCGCCGTTGCTGAAACGCTCTTCGATCTCGTCGAAGTTTCGGGCGAAGTCGGCCATGCTGCCGTTCCAGAGGGCGTTGGGCTGGAAGCCGTTGCCCACATAGGCCGTCTTGAGGCCGATGTCGGGTGCGGGGAAGTCGCGCTTGGGGTCGTTGCCGACCATGAGGGTCTCCTCGGGGGCGAGGCCGAGCGTGGCGAGGGAGTCGAGATAATAGCCCGCACACGGCTTGACGCGCGTTGAGTTCTCCCACGTGGTCACAAGCTCGAAGGGCATGTCGAGCATGTCGCCCCAACCCATGCGGCATTCGATGCAGGAACGCGAGAAACTCGGGTTGGTGAGCAGCGCGATGCGCATGCCATGGTCGAGCACGGTCTGCACCGCCTCGTGGGCGCCCTCGCGCGGCCGGGCGGAGATGGCGCGGTCGTTCTTCTTTGGCATGATCTCACGTTCGTAGAATTCGAGCACGTCGGCGATGGCGGGCTCGAGGACCGGGATGCCGCAGCGGCGCTCGAGCTCATCGGCGAAGAACTGCCGGTTGGTGCGCGTGTCGCCCGGCGCTCGGTCACCGTTGTTGAGGGCGAGCATGGCCGAGCCGACGGGGGAGAAGAGCGACACGATGGGTTTGCGGGCGACCTGGGCGAGCAGCTTGGCCTCATCGAGTGCGAACATGCCGATGAAGGCGCTGAGATTGATGCTGAGCAGCGTGTCGTCCATATCGAAGACGACGGCTTTGAGCTGAGGCATGAGCGTCTCCTGGGGTTCGGTTCGCGTGGAGTGGCGATGTGGGTGTGTGATGGCGCGGTGCGCGTTGAACCCCTTGTACCCCGTTGGCGCCCATCTAGCCTCGCGACCGCTCGATTGACCGTCCGATGTGGGAGGGGTCGTTCTCGCTCGCGGCCAATTCGTGCCGCCGGCGAAAAAATCGTGGTTGTCGCTTGAAAAAGATGGGGATTCAACGTACTCTAAAGAACCGTGAATGTTTATAGTTCACGTCAGTATCTGTCGGCCCCCGAGATTGTTCCAAACGGTGCGCGCGCGCTGGCGGCTCGTCCGCTCTTTGCAAGCAACCATCTGCAGGTCAGGTAATCGGGGCCCCGTAGTTCGAAAGGGGTCCACCTTTGAGTGAGATTCAGAACTCGTCCATCTTCTCCCTCGACGACGTCGATACCGAGGAGATGAACAACCTCATCGACAACTCCATCACCGATTTCGATGAGGGCGACCTGGTCAACGGCACCGTTGTGAAGATCGAGCGCGACGAGGTCCTCGTCGACATCGGCTTCAAGTCCGAGGGCGTCATCCCCGTCCGCGAGCTCTCCATCCGCAAGGATGCCAACCCCGCCGACCTCGTGGCGCTGGGCGACTCCATCGAGGCGCTCGTGCTCCAGAAGGAGGACAAGGACGGTCGTCTGGTTCTCTCCAAGAAGCGCGCCGAGTACGAGCGTGCTTGGAACCGCATCGAGGAGAAGTTCAACGCCGGCGAGAACGTCGAGGGCGAGGTCATCGAGGTCGTCAAGGGCGGTCTTATCCTCGACATCGGCCTGCGCGGCTTCCTGCCCGCCTCCCTCGTCGACCTGCGCCGCGTGAAGGACCTCACCTCCTACCTCGGCACCCGCATCGAGGCTCGCGTCATCGAGATGGATCGCAACCGCAACAACGTCGTGCTCTCCCGCCGCGTGGTGCTCGAGGAGTCCCGCAAGGCCGAGCGCTCCGAGATCCTCTCCAAGCTCAAGAGCGGCATGCGCCTCAAGGGCACCGTCTCCTCCATCGTGGACTTCGGCGCCTTCGTGGATCTGGGCGGCATCGACGGCCTCATCCACATCTCCGAGCTCTCCTGGAACCACGTCAACCACCCCTCCGAGGTCGTCAAGGTCGGCCAGGAGGTCGAGGTCGAGGTTCTCGATGTCGACCTCAACCGCGAGCGCATCTCCCTTGGTCTCAAGCAGACCACCGAGGATCCGTGGCGCGCACTCGTCAAGAAGTACCCCGTGGGCGCCATCGTCGAGGGCACCGTCACCAAGCTCGTGCCCTTCGGCGCGTTCGTCGACCTCGGTGACGGCATCGAGGGCCTCGTGCACATCTCCGAGATGGCCAACAAGCACGTGGACCAGCCTGCCCAGGTCACCGCTGTGGGCGCCAAGGTCCAGGTCAAGGTCATGGAGATCGACCTCGACCGTCGTCGCATCTCCCTGTCCATGAAGTCCGCTGCCGAGACCCTCGGCATCGAGATCGAGGTCACCCCGCTCGAGGGCGAGGAGAAGGCCGAGGACGCCGAGTAAATCTCAGGTATTTCGCCTTTGAGCCTTAGGTTCGCTGCAGACCCCGACGGGCGTATGTCCGTCGGGGTCTTTTTCGATCCGTTTGCGTTTGTGGGGTCTCATGATGAGTTCAGCCAATTTCGATGTATCGTGCGTCCGATCAAGGCGCGTCGTGCTTTTCGATTTCGACGGCACGGTCGCCGACACGCAACCCGCCATCTTTCGCGTTGTCCGTGACGTGCTTTCGCGCCGCGGATTCGATGTGTCCGATGAGCAGCTGCTTCCGTTGATCGGCCCTCCCTTGGAGGAGGGTATTCGCCTTGTGTGCGACATCGACGCAGATGGTGCGCTTCAAGTCGCAGCGGAGTATCGGAGGCTGTTTGAGGAGACGGTCACTGCCGATGAGCTTCCCTTGATGCCCGGCATGAGCGCCCTCCTTGATGGTTTGCGCGCTCAGGATCGTCGCCTGGCTGTTGCGACGTCCCGAATCGAATCGTCTGCAATAGACCTTCTGGCAATGCTCGGCGTTACGCAGTTCGACGCTATCGCCGGTCGGGTTCCGGGCGTCCGGTATTCAAAGCCCGAATCCATCGCCGCTGCACTCGAGATGCTCGGCGCTGACGCGAATGATGCCGTTATGATCGGCGATCGTAAGTACGATGTGCTTGGGGCCGCTGAGCTTGGCATCCCCTGCATCGGGCTGTATTCGGGTGCTGCGGAACATGACGAACTCGAGGATGCTGGTGCTGTCTTTGCCTGCCACTCCGTTGAAGAGATCGCTTCTCTGTTCGGTGTTTAAGGATAAGATATTGCGCAATGTGTCAATTTGAGCCGCCGTGGTTCTCTCGGGCGGCAGTTGAGGGGTGAAGAACATGGCATATGATCTTGCCGCGCGCGTCGACGCATATGTCGAGGATGTTTGGGAGGACGCTGTTCGCGATATCGCCGAGCTTGTCTCTCATCCGTCCGTCGCCGATGACTCTCAGGGGGCTGAAGGTTCCCCGTTTGGTTCCGAGGTGCGTTCTGCGCTCGATTGCGCTCTGTCTATCGCCGGGCGCCTGGGCTATCAGGTGAATGACGATGCTGGGTATGTGGGCATGGCTGATATACCGGGCGAGCGTGAAGAGCAGATCGCCACCATCGCGCACGTCGATGTGGTCCCCGCCGGTCCCGGTTGGAATACCGACCCGTTTTCCATGGAGCGTCGTGAGGGCTGGCTGCTCGGTCGCGGCGTGATCGACGACAAGGGCCCCGCTGTCCTGTCGCTCTATGCTGGCGCATTCTTCCTGCGTGAGGGCATCACCCCGCGCTACACGTTCCGTGCCCTCATCGGCTGCGACGAGGAGGTGGGCATGACCGACGTCAAGCACTACCTGGCCGGTCATGAGCAGCCGCTGTTCCTCTTTACCCCCGATGCCGAGTTCCCCGTGTGCAACGCCGAGAAGGGCTGCTTTGGCGGCACGTTCAAGAGCGCAAAGATCGAGAACGGCATCATTCGCTCCTGGAGCGGCGCCGAGGCGACCAACGCCATCCCCAGCCAGTCCGAGTGCATCATCGCCGCGCCCCTGTCCGACCTTCCCACCCCGCAGGCCAATGCGGATCGCATCACGCTCGAGGATGCCGGCGAGGGCTGCACGCGCATCTTCGCCCAGGGTATCGGCGGACACGCCTCTCTTCCTGAGGGCACGATCAACGCCATCGCGCTCGTGGTGGGCTACTTGCACGAGGTCATGGACGCTCAGCCCGACCTGTTCGATCCCGCGGAGCGCTCCTACCTGGACCTGCTCTCCGTGGTGCATGACGGTACGGCGGGGGAGGGCTTGGGCATCGCCGCCGAGAGCGATGCCTTTGGCGCCCTTACCTGCAACGCGGGTACGATCGAGGTGGCGGACGGACATATCCTCCAGACCATCGACGTCCGTTATCCCGACTCCACCACTTCCGATGAGATGACCATGATCTGCAGGGCGCACGCATCGCGGTATGGCGCTGAGTTCATCGCCGGCCGCGCCAAGGAACCCTTCAGCGTCTCCGCGGACAGCCCGGCGGTCCGCGCGTTGCTCAACACGTATCGTGAGGTCACGGGCAAGTCCGCAGAGCCCTTCTCCATGGGCGGCGGCACCTATGCGCGCAATTTCAAGAGCGCCGTCTCGTTCGGCCCTGAGGATAACGGCCTGGAGCTCCCCGCGTGGGCGGGCAGCATGCACGGCCCGAACGAGGCCGCCAACGAGCAGCTCCTTCGCGACGCCCTCAAGATGTACATCATCGCGCTCGTGCGCTTGAACGAATTGGAGCTCTAGCATGGAGGCCCCGAATATCTGGGAGCAGCTCCTCTGCATCGCGATCATCGCGGTGTCCATGGTCTTCGGCGGACATCTGTACCGCAAGCGCCACGATGCTCCGAGCGCCAAGAAGGCGGGTCAGCCCGCCAAGAAGAAGCGCCCGAAAAAGAAGCACTAGGGCGTTGAGCGGTTGAAATGTGAGCCGCTCGGAAGAAGCATCATATTTCGCTGAAGGCGGTGTCACAGTTGAGCGTGACACCGCCTTTTCATATGTAAGCCGCTTGTAAGGCGGGTCAAAGCACGTGGTAATGCTCGGTCAGAGTGCCGTAAGAGACGGCGAACGAGGGCAAATGGGTGGTGAGCGCGCGGTATTGTGCTTGGCGTACGGCGGATGGGGCCCGAACACGCCTCATGGGGGATGAAGATGAGCCCCGTTCCGCCCAGCGCGAAATCGCGCCGACTATGCTCTCGAAGGGAGAACCATGTTCGATTATTCCTGCTCTCGCCGCTCCTTCCTCGGTCTTGCCGGTGGTGTCGCCGCCGTGGCCGGTCTCGGCCTTGCCGGTTGCGGTGGCTCCGAGGCTCCTGCCGCCGGTTCCACCGATGCCGCCGCCGGTGTTGCGGGCGAGGTCACCTACGACGGCGCCTCCTCCTTCCAGGCCCTCGTCGAGGCTGCGGCCGAGCAGTTCATGAACGAGAACCCCGACTGCGTGATCTCCGGCTCCGGTAACGGCTCCGGCGCCGGCCTCACCGCCGTGTCCTCCGGCACCGTGACCATCGGCAACTCCGATGTCTTCGCCGAGACCAAGCTCGACGCCGATGCCGCCGCCAAGCTTGTCGACCACGAGGTCGCCGTCGTGGGCATGGGCCCGATCGTCTCCAAGAACGTCACCGTCGACGACCTGACCCTCGAGCAGCTTAAACGCATCTTCGGCGGCACCATCACCAATTGGAGCGAGGTCGGTGGCGAGGACGCCGAGATCGTCGTCGTCAACCGCAAGGAGGGCTCCGGCACCCGCGCCACCTTCGAGGCCGCCGTCTTCGGTGACGAGAAGAACACTTACAAGCCCGCTCAGCCCGAGCAGGACAAGTCCGGCGACGTCCAGACCCTGATGGGCTCCACCGACAACGCCATCTCCTACATCGACTTCTCCCACTTCGATGACTCCAAGTTCACCGCCATCAAGGTCGGCGGCGTGGAGCCCGCGAGCGAGAACGTTCTCGACAACTCCTTCCCGATCTGGGCCACCGAGCACATGTACTGCGCCAAGGACGCCGATGAGGCCACCCGTGCCTTCCTCGAGTACATGCTCTCCGATGACGTCCAGGGCTCTCTCGTCGCCGAGCAGGGCTTCATCCCGGTCTCCAAGATGGCCGTGGTGAAGGACGCGAACGGCGTCGTCACCGAGAAGTAAGACCCTCTTCACATATCCTCTCGAAAGGTGCGTCATGGCAAAACAGATGCCCAAGCGCAACCTTGAGAAGGTCGGTTTCGGTGTCACGGGCGCGTGCGTCGCGCTCGTGACATTGCTGGTCCTCGCGCTCATCGTCATGGTCGCGCAAAAGGGCCTCTCCACCTTCTTCAAGGACGGCGTGGACGTGGTCGGCTTCTTCACCGGCACCGACTGGAGCCTTGCCAACATCGATGAGTCGACCGGCCTGCCCCAGACGGGCGCGCTTCCGCTCATCATCACCTCCTTCGCGGTCACGCTGCTGTCGACCGCCATCGCGCTGCCGATCGCCATCGGATCGGCGATCTTCGCGGTCGAGATTCGTCCGGACTTCGGCAAGAAGATCTTTCAGCCGATGGTCGAGCTGCTCGTGGGCATCCCCTCCGTCGTGTTCGGCCTGATCGGTTTCCACGTGGTCGTCGCCGCCTGCAAGGCCGTCTTCGGCACGCAGACCGGCATGGGCATCCTGCCCGGTGCCATCGTGCTGGCCGTCATGATCCTGCCGACGGTGACCACGCTTTCCATGGACGCCCTGCGCGCCGTGCCCGATGGCTATCGTCAGGGCTCGCTCGCCCTCGGGTACACGCGCTGGCAGACCATCCGCCACGTCGTGATCAAGAGCGCGCTGCCCTCCCTCATGACCGCGGTCATCCTCGGCATGACGCGCGCCTTCGGAGAGACGCTCGCGGTGCGCATGGTCATCGGCGGTGCCGAGGTCATGCCGCTGTCCCTGTTATCCCCGGCCTCGACCATCACCACGACCCTCACCACCAGCATGGCGATCTACGCAGATGGATCGGTGCAGAAGGACGTTCTGTGGTCGCTCGGCCTGCTGTTGATGGGCATGTCGCTCATCTTCATCCTGATCATCCATATGATCGGCAAGAAGGGGGCGAAGTCCCGTGGCTGATGAGCGCACCACCACTCAGGCGCCTGCTTCCGGCGCACCCCGCCCGCTCGCCATCGACGAGGGCCACATCCTGCGCGCCCAGCGCGGTGACCGCATCGCCACCGCCGTGCTCACCGGCATCGCGTGCTTTGTCATGCTCATCGTCGTGTCGATGGTGGCCTATATCCTCTACGAGGGCCTCTCCACCCTGCTGACCCCGGGCTTCCTCACGCAGCCGAGCCGCTCCAACGGCGCGGCCGGCGGCGTGGCCTACCAGCTGTTCGACTCGTTCTACCTGCTCATCATCACGTTGCTGATCTCGGTGCCGGTGAGCTTGGGCGCGGCGGTGTTCCTCACCGAGTACGCCCCGGACGGCCCTATCACCGCGATCGCGAGCACGGCCATCGAGACTCTGTCCTCGCTGCCCTCCATCGTCGTGGGCATGTTCGGCTTCCTCGTGTTCTCCGTGAACTTCGGGTGGAAGTACTCGATCATCTCCGGCGCCGTGGCACTCACCATGTTCAATATCCCGATCCTGGTGCGCGTGATCCAGCAGGCGCTCGAGGACGTGCCCCAGCATCAGCGCGATGCATGTCTGGCCATGGGCCTCACGCGTTGGGAGGCCACGGTCCATGTGCTCATCCCGGCCGCCATGCCCGCCATTGTCACGGGCGTCGTACTCTCCGCCGGCCGCGTGTTCGGCGAGGCTGCAGCCCTGCTGTTCACCTCCGGCATGTCGAGCCCGGTGCGCCTGAACTTCCTCACGCTCAACTTCGCGAGCCCCACGTGCGCTTGGAACATCTTCCGCCCCGGCGAGTCGCTCGCGGTGCACATCTACAAGATCTACGGCGAGGGCAGCCCCGAGGCACAGCACATTGTGTGGGGCACCGCCGCTTTGCTGATGATCTGCGTGCTTCTGTTCAACGTGCTCTCCCGCCTCGCGGGCAAGGCCCTGGCTAAAAGGATGACCGCCGAATGAGTGAAGTGATTACGGGCGAGACCGCCATGGACCAGGCGGTCATCGGTACCGCCGCCGCCGAGATGGCTCCCACCTCCGAGGTCGTGCTCGAGACGTGCGACGTCAACGTCCATTACGGCTCGAACCATGCGCTGCACGATACCTCGCTGGCGTTTCACAAGGGCGAGATCACCGCTTTGATCGGCCCGTCCGGCTGTGGCAAGTCCACGTTCCTGCGCAGCTTGAACCTCATGAACCGCGAGATCCGCGGCTGCCGCGTCGAGGGCGAGATCTTCTACTACGGGCGCAACATCAACACGCGCGAGGAGAACCTCTACGAACTGCGCCGTTCGATCGGCATGGTGTTCCAGCAGCCGAATCCGTTCCACAAGACGATCTACGAGAACATCGTCTTCGCGCCTAAGCGCCATGGCCTGCGGGGCAGGGAGAATCTCGACGCCCTGGTCGAGGAGTCCCTGCGCGGTGCCGCCCTGTGGGATGAGGTCAAGGACAAGCTGCATCAGAGCGCGTTCTCGCTCTCCGGCGGTCAGCAGCAGCGCCTGTGCATCGCCCGCACGCTCGCCATGCACCCGGATGTCATCCTGTTTGACGAGCCCTGCTCGGCGCTCGATCCCATCTCTACCCTTGCCATCGAGGAGCTCATGCAGAGCGTGGTGAAGGACCGCGCCATCGTGATCGTGACGCACAACATGGAGCAGGCGAGCCGCGTGTCCAATCGCACCGCCTTCTTCTACATGGGCGCCATGGTCGAGTGCGGTGAGACCGACCAGATCTTCCAGCGCCCCAAGGATAAGCGCCTGAACGATTACCTTACGGGCATGTTCTCATAAGGGGGGGCAATCAATCCGTTCGCTCGAGGCGGGGGCACAATTCCTTCAGGCGTGGTTCGCCTTCGGCATCACAAAAACGCCTTGCGGAAATATGCCCCCGCCTCGAGCTGCGTTCACGTTATTCCTCCAATCGATGACCTCGCAATTGCATCCGCTCATCCGCGCCGCCCGCTATCTGGGTGGACTGTTAAGATGGATGGCTGTGAATACGAGAAGCGAGGAGCGGGCGAACATGGCCATTTTGCTGGGTTGCGATAGCGTGCATCTGGAGTTTCCCACCAAGCTGATCGCCGATGATGTCACCCTGGGCGTGAACGAGGGCGACCGCATCGGCATCGTGGGTAAAAACGGCGACGGCAAGTCGAGCTTGCTCGGCGTGCTTTCCGGGGTGATCGAGCCGGACGCGGGGCGCGTGACGCGCCGCCGAGATGTGACGGTCGGCGTGCTCGGTCAGCGCGATGCGCTCGACGATTCGTCGACCGTGCACCGCGCGGTGGTGGGCGATCTTCCCGAGTACGAATGGGCTGCGAGCCCGCGCGTGCGGCAGATCCTGGACGGCCTCATTGCGGATGTGCCCTGGGAGGGCCTGGTGGGCGAGCTCTCCGGCGGTCAGCGTCGCCGTGTGGACCTGGCGCGCCTGCTCATCGGGGACTATGACGTCCTTATGCTGGACGAGCCCACCAACCATCTGGACATGCGCACCATCAACTGGCTCGCCGCGCACCTCAAGTCCCGCTGGCAGCGGGGGAGCGGCGCCATGCTCGTCGTCACGCACGACCGCTGGTTCCTCGACGAGGTCTGTACCTCCATGTGGGAGGTGCACGACGGCTGCGTCGATCCGTTCGAGGGCGGCTACTCCGCCTATATCCTGCAGCGTGTTGAGCGCGACCGCATGGCCGCCGTGACCGAGGAGCGCCGTCGGAACATGGCGCGCAAGGAGCTCGCGTGGCTCTCGCGCGGCGCGCAGGCGCGCAGCACCAAGCCGAAGTTCCGCGTTGAGGCCGCGCGCGAGCTCATCGCCGACGTCCCGCCCGTGCGCAACGAGCTCGAGCTCAAGCGTCTGGCTGTGAGCCGCTTGGGCAAGCAGGTCATCGACGTGGTCGACGTGGACGCGGGGTATGAGGGCGAACCCACGGCCAAGGGTTCGACCGAGAGCCGCCCCTCGGGCGCCACATCCGACCGCCCCGTACTCTCGGACGTCACCTGGCTCATCGGCGCGGGCGACCGCTACGGCCTGCTGGGCGAGAACGGCGCGGGCAAGACCACGCTGTTGAACATCATCCAGGGCAAGCTCAAGCCCCTGCGCGGCCGCGTGAAGATCGGCTCGACCGTGCGCTTCGGCGTGCTGTCCCAGCAGCTCGACGAGCTCAAGCCCGTGGAGGACGAGATGATCCGCGAGGTGCTGGCGCACGGCAAGCGCTACGTGATGGTGGAAGGCAAGGAGACGAGCCCCGAGAAGCTCCTCGAGCGCCTCGGCTTCACGCAGCAGCAGATGTGGAGCCGCATCAAAGACCTTTCCGGCGGCCAGAAGCGTCGTCTGTCGCTGTTGCTCACCATTTTGGAGGAGCCCAACGTACTCATCCTGGACGAGCCCGGCAACGACCTCGACACTGACATGCTCGCCCTCGTGGAGGACCTGTTGGACAGCTGGCCCGGAACGCTCATCCTGGTCACGCACGACCGGTTCCTCATGGAGCGCGTGACCGACCAGCAGTGGGCGCTCATCAACGGTACCTTGCGACACGTGCCGGGCGGCGTTGATGAGTACCTCCGCCTGGCGGAGGGCTTGAGTGCGGGCGGTTCCGCGCGTCCTCAGGCCCCCGGATTCAACGGCGGTCAGATGGGTGACCCCAATACTTCGAACGCCCCGCAGGCGGGCGCCCAGGGTCCTCAGAACGGCCTTTCGAATGCGGAGCGCCAGCGCCTGAAGAAAGAGGTCGCCTCCCTCGAGCGCAAGATGGAGACGCGTACGGCCAAGGTCGAGGAGCTGGAGCGGGGGATGTTCGACATCGATCCCACCGACTTCGCCGCGCTCACCGCCCAGCAGGAGGCCATCGCCGCCGCCCGAGGCGAACTCGACGAGCTCGAGATGGCTTGGCTCGAGGCCAACGAGCGCCTGGAGGCCTGATCCCTCACAGGCGCTGCATGCGGTAGCCCACGCCCACGTGCGTTTGGATGAGCTGCGGGTGCGCGGGATCGGCTTCGACCTTTTTGCGCAGCGTCCGCATGAACACGCGCAGGCTCGCGATGTCGCTGTCCCAGCTCGTCCCCCAGATCTCATGGGTGATGAACGTGTGCGTGAGCACCTTGCCCACGTTCTTGGCGAGCAGTGCGAGCAGCTTGTACTCGGTGGGGGTGAGCTGGAGCTCCTCGCCGGCCAAGGTCGCGCATCCGGCGGCGAAGTCGATGTGCAGCGGCCCGTTGTCGAACGTGCTCGACTCCGCCGCACCCGCGCCCGCCATGCCCGAGCGCCGCAGGCTCGCGCGGACGCGGGCGAGCAGCTCCTCGACGGAGAACGGCTTGGTGAGGTAGTCGTCGGCGCCGGCGTCGAGCGCGCCGATCTTGTCGGAGTCCTCGGTGCGCGCGGAGATGACGATGATGGGCACCGCCGACCAGCCGCGAATCTTGGAGATGACCTCGACGCCGTCGATATCGGGCAGGCCGAGGTCGAGCATGATGAGGTCCGGGTTGCGCGAGGCGGCCTCCATGACGGCGAGCTCCCCGGTCTCGGCCTTCTCGACATCGTAGCCGTGAAGGTCGAGCGCCGTCGTGACGAGGTTGCGGACAGCCGGGTCGTCCTCTACCACCAAAATACGCTGCCGCGATGCATCACTCATGTATCTCTACCTCCTCGGCGGGAAGGGTGAACTTGAAGACGGCCCCATGGGGCTGATTATCTCCGACCTCGATGATACCCCCATGCGCCTCGACGATCGCGCGGCAGAGCGACAGCCCCAGCCCGAAGCTGCGGTGCGAATCGACCGGCCTGTTCCCATCGGCGATGAAGAAGCGGTCGAAGACGTGCGGTTTGTCGCAGTCGGCCACGCCCGGCCCGTCGTCGGCGACCTCGACGACGACGAAGGCCCCGTCCTTTCGCGCGCCCACCGTCACGGTGGAGCCCTCGGGCGTGTACTTGAACGCGTTCACGATGAGGTTCGTGAGGACCTGCATGATGAGGTGGACGTCGATCCGTGCCAGCAAGATGTCGTCGGTGTGCTCCACCACGAGATGGTGCCCGTGCGCCTCGCGTGTCACATGGGCCACCGCGCCCGCGATGACCTCGTCCATGAGCTCCGTCGTGAGATTGAGATGCAGGTCGCCGTCCTCGACGCGCGTGATGGCGAGCAGGTTCTCCACGGTGTCGATGAGCCAGAGCGAGTCGTCGTAGATGGCGTCGGCGAGCTCGCGGCGCTTGGCTGCGGGAAGTCTCCCGTCGTCTTCGCGCAGGACGGCGGCCGACCCCGAGATGGCGGTGAGCGGGGTGCGCAGGTCGTGCCCGAGCGAGCGCAGCAGGTTGGCGCGGAGCTGCTCGTTCTTGGCGAGCACGGCCGCCTCCTCGCGCTCGCGAGCCGCCTTGTCGCTCTCTAGCGCAAGCGCGCACTCGCCCACGATGGACAGCACGATCGAGTTCTCGAACGCCTCGAGCTCGCGTCCCTCCAGCGCGATGCCGATGACGCCGAACACCTCCTTTCCCGCGCGGACGGCCAGGTAGAGGCACTGCGCCTCGGGCAGGGTGCGCGTGCTCGCGCCCGCGTGCTTGTTGTTGGTGAAGGTCCAGGTGGCGACCGCGCGCTCGTACTCCGTGAGGATGCTCGCAGATCGGTCCTGCGTCCCGGCGGGCTCGTAGAGCGCGTCTCCCAGCAGGTCTCCGCTTGCCGGGTAGAAGACGATGTCGAGCCGCAGGAGCTTGATGAGCTGGCTCATGGCCACGCGGGCGCGGGCCTCCATACCCTCGGCCTGCTGAAGGAGCTGGTTCGTCTCGAGCAGCACGCGGGTGCGGAACGCGTTCTTGGCGCTCGCGCGGGCGTTGTTGGTGAGGCGCGCGGTGAGCTCGGCCGCCACCATGGCGGTCACGAACATGATGGCGAACGTCACGAGGTAGCTTCGGTCGTAGCTGTCGAGCGAGAACAGCGGCGTGACGAAGCAGAAGTTGTAGAGCACCACGGAGAGCACGCTCGACAGCAGGGTGCAGGCGCGCCCCTCGGTGGTGACGGCGGTGAGCAGGGCCGTGAGGATGTAGAGCGAGATGATGCTCGAGTCGGCGAAGCCGAGATGCCTGAAGTACGTCCCGATGGCGGTGGCGAGAAGGGAGAGGCCGAGGGTCCGCGCCATGTCGCGCCCTCTCGGCGGGCGAAAGCCGCCGTGCTCGCGGCGGTCGTCCGGGCGCGACTCGGGCGCCGCCCGGTCCGGGATGATGTAGATGTCGAGGTTGGGAGCTATGGAGATGAGCTGCTCCACGAGGGATTTGCGCCCGAAGAGGACGTTGTGGGCGCCCTTCAGCTCGCCGGTCCGCCCCATGACGATCTTGGAGATGCCCGAGAGGCGGGCGAACTCGGCGATCTGGAAGGCGACGTCGTCGCCGTACACCGTCTCCATGTGGGCCCCGAGCTGCTCGGCGAGGGCGATGTTGCTCGACAGCCTACCGCGTTCCTGCTCGCTCATCGCCTGCGTGCGCGGGCTTTCCACGAAAAGGGCGACCAGCTCTCCGCGAAACGCCTTGGCCATGCGCGCGGCTGCCCGGACGATGCGGGGATTGGTCGGCGCCGGGGAGACGCAGACCAGGATGCGCTCGCTGGTATAGTAGTCGCGGTTGCCCATCACGCGCGCGGCGTCTGCCAGGTGCCCCATGCGGTCGGCGCACTTGCGCAGGGCGATCTCGCGCAGGGCGGTGAGGTTCTCGACGGTGAAGAAGTGGTCTTGCGCCCGTTCCGCCTGAGCCTCGCGGTAGACGAGCCCCGCTTGCAGGCGCTCGAGGAGGTCGGCGGGCTCGATGTCCACAAGTTCAACCTGGTCGGCGTCGTCAAAGACGCGGTCGGGGATGCGCTCGCGCACGACGACGCCGGTGATGGAGGCCACCATGTCGTTCAGGCTCTCGATATGCTGGACGTTGACGGTGGTGTACACGTCTATCCCTGCGCGCAGGAGCTCCTCGACGTCCTGGTAGCGCTTCTCATGCCGGCAGCCCGGGGCGTTCGTGTGGGCGAGCTCGTCGACGAGGATGAGCTGCGGCGCGCGCACGATCGCGGCGTCCAGATCGAACTCGGTGAGGGTGATGCCGTTGTGCTCGACGAGCTCGTGCGGCACCTGCTCGAGGCCCCGCACGAGGCGCGCCGTCGCCGGCCGCTCGTGGGGTTCGATGTAGCCGGCCACCACGTCCACGCCGCGTCGTTTCGCGGCGTGGGCCGCTTGCAGCATGGCATAGGTCTTGCCCACGCCAGCCGCATAGCCGAAGAAGATCTTGAGATGTCCGCGCCGTGCATGCTCCTCGTCGCCGTCGGCATCGCGCTCGATGGCCTTGAGAAGCGCATCGGGATCGACGCGGCCATCGGTTGTGTCACGTGGCATGAGACTCCCTTCCGTGGGTTCCCTCGGCGGGCCCGCAACGTCCGCTGCTCGAACAGTCCCGCCAGAGGCGGAGCGTCCGCTGGACGCTCCTTTGCGTGCGGAACTCGCGGCGGACCTTGCATGTCACTCGGGGGAACAGCTCGCTATAGAGTGCTGCGATTA
>CAUWMY010000022.1:0-27116 GCA_963560155.1 uncultured Collinsella sp.
TGCTCATGGCCTAATTCTAGAGCCTTTCCGGTCCCTAAACTAGGCAAGCCCCTAGATGAGATTGAAGGAAGCCCTGTGGAAAACAAATATCAACGTCTCAATTTGTACCTGTCCCCGATTGAGATCTCCAATGAAATGAGTGAAGCGTTTCAGTTGTTGGAGATGCGCCACGGTTTGAACACAAATCGCGAAGCTTCATGCTATTGAAGCGCTCCATTCAACCGTTTACAGCTGAAATTCCGCCATTCGTCCTAATGAAGCGTTTCATTACTATAGAGTACGACTTGTTGGGTAAACCCGCTTCTCGCAAAGGAGAGCAGAATGGCGAAGAAACCTACCGTTGCCGCCGCCCCCGAAATCGTAGACTCGATCGAATCCCTTGAGGCCAAGCTCGCGCAGATGCGCGAGGCCCAGGGGATTTTTGCTACCTACTCCCAGGAGCAGGTCGACAAGATCTTCTACGAGGCAGCCATGGCCGCCAACAAGGCCCGTATCCCCCTGGCCAAGATGGCCATCGAGGAGACCGGCCGCGGCGTGCTCGAGGACAAGGTCATCAAGAACCACTACGCCGCCGAGTACATCTACAACGCCTACAAGGACACCAAGACCTGCGGCGTGATCGAGCGCGATGACGCCTATGGCATCACCAAGATCGCCGAGCCCATCGGCATCGTGGGCGCGGTCATCCCGACCACCAACCCCACCTCCACCGCGATCTTCAAGTGTCTCATCTCCCTGAAGACCCGCAACGCCATCATCATCTCCCCGCACCCGGCTGCCGCCAAGTGCACCATCGCCGCCGCCAAGCTCGTGCTCGACGCCGCGGTGAAGGCCGGCGCGCCCGAGGGCATCATCGGCTGGGTCGACGTCCCCTCCATCGACCTCACCAACATGGTCATGCGCGATGTCGACATCATCCTCGCCACCGGTGGCCCCGGCATGGTGAAGGCCGCCTACTCCTCCGGCAAGCCCGCCCTGGGCGTCGGCGCCGGCAACACCCCCGTCATCATCGACGACACGGCCGACATCAAGCTCTCCGTCAACTCCATCATCCACTCCAAGACCTTCGACAACGGCATGATCTGCGCCTCCGAGCAGTCCGTGACCGTCCTCGAGTCCGTCTACCAGGAGGTCAAGGACGAGTTCGCCCGCCGCGGTTGCTACTTCGTGAAAAAGGGCGCCGAGATGGAGGCCCTGCGCTCCGCCATGTTCAAGAACGGCGCGCTCGACCACCGCATCCCGGGCATGCCCGCCGCCAAGATCGCCGAGCTCGCCGGCATCGAGGTGCCCGCCAAGACCAAGATCCTGATCACCGAGGTGACCTCCGTCGACCTGGATAAGGAGGAGTTCGCGCACGAGAAGCTCTCCCCCGTCCTGGCGATGTACAAGGCCCCCGACTTCCAGACCGCCGTCGACATGGCCGAGCACCTCGTGCTCGCCGGCGGCCCCGGCCACACCGCCTCCCTCTACGTGCACCCGGCCCAGGCCGAGAAGATCTCCCTGTTCGAGCACACCATGAAGGCCTGCCGCATCGTCATCAACACCCCCTCCTCCCAGGGCGGCATCGGTGACCTGTACAACTTCGGCATGAAGCCGTCCCTCACGCTGGGCTGCGGTTCCTGGGGTGGCAACTCCGTCTCCGAGAATGTTGGGGTGAAGCACTTGATCAACGTCAAGACCGTGGCCGAGCGCCGCGAGAACATGCTGTGGTTCCGCGCTCCCGAGAAGGTCTACTTCAAGAAGGGCTCCACGCCGGTCGCCCTCGACGAGCTGGGCACCGTGATGGGCAAGAAGCGCGCCTTCATCGTCACCGACCAGTTCCTCTTCAAGAACGGCAACACCCGCTCCATCGAGGCCAAGCTCGATGAGATGGGCATCGCGCACGACTGCTTCTACGATGTCGAGCCCGATCCGTCCCTGCAGTGCGCCCGCCGCGGTGCCGCCCAGATGGCGCTGTTCGAGCCTGACGTCATCATCGCCGTCGGCGGCGGCTCCGCCATGGACGCCGGCAAGATCATGTGGATGATGTACGAGCACCCGGAGTGCAACTTCGAGGATATGGCCATGGACTTCATGGACATCCGCAAGCGCATCTTCACCTTCCCGGAGATGGGCAAGAAGGCGTACTTCGTCGCCGTCCCCACCTCCTCCGGCACCGGCTCCGAGGTGACCCCGTTCGCCATCATCACCGACAAGGACACCGGCATCAAGTGGCCGCTCGCCGATTACGCTCTGCTGCCCAACATGGCCATCGTCGACGTCGACAACGCCATGACCGCGCCGAAGGGCCTGACCTCCGCCTCCGGCATCGACGTCATGACCCACGCCATCGAGTCCTACGTCTCCATCATGGCTTCCGACTACACCAAGGGCCTGTCCATGAAGGCCGCCAAGCTCGTCTTCGAGAACCTGCCGTCCTCCTACGACAACGGCGCCAAGGATCCGCATGCCCGCGAGGAGATGCACAACGCATCCTGCATGGCCGGCATGGCATTCGCCAACGCCTTCCTGGGCCTCAACCACTCCATGGCCCACAAGCTCGGCGCCTTCCATCACCTGCCCCACGGCATCGCCAACGCCGTCATCCTGACCCGCGTCATGCGCTACAACGCCGCCGAGGCCCCGGTCAAGATGGGCACCTTCTCCCAGTACCCCTACCCCAACGCGCTCGCCGCATACGCCGAGATGGCCCGCTACTGCGGCGTCGAGGGCAAGGACGACAAGGAGGTCTTCGAGAACTTCATCGTCAAGCTCGAGGAGCTCGAGAAGACCATCGGCATCAAGGACACCATCGCCGATTACGGCGTCGACGAGGCCTACTTCCTGGAGACCCTCGACGAGATGGTCGAGCAGGCGTTCAACGACCAGTGCACCGGCGCCAACCCGCGCTACCCGCTGATGAGCGAGATCAAGGAACTCTACCTCGACGCCTACTACGGCCGCGAGCCCCAGGACTACGCCGTCCTGTAAGCGCATCCGCTTCCCGCCCGTTAGCCGCCGCTCACCCATCTGACCGCGAGCGGCGGCGCGGGCGCTCTACGATGGTGCAGACCCATTCAGAAAGGAAGGCACACCATGAATCTTCCCGAGACCAAGACCGTTATCGTCGAGCACTCCAACAAGAAGGTCTACGACCTGGGCGACAAGATCGCCAAGGTCTTCAATGCCAGCAAGCCGGCTTCCGATGTCTTCAACGAGGCGCTGAACCTCGCGCGCATCTCCGAATCCGGCATCCGCGCCCCGAAGGCCCTCGAGGTCTCCGAGGTCGCCGGCGAGGGTTGGGCCCTGCTCACCGAGAAGGTCCCCGGCGTCACCCTCGCTGAGAAGATGGCAGCCGAGCCCGCCAAGTTCTACGAGTACCTCGAGCAGTTCGTCGACCTCCAGGTCGAGATCCACGCCGAGCGCTCCCCGCTGCTCAACCGCCAGCGCGACAAGTACGCCCGCATGATCAACGGCCTCCCCCACATCAACGCCACCACCCGCTACAACCTCATGGAGCGTCTGGACGGCATGAAGAAGGAGTTCCAGATCTGCCACGGCGACTTCAACCCGAGCAACGTGATCGTGGCCGAGGACGGCCAGCTCTACGTCTGCGACTGGGCCCACGCGACTCAGGGCTCCCCTGCCGCCGACGCAGCCATGACCTACCTGCTGTTCGCCTTGAACGACAAGCAGCAGGCCGACGCCTACCTCGAGCTGTACTGTGACCGCGCCGACGTCCCGATGCAGGTCGTCCGCCAGTGGATGTCCATCGTCGCCGCCGCCGAACTCTCCCGCAAGCGCACCGACGTCAACGATGAGTTCCTCATGAGCTGGATCGACGTCGTGGACTACATGGGCTAAACTCCGCCCCGCTGCCCATCCCGTGAATACGCAAGAGCCCCCGAGCAGTTCAATAGCTCGGGGGCTCTTCTCATGTCAATCGATCAGGTAAGCGGCTATTACGCCCTCATGGCAATCAATACACGCGTCGGATCCGAGCACATTCGAGATGCCCAAGTCCCCCAAAAGCTCGACGCGCTCGTGGTCGAGCTCCCATTCCATACCGGCCTCGGAGACGACGCCCGTCGGGCTCAGGCATACAAATGAGAAGGTGGACCCGCCGCGCCCCCTCATGTGCCAGGCATCGCCCGCGCGAAGGATTCGTGCGATGAAGCCCTCCTCCCATAGCTGCACACCGCCCTTCCAGCGCATGAGGCAGCCGAGCGCGGCAAGGGCGTGATCGGGCCTGCCGCCGGATAGACATGTGCACGTGAGGTCCGCGGCGCCCCAGCGTTCCCGTATCGCCCGCAAGGCTAGGGAGAGGTCCGTGAAATCCTTACGCGGGTCATATCTCTCCACGGCGAGCACCGGACCCTCCGCGCCCTCCTCGCATCGCAAGACCACGCGGGCACCGAGCTCACCCACCGAGTCGGCGTCACCGCAGAACAAGTCGCAGCCAAGACCGGCCTTCAGCACAGCGTCGAGCCCGTGGTCGACCGCGACCACGGCGTCGCTCTTTTCGGCGAGGAGGGCGATGAGGCCGGGTGGGCACGACAGGGGCGACCCACCGACAACGAGTATGCGCGGAACCCGCTCGGGCGCGCCTATAGAACCGCACGCGGAATCCATCCAACCACCTCGACCCTCCATCGCGCGAGAAACCGTCACGCCATCATACCCGACAACGCGGAAACCGAGGCCCGCGCACGGGTGCCGGAGGACATAGACGAACCCATCGCCTTGCGATATCGCCGCCCAATTCCCCTGACGGCGAGGAAATCACCATTTCCCGCGGTATGTCAAGCGCCGACAGGCTTATTTCACCCATGGGGCTATTTATACCGATTGCGGTATTCTTGTCGGTTTTATGATGGACAAGTGATACGGTAGATGGCGTCACTGGTTCCACATGCAATATGGCGCGTGGAACGAACGCGAAACCCTTCGCGTCCCCTTCCGTCCAAGTACGCATGCCGAGCCCGAGACGTTTTCGTTGGTTTACGGCACAACGCCGCGCATACGATCGGAAGGTTGAGATGCCCACCTCATCGAAGATCATCGACACCAAGCAGGGCGCGTCCAAGCGCTCGGAAAACTCCCCTCAAGTCGCCAAAGAGCCCGGTCTCATACTCACAAAAGACGATATCTACCTGTTCGGCCATGGCATATGGCAGCGCGCCTGGGAAAAGATGGGTGCCCACAAGGACATCCAAAACGGCGAGGAGGGCTGGCTTTTCCGCGTTTGGGCTCCCAAGGTCGCAAGCGTCCATGTAGTCGGGGACTTCAACGGCTGGGATCCGCAGGCGACCCCTCTCACCCGCGCTGACGACATCGACATCTGGACCGCGTTCGTCCCCGGCCTTTCCCAAGGTGACCTCTATAAGTATGTGATCGAGACCGAGGATGGCGAGCTCCTCTGGAAGGCCGATCCCTTCGCGTTCCATGCCGAGGCCAACCCCGGCACCGCCTCGAGGCTGTGGGACCTTTCCGGCTATCTCTGGAAGGACTCCATATGGCTCCGCCGCCGGGCTGAGCGCGACATCATGAAGAGCCCGCTCAACATCTACGAGGTCCATCTCGGCTCCTGGAAGCGCCATGGAAACGAACCCCAGGGCGAGCCGCGCGAGGACGGCACCTATCCCGGGCCCGGCGACCCGTTCCCCGCACAGCGCGGCACCTACTACACCTATGACGACCTCTCCGACGAACTCGTCGCCTACGTCAAGAAGATGGGCTACACCCACATCGAGGTCATGCCCCTCTCCGAGCATCCCTTTGACGGCTCGTGGGGATATCAGTCCACCGGTTACTACGCCGCCACCTCGCGCTACGGCACGCCGCAGCAGCTCATGCACTTCGTCGACTCCTGCCACAAGGCGGGCATCGGCGTGATCCTCGATTGGGTTCCCGGTGGCTTTTGCGCCAACGCCGAGGGCCTCGCCACGTTCAACGGGCACATGCTCTTCGAGCGAGAGATCCACCCCAACTGGGGCACGCACAAGTTCGACTACTCGAGACCCGAGGTCCGCAGCTTCCTCGTCTCCAACGCCCTGTTCTGGATCGAGCTGTTCCATGTCGACGGCATCCGCATGGACGGCGTCTCCAGCATGCTCTACCTCAACTTCGGCGTGGACAACCCCGCGGATAAGAAGTTCAACAAATACGGCACCGAGGAGGACCTCGACGCCTCGGCGTTCATACGCCAAGTCAACTGCGCGGTTGGCAAGGAGTTCCCCGACGTCATGATGATCGCCGAGGAGTCGACCGCCTGGCCGCTCGTCACCTACCCCGCCGAGGATGGCGGCTTGGGTTTCCACCTCAAATGGGACATGGGCTGGATGAACGACACGCTGCACTACATGCAGTGCGACTTCCCCTGGCGCCCCGGAAACCACAGCCTGCTCACGTTCTCCATCATGTACGCGTTCTCCGAGAACTTCGTCTTGCCGCTCAGCCACGACGAGGTCGTGAACGGCAAGTGCTCGCTCATCGGGCGCATGCCAGGGGATGACTGGCGCCGCTTCGCGGGGCTCAGAACCCTCGCCTTCTACCAGATGACGCACCCGGGCGCCAAGCTCAATTTCATGGGCAACGAGATAGGCCAGCAGATCGAATGGCGCTACTACGAGTCCATCGAGTGGTTCCTCGCAAAGGACTTCGATGCCACCCACGGCGCCCAGCAGCGTTTCATCGGGGCGCTCAACCACTTCTATGCCAAGCAGAAGGCGCTGTGGCAAAACGCCTACACCGAAGAGGGCTTTGAGTGGATCGACGCCGATAACAGCCAGCAGTCGATCGTGAGCTACGTCCGCCACGGCGACAAGCCGGCGGACGACCTGCTCATCCTCATCAACTTCGACCCCGCCTCATACGAGAGGTACTGCGTGGGCGTCCCGCGCGAGGGAGACTGGGAGCTCATCTTCAACACCGACGACCCCGCGTTCGGCGGGTCCGGCTACCCCGTGGTCGACATGGCCTCCTCGAAGCCCGAGCCCTGGAACATGAGAGACGACTCGATCGAGATCGCCGTACCCGGCCTCGCGGGCCTCGTGTACCGCCGTCGCCGCGCCTCATCCTATAAGCCTCCAAAGCCGGTCAAGAAGGCCGTCTCCAAGGCCAAGGCCCCCACGGGACGTGCAGCGAAGGCAAAGGCGGCCTCGGTTGCCGCCAAGGCCGACGCGTCGAGCGGAGCCAAGGCCGACGACGCCGTAACGTCGCCCAAGGCGGCTGAGACGCCGACCAAGACGGGCGGGAAACCAACCAAGACATCACGTGCGAAGAAGGCCTGACCTCTCACCTCCGCACTTGAGATGAAGCAATGCGCGCGCCGGGCCGAACGCGCGACTGCGGCGACTATCACCAACCCGGCCCCTTTTGAAAGGACACCATGGACAAGATCTACGAGACCAAGGAACAGTTCATCGAGCAGTACCGCCAGCAGGTCCGCGCGCTGTCGGGCAAGGAGTTCGAGGACACGAGCGATATCGACCGCTTCACCGCACTCGCGAACATGATCGCCGGCGATGCCCGCGGCATCGCCGCGGCTACCGACGATCGCAACCGCACGGAGGGCAAGAAGCGCGTCTACTACTTCTCCATCGAGTTCCTCATCGGCCGGCTGCTTGACAACTACCTGCTCAACCTCGGCATCCGCGACATGGTAGCGGAGGCCATCGCCGACATGGGCGGAGATCTCGACGAGATCGAGCGTCAGGAGCCCGACCCGGCGCTGGGCAACGGCGGCCTCGGCCGTCTGGCCGCCTGCTTCCTCGATTCCATGGCGCACGAGGGCATCGCGGGCTACGGCAACGGCATGCGCTACCGCTATGGCCTCTTCAAGCAGGAGATCATCAACGGGCGCCAGGTCGAGGTCGCCGACGAATGGCTCTCCAAGGGCTACCCCTGGGAGGTCAAGCGCCCCGACAAGGCGGTTCGCATCGGCTTCGGCGGGCATGTCGTCTCCCATCAGGAGGGTGACCACACGGTCTTCTCCGTCGAGGGCACCCAAGACGTCCTGGCCGTCCCCTATGACATCCCCATCGTGGGCTACGGCGGAAAGACCGTGAACAAGCTGCGCTGCTGGAGCGCCGAGCCCATCGACGAGCACTTCGACCTCGAGGCCTTCAACGCCGGCGACTACACCGGCGCCGACCGCGACCGCGCCGACGCCGAGGCGATCTCCGCCATCCTGTACCCCAACGACGCGGGCGAGCACGGGCGCCTGCTCCGCCTCAAGCAGGAGTACCTCTTCGTGGCGGCGGGCATCCGCACGCTGCTCGACACCTTCGAGCGCGAGCATGGCAAGGCATGGAGCGAACTGCCGCGCTACGTGGCCATCCACACCAACGACACGCACCCCGCCATGTGCGGCCCCGAGCTCATGCGCATCCTCATGGACGAGGAGGGGCTCTCGTGGGATGAGGCATGGGAGATTGTGACCCACACCGTCTCCTACACCAACCACACCATCCTTCCCGAGGCGCTCGAAAAGTGGCCCATCTCCACGTTCTCCTCACTGCTGCCGCGCGTGTACCAGATCATCGATGAGATCAACCGCCGCTGGCGCGAGGGCTTCGACATGACGCAGCCCGAGAGCGCCGAGCGCCTGCGCGCCACCGCCGTGTTGTGGGACGGCGAGGTCCGCATGGCCAATCTCTCCGTGATCTGCAGCCACTCGGTCAACGGCGTGGCCAAGATCCACACCGACATCCTCAAGACGAGCACCCTCAAGGACTTCGCGGCGCTCAAGCCCGAGATGTTCAACAACAAGACCAACGGCATCAGCCACCGGCGCTTCTTCGCCGAGGCCAACCCCACCTATGCCAAGCTCGTCACCGAGGCCATCGGCGATGGCTGGCTCGATGACGCCTCCGAACTCGAGAAGCTCACCGCCTTCGAGGGCGACCCCGCATTCCTCGAGCGCGTCGGGGCCTCCAAGCGCGCCAACAAGCTACGCCTGGCCGACTACGTCAAGCGCGAGTGCGGCCTTATCATCGACCCCAACACGGTCTTCGATGTCCAGGTCAAGCGCTTCCACGCCTACAAGCGCCAGCTGCTCAACATCATGAAGGTCATGGACCTCTACAACCGCCGCTTGGCCGACCCGAACTTCAAGATCCAGCCCACTACCTTCATCTTCTCCGGGAAGGCCGCCTCAAGCTACACCTTCGCCAAGGAGGTCATCCGCCTCATCAACGGCGTGGCCGAGGTCGTCAACAACGACCCGCGCGTCAACGACATCATGAAGGTCTGCTTCATCCCCAACTTCCGCGTCTCCAACGCCCAGCTCATCTACCCGGCGGCAGAGATCTCCGAGCAGATCTCCACGGCGGGCAAGGAGGCCTCCGGCACCTCCAACATGAAGCTCATGATGAACGGCGCCCTCACGCTCGGCACCATGGACGGCGCCAACATCGAGATCGTCGACCTCGCCGGGCGCGAGAACGAGGCCATCTTCGGACTCACCACCCCCGAGGTGGAGGAGCTTCGCGCCTCCGGTCAGTACTTCGCCTGGGATATCGTCAACTCCGATCGCGCCCGCCTGGGACGCATCATCGACCAGTTCGTCGACGGCACCTTCGCCGCCCAGTCCGGCAACTTCGAGAGCATCCACCACGAGCTGATGTTCAACAACGACTACGACCTGGTCCTCAAGGACTTCCACTCCTACGTGGACGCCTGGGAGGCGCTAACCGCGACCTACCCCGACGCGCAGGACTGGAACCGTCGAGCGCTCCACAATACCGCGATGTCCGGTTGGTTCTCCTCCGACCGCACCATCCGCGAGTACCGCGATGAAATCTGGCACGCGTAAAGGAGGTGCTGACGCCGGAGATCGACCGGCGACGCATAGGGCAACGGCGCTCGGGGGCAACGGGGGCACGAGCGCCGGAAACGGCGACCTCGTCATTAGAGACTGCAAGTAACCAACGGATAAAGGGAGAGATTGATGGCAAGCAAAGAATGCATCGCGATGCTCCTCGCTGGAGGACAGGGCAGCAGGTTGATGGCGCTCACGTCCAAGATCGCCAAGCCCGCGGTCAGCTTCGGCGGCAAGTTCCGCATCATCGACTTCTCGTTGTCGAACTGCGCGAACTCGGGCATCGACACCGTGGGCGTGCTCACGCAGTACCGCCCGTATCAGCTGCACGAGTACGTCGGTTCCGGACGCGCTTGGGATTTGGCGGAGCACGGAAGCGGCGTGTCGATCCTGCCGCCCTACGCCACGCAGGACGGAGGCGCCTGGTACGCCGGCACGGCCGACGCCATCACGCAGAACCTCGACTACATCAAGAGCCATGACCCCAAGTACGTCTTGATCCTGTCGGGCGACCACCTGTACCGCATGGACTACCGCAAGATGCTCGAGAGCCACATCGAGCACGACGCCGACCTCACGGTCTCGGTCATGCCCGTGCCGTGGGAGGAAGCCAGCCGCTTCGGCATCATCACGGCCAACCCCGACGACGGTCGCATCGAGAAGTTCACCGAGAAGCCGGAAAAGCCGGATTCCAACCTGGCGTCCATGGGCATCTACATCTTCTCGACCGACGTGCTCGTCAAGGCCCTCGAGGAGGATGCCGTCGACCAGCGCAGCAGCCATGACTTCGGCAACGACATCATCCCCAAGCTGCTGGGCGAGGGCAAGCGCCTGTACACCTACGAGTTCCACGGCTTCTGGAAGGACGTCGGCACCATCGCGAGCTTCCACGAGACCTCGATGGACCTGCTGGGCGACAACCCCGAGTTCGACCTGTTCGACAAGTCCTTCCCCGTCATGAGCAACGACTCCACCCGCCCGCCGCACTTCATCGGCCCCGACGGACGCGTGGACGACTGCCTGGTCTCCAACGGCTGCCGCGTCTACGGCACCGCCCGCCACTCCATCCTGTCCACCGACTGCTACGTGGGCGAGCGCGCCATCGTCGAGGACTCCGTCCTGCTGCCCGGCGCCGTCGTGAAGGACGGGGCGCACGTCGCGCGCGCCATCCTCGGCGAGAACGCCGTGATCGAGGAGGGCGTCAAGCTCGGAAGCGTCGATATGACGAAGGACACCGCCGTCGTCGGAAACGACGTCGTCATCGGGAAGGGGGAATGATCCGATGATCAACCGCAAGGCCATCGGCTACATCACTGCCAACTACACGAGCAAGGAGCACAGCCCGCTTCTCGAGAGCCGCCCGCTCGCGTCCGTGCCCTTCATGGGCCGCTACCGCCTGATCGACTTCCCGCTCTCCAACATGATGAACGCGGGCATCCGCACCGTGGGCGTCGTGCTTCCCGGTAACTACCGCTCTCTCGTCGACCACCTCGGCAGCGGTCGCGAGTGGGAGCTCGACCGCAAGAAGGGCGGCCTGTTCCTGTTGCAGGGCAGCGCGTACGGCACCGCCAAGAAGGGCATCCGCTTCCTGTTGCGCGACATCAACATGAACAAGATGCTGTTCCAGCGCGCGACCGAGCCCTACGTGGTCATGAGCGCCACCAACATCGTGTTCAACATGGACCTCTCCGACGTCATCGACGCCCATGAGCGCAGCGGCTCCGGCGTCACCATGATCTACAAGAAGGCCGACCGCCAGCTCGACGACGTGACGCGCCTGGACATCGACGGCAATGGTCGCGTGACCAACCTCGCCGACGGCTGCTCCTACGGCGACAACGAGTTCCTCGATTGCTTCATCATCAACCGCGACCTGCTGCTGCAGATCTGCGAGGAGTACGAGACGCTCGACTACCTCGACCTGTTCGAAGCCATCCGCCCGGACTTCGGCCGCATCGACGTGTGCACCTATGAGTTCAAGGGCCTCGCCGTCGGCATGTTCAACGAGGAGAGCTACTACCGCCGCAGCATGGAGATGCTCAACCCCGACGTCATGCACCAGCTGTTCACCCACAGCCGCCCGGTCATGACCAAGGCGCACGACACGCCGCCGGCGAAGTACAGCTCGGGCTCCAACGCCACGAACTCTTTCATCTCCGCCGGCTGCCGCATCGACGGCACCTTGCGCGGCTCCACCCTCTCACGCGACGTCGTCGTCGAGAGCGGCGCCTACGTGGCGAACTCCATCATCATGCAGGGCTGCGTGATCAAGCGCGGCGCCCGCGTGGAGAACGCCATCCTCGACAAGAACAACGTCGTCGAGGCCGGCACCGTCCTCACCGGCACGCCCGACAACGTCCTCGTGGTCCCCAAGGTGTCCATCGAGAACTAACACCCCGCGCCCGTCGCTCACGCGAAGCATGGAAAAGCGCTACCATTGATACGCCGTCCGGTTTATCGCCGGGCGGCGTATCCGAAAGAAACGCCCCCTATGCGTGCCCCCGCACGCGAGAGAAATTGGTGATTGTATGTCCGAGAACACGCAACGCAAGCTCCATGTGGCCTTCGCCAGCGCCGAGGCGGCCCCCTTCGTCAAGACGGGCGGGCTGGGCGACGTCGCCGGTTCGCTGCCCCAGGCGCTCAAGGCCGCGGGCGCGGAGGTCATCGTCTTCGTCCCCAAGTACGACACGATCGCGCAGGAATACAAAGACCGCATGGACCATCTGTGTGACTTCTACGTGCCGCTCGGATGGCGCAACGAATACTGCGGGCTCGAGCGCCTGAACCACAGGGGCGTCGACTACCTCTTCATCGACAATGAACACTACTTCAGCCGCGGCTACCCCTACGGCTTCTTCGATGACGGCGAGCGCTTCGCGTTCTTCTCCAAGGCCGTCGTGGAGTCGCTGCAGCACCTGCCCCATGCGCTCAACGGCTTCACCTGCGACGTGCTGCATTGCAACGACTGGCACACCGCCATGGCCCCCGTGTTCCTGCGCGAGTTCTACCAGGCCTCGCCGCTCTACCAGAACGTCAAGACGGTGTTCTCCATCCACAACATCGCCTTCCAGGGCCAGTACAGCGCCAAGGTGCTGAACGACATCCTGGGCCTCGCCCACATCCCCGCCGCGGCCTTCCAACTCACCTGCGGCCCCGACGCTGTCAACTACATGCAGGGAGCCCTCAACTACACCGACTCGATCACCACCGTCTCCCCCACCTACGCCGAGGAAATCAAGACCGCGGAGTTCGGCGAGCACCTCGACGGGATCCTGCGTCGCCGCGCCCCGATCTTGCAGGGCATCGTCAACGGCATCGACACCGACGGCTTCGACCCCGCGACCGACTCTCGCATCGCTCAGAACTTCACCGTCGAGGACCGCTCCGGCAAGGCCGTCTGCAAGGCGCGCCTGCAGGAGGAGCTTGGCCTTGAGGTCCGCGACGACCGCCCGCTCATGGTCATGGTCACGCGCCTCACGCGCCAGAAGGGCATGGACCTCGTGACGTACGCGCTCGACCGCATCCTGTCCGGCGGCGTGCAGGTGGCGGTGCTCGGCACCGGCGATACCGAGTACGAGAACGCCCTGCGCTACTTCGAGGGCAAGTACCCCGGCACCATGGCCGCTCGCATCCAGTTCGACCCCGCGCTCTCCCAGCGCATGTACGCAGGCGCCGACCTGTTCCTCATGCCGTCGCTCTTCGAGCCCTGCGGCCTGTCTCAGATGATCGCCATGCGCTACGGCACCCTGCCCATCGTGCGCGAGACCGGCGGCCTCAAGGACACGGTCATCCCCTATAACTGCTATACCGGCGAGGGCACCGGATTCTCGTTCGCGCACTTCAACGGCGACGAGATGGCAGACGCCGTGTTCCGCGCCGCCCGCCTGTTCTGGGACGACCACGCCGCGTTCAACGGCCTGGTCGAAAACGCCATGCGCGCAGACTTCAGCTGGAAGCGCTCAGCCGAGGCCTACATCGCCGTCTACCACAACCTGCACCCCGAGATCCCCATGCCTCAGCCGGAGCCCGAGCCGGCACCCGTGGTGGAGCCGGAACCGCTTGCTGAGGTCGAGCCGGTCGCCGAGGATGCAGCACCCGCAGAGGAGCCAAAGGCCGAGGAGAAGCCGGTCGAGAAGCCCGAGTTGAAGGCAGAAGTCGCTTCCGAGCCCATCGCCGAGCCGGCAGACACACAGCCCGTTCCCGAGGATGCCGTGCCCGCCAAGAAGGCGACCGCGAAGAAGGCCGCTACCAAGAAGACCACTGCGAAGAAGACGGTCAAGAAGGCCGAAGCCGAAGCCGAGACCGAGAAGGCTGCTGCTCCCGCCAAGAAGGCCCCGGCAAAGAAGACTGCCGCCAAGACCTCAGCCGTGAAGGCCGACGACGCCGCCGCGGAGAAGGAGCCTGCAAAGAAGGCTCCGGCCAAGAAGGCAGCCGCGAAGAAGACGACCGCCAAGAAGGTCGAGCCCGCCGCCGAGACCATAGTCGCCGAGGAGGCAACCGAAAAGCCTGTCAAGACCACCAAGAAGGCCCCGTCCAAGAAGACCGTGAAGAAGGCCGAGGAGCTGGTCGCCGAGGCTACCGCCGTCGTGGCCGAGCCCGCCGAAAAGCCCGCCCCGGCCAAGAAGACCGCGACCAAGAAGGCGCCCGCCAAGAGCGCTGCCAAGGACGTCGAGGCCCCTGCCGCCGCGCCCGCCGCGAAGAAGACGGCCGCCAAGAAGGCTTCCGCCCAGAAGACCCTCGACCTCGATGCCGCGGCCGTCGCCCCCGCCAAGGAGGAGGCCCCCAAGGCAGAGGAGGCGTACGTCCCGGCGCACGCCAAGCCCAAGGACGCCCCGACCGTCAAGACCGTTCCCAAGGCGACCCGCAAGGGCAAGCGCAAGTAATCGCAAGGTCCTGTGACTGCGCACGCGCGCGTACGAGCGGCCCGAGAGCAACCGCCCTCGGGCCGCTTTTCCATGAACACGCTGTATAATGGGCATTTATCGCCCCTACGACCATTTGGCTAGCACTATGAAACTGATCCATAACTCCCGCCGGTCGGAATACCGCGTGCCCTTCGGCGCCGTCGTGGCCGGAACCACCGTCCATCTCACCCTGCGCGTCGAGGACGCCGACGCGAGCTTTCTGGTCGGCGAGGTCCGTACGTGGGTAGATGAGCGCGGCGAGGAGCTCATCCCCATGGCCCTCGGAGAGAACAACACGCTCGTCGCGGACATCCCGTGCCCCGAGACCTGCATCCTGTGGTATAGCTTCCGCGTGACCTGCACTGACGGCTCTCAGCTCAACGTGGGCGCGCGCGAGGGCTCGACCGGCGGCGAGGCCGTGACGTACATGGGCCGAACGGACGTCCCCTCCTTCCAGATCACCGTCTACAAGCACCGCAAGACGCGCCCCGCATGGTATGAGCGCGGCATCGTCTACCAGATCTTCCCCGATCGTTACGCGCGCGACAAGCGCTGGCTCGAGCGCGCCCAGGCTGTCGTTGACAAGCCCCGCAAGGGCCCTGGCAAGCATCTGGTGATGGACTGGGACAAGCCGCCGGTATACGAGCGCAACGAGGATAAATCCATCAAGAGCTGGGACTTCTATGGCGGTTCGCTCGAGGGGATCCGCCAGGACCTCCCCCGCCTGCACGCCATGGGCGTCACGGCGATCTACCTCAACCCCATCTTCGAAGCGCAGAGCAATCACCGCTACGACACGGGCGACTACCTGCACATCGACCCCATGCTCGGCACCGAGGAGGATTTCCGCCGCCTGGCAGACGACGCCAGACGGATGGGCATCTCGCTCATCCTCGACGGCGTGTTCAACCACACGGGTGACGACTCCATCTACTTCAACCGCTTTGGCAACTATCCGGGCACAGGTGCCTGGCAAGACGAGGATTCCCCCTGGCACGACGCCTATTGCTGGCATGAAGACGGCACGTACGACTCCTGGTGGGGCATCGAGAACATGCCCGCCCTCAACGAGAGGTCCGAGCGCGTGCACGAGCTGATCGTTGGCGAGAACGGCGTGGTGCGCACCTGGCTGCGCGCGGGCGCACGCGGATGGCGCCTCGACGTGGCCGACGAGCTCTCCGACAAGCTCATCGAGGACATCAAGCGGGCGGTGCTTGAGGAATGCCCCGACGGCCTGCTCTTGGGCGAGGTCTGGGAGGACGCCTCCAACAAGCTCGCCTACGGCAAGCTCCGCCGCTACCTGTTGGGAGACGAACTCGACTCCGCGATGAACTATCCCCTGCGCGACGCGATTTTGGGCTTTCTCGTCCACGGGGAGAACGCCTATCAGTGCGCCGAGCGCATCGAGACCCTGCGAGAGAACTACCCGCCCGAGGCCCTCGCCTGCTGCCTCAACCTGCTGGGAAGCCACGACAAACCCCGTATCGCATCCGTGCTGGGCGGCGGCCCCGACGAGAGCCAACTGCCCGAGGAGGAGCGCGGGCGCTTCCGTTTGGACGAGAACTCCATGGGGCTCGCCAAGGGCCGCTTCTGGCTCGCGACCCTCATGCAGATGACCTTCCCGGGCGTGCCGTCCATCTACTACGGCGACGAATACGCGCTGGAGGGACTCTCGGACCCCGGCAACCGCCGCACACTACCCACCCCCGACCAGATACACGACCGCGACATGCTCACCATGGTGCGCAACACCGCCATGCTCAGACGCGCCCTACCGTTCCTCGTCGATGGCACCATCGAGGCCTATGCCTGCAACGAGGACGTCCTGTGCTACCGTCGGCGCGGGGCGGACGGTCAGACGGCGAGCGTGCTCATCAACCACAGCCTCTCCAACACGCGCTCCGTTCGCGTGCCCATCGACGGCGACTTCGGCGTCGACGTCATCTCCGGCGCGGACCTCGCGCGCAGGGCGGACGGGTGCGCCGAGGTGCGCCTGTGGCCGCTCGGCTCCTCCGTGGTCTACTCCAGCCGCGCCCAGCGCCTGCAGAAGCCGCTCACCCCCGGCGCGGGCGTGGTGGCGCACATCACGTCGATTCCCAACACCGGTCGCGCAGGCACCCTCGGCGCCCCCGCCCGACGCTTCATCGACCATCTGGAGACCATGGGGTTCACGTACTGGCAGGTCCTGCCCGTCAACTCCACCGACGGCTTCGGCTCCCCCTATGCCGGCCCCTCCGCCTTCGCGGGGAACCCCACACTGCTCGAGGAGACTCCCGCCGAGCTCAAGCGAGCCTTCGAACGCTTCAAGAAGGCCGGCGGCTTCACCAGTCCCACGTTCTTCGCCTTCGCGCGCGAGAACGAGAGCTGGCTCGACCCGTACTGCGCCTTCATGGCCGTGAAGGACGCCATGAACGGCACCACTCGCCACAGCTGGCCCGCCGATCTGCGCCGTTACAACGTAGACGTCTTCGCCGACCCGCGCTTCTCCGAACGCGCGCGTTACCACGCGTTCGTCCAGTTCCGCTTCGAGACGGAGTGGGCCGAGATGCTCACCTATGCGCATGATCACGGAGTCCAGATCATCGGCGACATCCCCATGTACGTCTCGGACGACTCCGCCGACGCGTGGAGCGAGCCCGAAATGTTCAGTTTGGGCAAGGACGGCGTGCCCTACGAGATCGCGGGCGTGCCGCCGGACCGCTTCTCCGCGACCGGTCAGGTGTGGGGTAACCCCACCTACCGCTGGGACAGCATGCGCGAAGACGGCTACGTGTGGTGGCTCGCGCGTCTGCGTCGCTCCTTCAAGCTGTACGACCGCGTGAGGCTCGACCACTTCCTTGGCTTCCACAACTACTTCGCCATCCCCACCGGCGGCACGGGTGCCGACGGCGTGTGGATGCCGGGCCCCGGCATAGAGCTGTTCCAGAAGGCCTACGAGGAGTTCGGGCCGCTGCCGCTCATCGCCGAGGACTTGGGACTCCTCACGCCCGGCGTGCGCGCGCTTCTCGCGAGCTGCGGCTTCCCCGGCATGGACGTCATCGAGTTCGCCGACTACGACGTACGAGAGCAGATCCTCCCGCACAAGGAGAAGGTGCTCTACACCTCCACACACGACACCTCGACGCTCAAGGGATTCTGCCAGCGCTCCTTCTGCTCCGATGCGGACGAGGAAGCTGCGCGTTACCTTGCAGGCGAGATCATGATACACGCGCTGGAAAGCCCCGCAGACCTAGTCATGATGCAGCTGCAGGACGTACTGCGCCTGGGTGACGAGGCGCGCATGAACAAACCGGGCGTGGCTGAGGGCAACTGGACTTGGCAGGCGGACGAGACACTCATCGAAACCTACGAGCACACCATCGCCTCGGTCATGACCGACACGGGGCGCGCGCCCGCATCCGTTAAGAAACGCACCGCATAGTTCGTGATAATGACGGTGCGCCCCAGAGCCCCCTTGAGGGTTCCAGGTGGGTGTCCCTACACGCGCATCGGCATAAACCCACCACATCGAACAGCGGCGTTTTGGGTACAGTTATCCTCGAGATAATGAAAACGCACATCGGGGCGTCGGGTCTTGGGACCCGGCGCCCCCTCCTTGGAAGAAAGGCTCATACGACATGGCACGTTACGATTACCGCTGCACGGCTTGTGGCGAGGTATTCGAGGTCGAACACGGCATGACGGAGCGCCCGGAGGTCACCTGCCCCTCCTGCGGCGGCGCGGCCGATAAGGTGTTCAGCGCGAGCGGCATCAAGTTCGAGGGGTCGGGCTTCTACAACACCGACCAGCGCGACAGCGGCTCCTGCACCAACGCGACCTCTGGCACCTGCGACTGCTGCCAAGGCTAAACCGTCTCAAATGGGGACAGGCACAAATTGCAACAATCAGCCGGGGGCAATGCCTCCGGCTGGTTTGCATTAGGCATCGAGTTTGAAGCCTCAGCACAAAAGGTCTCAATTTGTACCTGTCCCCATTTGAGACGTGGCGACTTAGACGCGGATGAAGCGGGCGCAGAAGTGGCCGTCGAAACCGCCGTCGTTCGGATAACTCTGGAAGGCCCCGGCTGGGGTCTCATGCGCGGCAATCTCCTCGGCGGCGTACGTGTAGGCGGGGCCGGTGCCGGCGAGAGCGGCGGACAGCGGCCGTAAGGCAAAGCCCGCGCCTTCGGGCGATGCCAGAAAGGCGGAGACGACGCCCTCGTTCTCGGCACGCAGCACCGAGCACGTCGCGTAGATGAGCTGCCCACCCGCGCCGACGCGGCACGCGGCCTCACGCAGCAACTCAAGCTGAAGCTCGGGCAGGTCGCGATCGCACTCCCGTGGCGTGAGACGCCAGGGGATCTCCCCATGGCGGCGCATGGTGCCCGTACCCGAGCACGGAGCATCCACGAACACGGTGTCGAACAGTGCGGTTCGACCCAACTGCTCGTCATACGGGGCAAGACACATGTCCAAGTCGGTAGCGTCACCCGCGGCCGTTAGGATCTCCCCCAACCCCGAGCACTCGATGCGCTGGGCATTCGCCTGGCATTTACCCTCATACAGGTCGAGGGCGACGTGCCCATGATCTAAGTTGCGACGTTTGGCATGGGCGAGCATCATGAACGTCTTGGTGCCGCGACCGGCGCCGATCTCGAGACACGACCCCTCGCGCGTTGCCGCGGCGGCGATGAGCTGCGCGTGGTAGTCGGAGGCGACGGCATCCGCATGGGCGAAGGCATTCGAACGCACGAGCTCGCTCACACGGTCGACCGCATACGCGCCGGGAAGCTCCAACGATCGAGCGCCATCGGCGGCAAGGGCATCTTCAACGGCTTCGGAGCGCAACGGATTGACCTGCACCACGACGGGAGCAGGCTCGAGCTGAGATGCAAGCATGGCTTGCGCGCGCCCCTCCCCCAGCGAGTCGACGATCCTGCGCACGAGCCATGTGGGCAGCCCGGCGCGGCGGGCACACGACACCATCGCGCGATGCTGCTCGGAAACATCCTCGGCGGCAAGGAAGGCCTCGGCGCCCTCGGCGACACGGCGCAGCACCGCATTGGCGAGGCCGGCGGCCCCATGAGCGCACATGCGCGCGAGCTCCACGCCCTGGCTCACCGCGACCTGTGGCGAAGTCCCCAGGTAGAGCAGCTCATACGAACCGATACGCAGCGCATCGCGCACGTCGGCTGTAAGCGAGCGCGGATCGTCGAGAACGCTGTTGAGGGCGTCGTCCAAGCAACCGCTACAACCCGTGACGCCCAGTGCGAGGCGACGCGCAAAGGCGGCATCACGCGAGTCGAGCGAAGCAGATGCGCAGGCGTCGGCGGCGAGCTCGCGGGCATAGCGCCCCGACTCGCGGGCGGCGATCAAAATGCGCAGGGCAACAAGGCGCCCCGGAGACAGTTTGGCCGTCTTACTCAAGGCAACCCCATGCCCCGTCATCCTCACGCTGACCGGCGGCCCAGGACTTGGCATCCATCTCGCGCTTGCCGTCGGGCTTGATCGAGATGAGCTCAAATGAGCCATCGGCGCAACCCATATAGACACGCCCACCCTTCACGGTGAACGAGCCGGCTGCCGCACTGGGCGAGGCGGCATCGACGGCTGCAGCGCGCATCACGCGCACGGGCTTGCCGGCGATCACGCAGCGCGCGGGCGCCGCATTGGAGGAGGCCATGACACGGCGGATGTTATTCAGGGCCCCGGCGGACGGATCGAGGCGCAGCTCCGCCTTGGCGATCTTGGCGGCATGCGTCACGAGCGACTCGTCCTGCTCGGTCCAGACGGCCGAACCGTCCGCGATGGCAGGCAGCGTGCTCACCAGCAAATCGCCGCCGAGCTCGGCCAGCTCGGCCGTCAGCTCATCGGAGGTCTTATCAGCGACCGTGCAGCTCGCCTGGGCGCAATACGCACCCGTGTCCACGCCGTGGCCGATCCGCATGATGGACACACCGGTCTCGGCATCGCCCTCGAGGATGGAGCGCTGGATGGGGGCCGCGCCGCGCCAGCGCGGAAGCAGCGAGGCATGAACGTTCACGCAGCCCAGAGGGGCCATGGTGAGCACCTCGTCGGGCAGGATGCAGCCGTATGCGGCCACACAGAAGATATCAGCCTCGGTGGCGCGCAGGGCGTCGAGCGCTTCGGGCGTCATGCGATTGGCCTCCATGACCGGAAGACCAAGCTCCAACGCCGCCTCCTTCACCGGTGACGGCTCGAGCTTCTTGCCGCGCGAGCGCACGGCGTCCGGACGCGTGAGCACCAAGGCGACATCGTGGGCGGCGGCGAGCTTGCGAAGCGAAGGCACGGCGAAGGCGGGCGTACCCATAAAGACGACGCGCATGATTACTCCGTCTCGCCCGGCTTTGCGCCACGAGCAAGCGCCTCTTGATACTGCTTCATAGCATGCATGCGCTGCTTGGGGAGCAAACGCTCGAACATCGTCTTGCCGTGCAGATGATCGATCTCGTGCTGAAGGCACACACAGAACAGGTCGCCTGCGGCCTCGTAGCGAATGCACTCGCCCTCGAGGTTGTAGGCCTCGACCACCACGTGATCGGGGCGGCGGATCTCGCAATTGATGCCCGGGATGGACAGGCAGCCCTCGTTGTAAGGCACAAGGTTGTCAGACTGCTCCACGATCACCGGATTGATGAGGACGTAGGGGTCGTAATCCTTCTCGGAGGTATACTCGGTGTCCACGATGGCGAGCTGGATGGTCTCGCCCACCTGCGGGGCGGCCAGGCCGCAGCCGCCGTTCTCGAACATCTGGACCTTCATGCGTTCCACGAGGGCGCGCAGGTCGGAGTTGATCTCCTCGACCTCGGCGCACTCCTGGCGCAGACGCGGATCCGGCGACAGCACGATACCGTTGATCTCCATGGTCTTCCTTTCGTACGCGGGCGCAAACCCGCACGTATTCACCGTGTTCTATAGTACCCGCATTGCCTTGCGAGGTGATGGGCGATATGTGCGCGCGAAGCATCTCCACCGGCACCGCGGGCGCAAATGGCGCAAATGGGGACAGGTACAAATTGAGACATTCTGCCGTCTGCGAGCAGTGCCCAGCTGTCCGCCCCATGGACGGGCGGCGTTTCGAAATGTCTCAATTTGTACCTGTCCCCATTTGGAACGCGCTACATGAGGTCGTAGGCATCGACGTCGACGGCGATGCTCACGCCGGGACGCGTGCCGGCGCGCGAGACCGCCGCGCTTAGGGCTCCGGACAAATCACAGCCAAGCGGCGCCTTGACGATGATGTGGAAGCGATACCGGTCCTTTGCCCGCTCGATCACGCACGGCGTTGGTCCCAAGATCTGCGGGCGGCCCAATAGCTCGCGAGACGAAAACTCTCCGTCGGCGCTCCCCGTCTCGACCGCCAGGTGCAGCATGGGTGCCTCGTCCAATCCGAACTCGGCGCGCAGTTCCTCCGCGATGCGCGTGACCAGGCCGCGCGCGGCGCGTTCGTCCCTTCCCCACACCAGCACGTTGGCGAGCCGCACGTACGGCGGATACAGGGCCTCGCGGCGCATGCCGAGGTCATGCTCGGTAAACACGGACCGATTATGCGATTTGACCGCGCGGATGACCGGCTCATCGGGCAGGTACGTCTGGATGATCACGCGACCCGGGTCCTCTCCGCGACCGGCGCGACCGGCAACCTGTTCGAGCAGATCGAACGCGCGCTCCCCCGCACGAAAATCGGGCATCTTGAGGGCGTAGTCGGCGTTGATCACGCCCACGAGCGTGACCTCGGGAAAATCAAGGCCCTTGGCGATCATCTGCGTGCCGAGCAGCACCGCGCACTCGGCAGCATCGAACTGCTCGAGCAGCTTTTGATGTGCGCCCTTGGTGCGCGTCGAATCGGCGTCCATGCGGATCACCGCCACGTCCTCGGGCAGCAGTGCGCGCAAGGCGTCCTCGACCTGCTGGGTCCCGAGCCCCATTTTGGCGAGGTAGCGGCTCCCGCATTTGGGACAGGCACTGCCGTACTCGGGGTACGGACGCACGCGATAGGAGGAACCGCAGGTATGGCACTCCAGCGTATGCGTGCGCTCATGGTAGGTGAGCGCCGTGGAGCAGTGCTTGCACGTGGGCACGCACCCGCACTCGCGGCACATGAGGAAGCTCGCGAACCCACGGCGGTTATGGAGCAACACGGCCTTCTGGCGCTTCTCCACGACCTCGTCGAGCGCATCGAGCAAGGGCTTTGAGAAGATGGAGCGGCTACCGGAGGCGAACTCGCGGCGCAGGTCGGCAACGACGACTTCGGGCAGGCGCGCCGTGCCAGGACGCTCGGGCATCTCGACGCGGGTCCAGCGGGCGCCGCCGAACGTACCGGCCTCACATCGGGCGAGCGCCTCGGCAGACGGCGTGGCGGACCCGAGTACCAGGGCGCACCCGTGGAGCTGCGCCAGCTTGGCAGCCACCTCGCGCGCATGGTAACGCGGGCTGCTTCCCTGCTTGTAGCTCTGCTCGTGCTCCTCGTCGATGACGATGAGTCCAAGGTCGGCAAGCGGGCAGAAGAGCGCCGAGCGCGCGCCAACCACCACGCGGGCCGCGCCCGAACGAACCATATCCCACTGGTCCAAGCGCTCCCCGGCGGAAAGGCGCGAATGGAACACCGCCACCGCGTCGCCGAAACGCGAACGGAAGCGCCCCACGGTCTGCGCCGTGAGCGAGATCTCGGGCACGAGCACACAGGCCGAGCGACCCTGCGCGAGAACACGTTCGATGGCGGCGAGGTACACCTCGGTCTTGCCCGAACCGGTCACGCCGTCCACCAGGACCACGTCACCGGACGCGGCCTCGGTCACCCGCGCGATCGCGTCGAGGGCGTTTTGCTGCCCGGCCGTGAGCTCTTTGGGCGTGGATGCGTTCGCGGAGGACAACGTGGTCGAACCCTCGCATCCGCGCCAACTGCGGCGCTCCTCCACTGTCACCACGCCGCGCTTCTCGAGCGAACGAATCGCGGCGGACAGGTCGCCGTTCATGAGGTTGAGTTCGCGCGTGGTGACGGGTCCGCAGGAGAGCGCCTCGATAAGCTTGCGCTGACGCACGGCACGCTCGGCGGGTTCGAACGAGCGACCTTCCTCGGTGAGGCTCACCCAACGCGCCGTGACGGGCGTGACGGTCGGCGGTTCATACGCATACGAGCCATCTTCCCGACGCGCGACCCTGCCGGCGCCGCCCGGGGGCAGCAGCAGGCGCAGGCATTCGGAGAGCGGCGCCACGTATTCGCGGCTCATCCAAAAGGCCAGCTCGGCAGAGGCGGCGGAAAACGCCGGGGCGGCAACGACATCGCGCACGGGCTTGATGCGGGCTTGATCGAGGGCCTCGGCACCCGGAAGCTCCCGCAGCGCCTCCGCACGCGCGACCACATACCCCGCCTCGACGCGCCGACCAAACGGCACCAACACCGTGACGCCAACCTGGCATGCCTCGCCAAGCGAGGCGGGCACCCCATACGCGAAAGGCTCGGACAGCGCCCGCGCCGGTATGTCGATCACCACGGAGACGTAGGCCACAACGGATCCCGGCGCCGTCAGAGCACCATCTCCCCCGGGCTCGGGGCCGAGGTCGAGCAAGTTGAATTGTCGTGCATCCAAGTGTTTCATGCCTCAAGTGTACCCGAGAGCCTGGACAAGAGAGGCGATGCGGCGCAATCGAGCCGGAGTAACCACCGGATAGCCCTACACGTGAGCTATCTCGAGACGAAATCCCTCAGCTAAAACTCCGCCATCCAGGTACGACGGTAAGAACGGAACCGCATATAGAGGAAGATACAACACCTTGCCATCACGCTCGACATTACCCCGCGAGAGCACGATGCCCAAATCCACACCGTAGCCTTCGGTCTCCAAAACATTATCGAGCGCAGCATGGGAGCGATAGTACGCTCCAGACTTCACCTCAATCGCGATCGCCGAACAGGAAGGCCCGTCAACAAGAAAATCAACCTCACCACGTCGCTTGGTCATGTAGTAATACAACGCATGACCTTGTGCCACGAGCTCCTGAGCAACTGCGTTTTCGTAAATGACACCGAGGTTGGGATGCTTGTCGTCGAGATACACCGCCCTCGCAAGTGTCGCAGGGTATCTAGCGATGAGCATACCGGTATCCGATTGATACAACTTGAATTGCGATTGATCTGCTGTGGCGAGCAAGGGGGTCTTTGGATCGGCAACTCGGTCGGTCTTAAGACCGACCCCTGCACGTTCGAGCCATACAAAATCACGTTCAAATTTTGCATATCGCGCATTCTTATCTACGGATGCCATGATGAATTTCCGCGTATTACCTTCAAGTTGAAAAGGGACTTGATCGAAAATTGACTGGACGTACAGGGACCTCGACCCTGCATATTTCGAGATGTCTCTTCGATATTGATTGTTGAGTTCAATTTGAGCTGCCCGAACGCCTGCCAAATCGCCTCCGCGATCGAGAAACCCCTGCACCACTTCAGGCATGCCGCCCACTACAAGAAAGGTACGGAAGTTCCTAAGCATGGCCTCATGTACATACTCGGGGACGGGACGCTCCTGAGCACATGCGTCCCGAATCAACTCCATGGCATCAGAAGAGACACCGATGGCCCAGCAGAATTCTTCAAAACTCAAAGGGCGCATCGTGATTTCATGAACGTAGCCAACGGGATACGAGCGTATGCCCTTAAGCTCTGTGCCCAACATGGAGCCGGAGAACGCCCAATCAAAACGCCCGTCTTCAACCAGGAACTTTGCCATGGTCATGATATCCGGGGCTTCCTGAATCTCATCAATGAAAACAAGAGTTTCGGAAGGCACGAGCTGAACGCCCGTGATAATCGACACCCGCCTTATGAATTCGTCGGCATCATGCGCCCCAAGCAGCGCCCTGCGCGCGGCGTCATCTTGTAAAAGATTGATCTCCGAGAACACCCGATAACGAGACCGCCCGAATTCCCTGATGGCATAGCTTTTGCCGATCTGACGCGCACCCATTACAAACAGGGCTTTGTGCCTTTCCAACGCCAACCATTCATCAAATTGCTTCGTCACGCTTCTTTTGAGCATCATGCCACCATCCAAGGCTTTACATTTCTGCAATATCTATATCATGCAAGTATTACACTTTTGCAGAATCAGTTGACAGCAGATTTGACACTTTTGCATAGATTATTGGCAAGACTATGCGGAGCTGCAGCATGCTCGGGATTTACTGACCGCTAGTCGGCTCCACCTCGACCTCAAGAGCCCTCAAGACACAAGAGCCCGATGACAAAAGAGGGGCTCCCGCAGGAACCCCTCAATACAAACGCTGAATATACCAGCGACGCTCTGTGCGCGGCCTATTCGGCCAGCCCGCACGCGGCGCGAAGCTCGGCCACGCGATCGGTGCGCTCCCAGGTGAAGTCCGCGTCCTCACGGCCAAAGTGACCGTAGGCAGCAGTTTTCTCGTAAATGGGACGGCGCAGGTCCAAATCGCGGATGATCGCGCCCGGCCGCAGGTCGAACACGCGCTTGACGGCCTCGGTGATCACGGCTTCCTCGACGCGCCCGGTGCCGAACGTATCGACCATGATGGACAGCGGGTAACTCACGCCGATGGCGTAAGCGAGCTCGATCTCGCAGCGCTCGGCGAGACCCGCGGCAACCACGTTCTTGGCCACCCAACGGGCGGCGTACGCGGCGGAACGGTCGACCTTGGTGCAGTCCTTGCCGGAGAAAGCGCCGCCGCCGTGGCGGCCCATGCCGCCGTAGGTGTCGACGATGATCTTGCGGCCGGTGAGGCCGGTGTCGCCCATGGGGCCGCCCACCACGAAGCGGCCAGTGGGGTTCACGTAGAGGGTCGCACCCTCCCACGGAATGCCAGCGGCCTCCATAACGGGTGAGATCACGTGCTCGCGCATGTCGGCCTCGATGACGGACATGTCCTCGATCTCGGGTGCATGCTGCGTGGAGATGACGATGGTCTCCACCGCGACGGGACGCCCACCTTCGTAACGAACGGTGACCTGGGTCTTGCCGTCGGGACGCAGGTACGGACATATGCCATCGTGGCGCACCGCGGCCAAGCGCTCCGCCAGGCGGCTGGACAGGTAGTGAGGCATGGGCATGAACGTGGGCGTCTCGTTGGACGCGTAGCCGAACATCATGCCTTGGTCGCCCGCGCCGATGAGGTCGAGCGGGTCGGTAGTGCGGCCGGCCTGGGCGTCGAAGGACTCGTCCACGCCCTGCGCGATGTCGGGACTCTGCTCATGGATAAGGTTGAGCACGCCGCAGGTGTCGCAGTCAAAGCCGAACTTGGCGCGGTCGTACCCGATGCGGCGGATGACCTCGCGTGCGATGTTCTGAACGTCGATGTAGGCCTCGGTGCGAATCTCGCCAGCGACGATCACGGTGCCGGTGGTGACGAAGGTCTCGCAGGCGCAGCGCACGTTCTCGA
>CAUWMY010000023.1:0-25775 GCA_963560155.1 uncultured Collinsella sp.
CGCGAAGCACCTCAATAATCGATTGCTCGTAAGAATCTTCGTTCATGCCGACTTGCTCAAAAACAAGCTTCGCGGTGTACGTTTCGACATGTGGGACGGTCATGGGGGGCTCCATTAATCCGAGGTTAATGGGCTTATTATCTCGCAAGTTGTCGCATTCTGCGGAGGGCGCGCGTCGCGGTATGATGAGAGTTCGTTTTCTACGTCTGGAAGGGCGCTTTATATGGCAAAAAGCCGCTTCATAACCGTCGAGGGAATCGACGGCTGCGGGAAGTCCACCCAGGCGACCCTCATCGCACATGCGCTTGAGGCCGCTGGCCACGATGTCTTGCGCCTGCGCGAGCCGGGCGGTGTCGCCATCTCGGAGCAAATTCGCGCCATTCTGCTCGACCCCGCCAACGCCGAGATGGGCGATGTGTGTGAACTGCTGTTGTATGAGGCCGCCCGCGCGCAGCTCGTGCATCAGGTGATCATGCCGGCGCTCGCTGCCGGCAAGACGGTGATTTGCGACCGTTTCTACGATTCCACCACGGCGTACCAGGCATTTGCCGACGGCTTGGACCGCGATATGGTGGCGATGGCCAACGAGCTCGCGGTAGACGGTTGCCGCCCCAATCTCACGTTCGTGTTCGATCTGCCGGTCGAGATGGCCCTGCGTCGCCGTTCCGGCCGTGGCGCCGAGGATCGCCTCGAGCTCAAGGGCCTCGAGTTCCAACAGCGCGTCGCCGCGGGTTTCCGCGCGGTTGCCGCCGATGAGCCAGATCGCGTGAAGCTAATCGATGCCGGCAGGTCCATTGCCGAGGTGTTTTCCAGCGTTGTCGACGAACTCCGATCGGCCGGGCTGACTGTGTCTGAGGATGATGTTGCCACGGCGCTGCAGGCGTGTCAGGGGAAGTGCTAGCCATGCCCGAGCACCTTGCCCCCAACAGCCTCCTCGCCAAGCTCGATACGCAGCCGCGCGTGCGCGATTTCCTTGCACGCGCAGTGATGAGTGGCCGTGCGAGCCACGCCTATCTGTTCCTCGGTTCGCCGGGCTCCGGCAAGCTCGATGCCGCCTGGGCGCTGGCCCAGGCGCTTCTGTGCGGCGAAGATGGCGTATCGGGTGCCTGCGCCTCCTGTGACGATTGCGGTCGCGTTGCCCGCCGCACCCATCCGGACGTGCATTACTTCGCGCCCGAATCCGCCACGGGCTACCTCATCGCGCAGACGCGCGAGCTGCTCGAGGATGTGGCGCTCGCACCCATCCGCGCCAAGGCTAAGGTCTACATCGTCGACCGCGCCGAGCAGCTGCGCGCGAACACCGCCAACGCCTTGCTCAAGACGCTCGAGGAGCCGCCTGCCGGAGTGACATTCATCCTGCTCGGTTCGAGCTCGGATGTCATGTTGCCCACGATCGTGTCGCGCTGCCAGTGCGTGCCGTTCCGCCCGCTCTCGCTTGAAGACGCCGCCACGGCCGTCGAGCATGCGACCGGCCTGCCTGCGGGCAAATGCCGCATGGCCGTCGCGGTCGCCGGCAGTCCCGCCCGCGCGGTCGAGTTCCTCAAGAGCGGCGACCGCCAGGCCGCCCGCCGCGCCATGGTTCGCGCCGTGGACTTGCTTGCCCATGCCGACGAGGCCGACATCCTGGCCGCCGCAAAGGACCTCATGGGCGCGATCAAAGCGCCGCTCGCCGAGGTCAAATCGACCCAGCAGGCGGTCCTGGAGCAAAATCAGGACTACCTCTCCCGTGGTGCTTTAAAGCAGCTGGAAGACCGCAATAAGCGCGAACTGAACGCCCGCGAGCGTTCGGGTATCATGGAGGCTCTGGCGAGCGTTCGCTCCCTGCTGCGCGATTGCCTCGTCCGCCTCGCGTCTGAGTCTGAACCCGTCGTGAACGAAGACGTCACCGACGTCGTCGAGCGCATCGCCGCCCGCGCCACGGTGACCGGTGTCACCCGCGCGCTCGATGCCGTTTCGAGCGCCGAGGCCCGCATCGCCAGAAACGTCACACCCCAGCTGGCCATCGAGGTCATGCTGTTCGATATCAGGAAGGCACTGCAATGCCCGTAGTCGTACCCGTCAAATTCGCGTTCGCCGCACACGAGCTGTGGTTCGATCCACGCGACCTGGACATCCTCGCAGGCGATCACGCCATCTGCTCCACGGAGCGCGGCACCGAGATCGGCCTCGTGACGGCCGATCCGTTCGAGGTGCATCCCGAGGAGCTCGCCGCCCCGCTCAAGCCCGTCGTGCGCATCGCCACCGATGCCGACCTCGACCGCGCCGACGACCTTGCCGACGCCGGCGAGGACGCCATGTTCGACTTCCGCCGCCTGGTGGAGAAGAACGGCCTGGACATGAAGCCCGTGGGCGTCGAGTACCTGTTCGGCGGGGAGAAGGCCGTCTTCTACTTCGCCGCCGAGGACCGCGTGGACTTCCGCCAGCTCGTCAAGGACCTGTCCGCCCACTTCCACGTGCGCGTGGACATGCGCCAGATCGGCGTGCGCGACGAGACCCGCCTGCAGGGCGGCTACGCCACCTGCGGCCAGGAGCTGTGCTGCACCCGTTTCGGCGGGCAGTTCGAGCCCGTCTCCATCCGCATGGCCAAGGAGCAGGACCTGCCGCTGAACTCCGCCAAGATCTCGGGCGTGTGCGGTCGCCTCATGTGCTGCCTGCGCTACGAGTTCGAGGCCTACAAGGATTTCAAGAGCCGTGCCCCCAAGAAGAAGACCCTTATCGACACGCCGCTGGGCAAGGCCCGCATCGTGGAGTACAACACCCCGCGCGAGCAGCTGGTGCTGCGTCTGGAGAACGGCAAGGTCTTCCGCGTCGACCTCGCCGATATGACGAGCACCGAGGAGAACAAGCAGCGCTGCGAGGCGCAGGGGTGCTCCTGTCGTCCCGACTGCGTGACGCGCGACGTCCTCGAGCGCCTCGAGTCGCCCGAGCTCGCGCTTGCCCTCATGGAGCTCGATCGCAAGAACGGCGTCGATGTGGGCGACGGCCTGGACACGGCCGACCGCATCGTCGCTTCCGGTCCCACGCCGCGCCGCCGTCGCATGCGCGAGGAGGAGGCCGCCAAGTTCGAGCAGGGCGGCTCCGGACGTCGCGGTCGCAAGGGCGCCGCCCCCAAGGGGCGCGCGCAGGACGCCGCCGAGGATGAGCAGACCGCCTCGGCCTCGCGCCGCCGGCGCCGCCGTTCCGCGGCCTCCGAGGAGTGCTCCGCCGTTCCCGCCGCCGAGGTGAAGTCCCAGCGCGCCGAATCCTCCGACGCCGCGCCGACCTCGCGTCGTCGCCGCCATCGCGCGAGCGCTTCCGATGCGTCGGCCCCGCGCGAGAACGTTTCCGCTTCCGCCGAATCGGCGCCGGCGAAGAGCCGTCGCCGCAAGCACACGGCTTCCGCGCCCGACGCCGCGCCCGCCGAGGGCAAGCGACGCCCCCGTTCGCGCAGGCCCGAGACGCCCTCCGTGGCAGACCAGCTCGCCGAGGGTGAGGTCAAGGTCCAGCGCCGCCGCCCGGGCGACGGTGGCGGTGCGAAGCCCCGTCCCGTCAACGATGGCGACGGGCGTCCCGCGGGCGAGGCGGGGGAGGGCGCTCCCAAGAAGCGCCGCCGCCGTCGCAGCCGCAAGCCCAAGCAGGACGGCGGGGACGCCGGCTCCTCTGCGGAGTAGGCCGTGCGCGCGCCTCATCTCCAGGGCGCGTCCCCAAGGGATGCCGAGCCCCTTCCCGCGCATGCGGGGAGGGGCTTTTTCCCATCGGTCGGAAATGGGGAAGGAAAATCGGGACGAGACCTGGTCGACAGGGCGCTCGAGGCGGCGCTCGAGCTCATCTCCCCCACGCGATGCGCCTGCTGCGAGCGCCCGGGGGAGCTGATCTGCCCCGCATGTCGAGAGGAAATACAGCTCATAGACCCCGTGCGCTCGTGCCTGCGATGCGGGGCGCCCTTCGGGTCCGTGGTGTGCACGGAGTGCGCGGGCGAGCGTGCCGGCGTCGATCGATGCCTTGCCGCCGCGGTGTTCGACGGGCCGGTGGGCCGCATCGTGCGGGCGTACAAGGACGCGGGTGAGCGGCGCCTGGCGGGAGAGGTCGCGCGCCTCATGCTCGATGCCGCCGTGCGCGCGCAGCGCGATGCGCCGGAGCGCTACGGGGGCCTGCTCGTGCGCTGCGATGCCGTGGTGTTCGTGCCCGCGACCGCCGCGGCGTATCGGCGCCGCGGGTTCGACCACATGGAGCTCATCGCGCGCAGGTTCTGTGCGCTCACGGACATCCCGCTGCTCGACGCCCTCGTGAAGTACGGTCGGTCCGACCAGAGGGAGCTGGGCCGGCAGCGGCGCATCGAGACGGCGCGGGGGTCGTACGGCGTGGTCGCGCCCGTGCGCGGCAAGCGGATCCTGTTGATCGACGACGTCATAACCACGGGCGCGACCATGTCCGCTGCCGGTCTCGCGCTCAAGGAGGAGGGCGCCGGGCACGTCGACGGGCTGGCGTTCGCCCGCGTGTGGGGTTGAGCTCCAAAGCCGCCATGCCCTGATTCCCCCGCCCCCCAAGAGCGCGGCGGGCCGTTGCGGAAGATGGGTGGAAGATGGGTGCCGCCGTTGCGGGCATCCTGTGCGCTACCTGCGGTATAATGCCCCGAAGTTCCTCCCAGGCTGTGGTTGCGGGCGTGTGCGGGCCCTGTGGTCCACGCATTCCTCAGTCCAAGACAGACGCGGTCGAAGGGATCCACGTAAGCCGTCGCGTGCGCGCGGGGGCGATCATGGCGCGTCCTAGAAGTAAGTCGCACCGCCCGTCGCTACTTTTTTGAGGCAATACGTGCCTCGCGGGCGAGCGGGTTAGTCGTGATGCCGCTGCGGCGGTACGAGCAAACGCCCCGGTGCGCAAGTGTGGGGTCAAAGACCAGGTCAGCTGGGGGAACCGTGATGGCTGTCGCCCGCGCCGCCGCGCGGGCGTTTGGGGGCCGGGGACACTGAACCGGCCGGAGAGCGGGGGAGACCAAGATGGGTGATCGCGTGTTCGTCGCGTGTCGCAAGGGGATGGCCGGCCTGATCGCGGGTGCATGCGCGTTCGCAATGGGCCTGGGCCTCACGGGTTGTTCGCTGACCACGCCGACCCGCGCCGAGGTCGAGGCGAAGCCGGTCGAGGCGACCCTCGGCGCCGACGATCTCGTCGAGGACGGCGTGCTCACCGTCGCCATGGACATGACCGACGCTCCCCAGGCCATGACGGACCATGAGGGCAAGCCGAGTGGATACTACGCGGATATCGCCCGTCTGCTCGCGGAGCGCCTGGGCCTCGACCTCGAGGTCGTCTCCTCCGCCGATGCCGCGGGGTCGCTTTCCAAGGGCAAGGCGGATCTCTATATCGGGGCCCGCTCCAATGAGGATGACGAGGGCGTCGATGTCAGCGAGGCGCTCGTGCAGAACGCCTCGTCGATCTTCGCCAAGACCGCCGACGGCTCGCGCGAGGTCCCCACGGTTTCCGCGACCTCGCTCCAGGGCGCCGTCATCGCCGTCCAGGGCGATTCCGCCGCGCAGGACGCCCTGTCCTCTGCCGGTATCGAGGCCACCCTCAAGACCCAATCGAATGTGAACGAGTGCTTCGAGGCGCTCGCGGCCGGCGAGGCCGATTACGTCGCCTGCGATGCGACGGCCGGCGCCTACCTCGCCCGCGCCTATCCCGGCGCCGTCTTCGTGGGCACCGTCGCCCCGACGCTCTCCTACAGCGCCATCGTCACCTCCGACACCGAGCTCGGCTCCCAGGCCATGGAGATCCTCGACGAGGCCCTGTCTGACGGCACGCTCGCGGCCCTGTTCCGCATGTGGTATGGCGACCTGCCCTTCAGCTTCGATGACTGCGCGCTCGAGGGCGTCGACTTCGAGGATGAGCCGGCGGAGGAATCCGCCGACGCCGCCGATGCCGCCGAGGGCGTCTCCGACGGCCTGAACTCCCTGGGTTAGCCCACGCGGTTCCCGCTACCCGTTTGCGCCGCCGCCTTGCCCGAGAATTCGGCGGTCGGTTCGGGCACTCCAGCGAACGGGAGCATAATTTCCCCACGTGTGTCTCCGACCAACTTGGGTACAACACTCTTACGAGTACTATCCCCGGATAGATTGGAGCCACGTATGGAAATCAAGGTCTCCGGTCGCAAGACCACGGTCACCGATGCTCTGCGTGCGCATGTCGATGAGAAGATCGGCGAGGCCCTCAAAGTGTTCGACATCGAACCCATGACCGCCGATGTCGTCCTGCGCTACGAGAAGAATCCCTCCAACCCCAACCCCGCCATCGTCGAGGTGACGGTCCGCGCCCGCGGCTCCGTGATTCGCGTCGCCGAGCACGGCGCCGATATGTACGCCGCCATCGACCTGGCGGCCGAGAAGGTCACGCGCCAGCTCCGCAAGTTCAAGACGCGCGTGGTCGACAACCGTCAGCAGGGCCTCTCCGCAGCCGAGGTCGCCCCGGTCGAGCCCGTGGCGGATCTCGCCGACCTGCTGCTGCCCGAGGACGAGGACGATCAGCTCGTGCGCGTCAAGGAGGTCGAGCTCACCCCCATGACCGAGGAGGAGGCGCTCGTCCAGACGGACCTGATCGGGCATGACTTCTACGTGTTCGAGAACAGCGTCACCGGCCTCGTCAATGTGGTGTATCACCGTAAGAATGGTGGATACGGCATCATCAAACCCAAACTTGAGGTTGAGGGCGAGTAAAATAGCATCCATTGCATGATTCGGATGGCGGCCATCCCATGTGGGTGGCCGCCTTGCTGTATGGAGGAGCGCTCATGGACGACACGCCTGCCTTGCATGAGACCCCGCGCGTGTGCCGCATCGTAATCGACACCTGCGCCGACCTCACCCCCGAGATCGCGGCCACCCTCGACGTGGACATCCTGGGATTCCCCTACATCCTGGATGGCGTCGAGTACACGGATGACATCTGGACCACCATCACGCCGGAGGAGTTCTACAACAAGCTGCGCGAGGGCGCCAAGGCCTCGACGTCGGCGATCTCCATCGGCGAGTACCTCGAGTTTTTCACGAAGTGCGCCGAGGAGGGGACGCCCACGGTCTACCTCTGCTTCACGAGCGCGCTTTCCTCCAGCTACAACTCAGCCTGCAACGCGGCCGAGCAGGTGCGCGCGGAGCACCCGGGTTTCGAGCTGTACGTGGTCGACAACGCGCTGCCCTGCTCGTGCGGGGAGCTGCTGGCCATGGAGGCCGTGCGCCAGCGCTCCGCGGGCCTGAGCGCGCGCCAGCTCGCCGATTGGGCGAACGAGGCCAAGACCTACGTCCACGGCTACTTCACGCTGGACAGCCTCGACGCGCTCTCCGCCGGCGGCCGCATCCCGCCCGCCGCGGCGTCGCTCTCGTCCAAGCTCGATATCAAGCCCGAGCTCTCCTTCGACCTTTCGGGGTCGCTGTCGCTCATCGGCGTGAACCGCGGGCACAAGAAGGCCCTAAAGTCGCTCATCAAGTCCTTCAGGGAGAACTACGAGTTCGACCCCTCCCTGCCGCTGGCCATCGTGTCGACCGACGCCGAGAAGGACGCCGACTGGCTCGAGGCGGCGGTGCGCAAGGAGCCCGATTGCGCCGACCTCACGATCTTGCGCGGCTCGGTGGGCCCGACCATCGGCGCCCATGTGGGCCCGGGCATGGTGGCCCTCATCTTCTGGGGCAAGGACCGCTCCGAGAAGATCTCCCTTACGGACCGCATCGCCAACCGCGTCCGCGGCGAGTAGGGCGCGGCCCATCTGGCGGATTTCCCCGCGGGCGGCCTTCGCCCGCACCATTCGTTCAACAATCTTCGTAAAGGAGCATCGCATATGGCAGACAAGAACCTGAAGATCGCCTTCATCGGCACCGGCATCATGGGCGCGCCCATCGCCGGCCACATCATGGACGCGGGCTACGAGCTCACCGTCTACAACCGCACCAAGGCCAAGGCCGCCGGCCTGGTCGAGCGCGGCGCCACGTGGGCCGCGTCGCCGGCCGAGGCCGCGCGCGAGGCCGACGTGGTCTTCACCATGGTGGGCTTCCCCACGGACGTCGAGGAGATCTACCTCGCCGGCGAGGGCTTGCTGGCGTCCGCCAAGGACGGCGCGTACCTGATCGACCTCACCACGAGCGCGCCCGAGCTGGCGCGCGACATCGCCGGCGCTGCCGAGGTCTGCGGCAAGCACGCCTTCGACTGCCCCGTGACCGGCGGCGAGGGCGGCGCCATCGCCGGCACCCTCACGGCCATCGTCGGCGCCACCGAGCGCGACATCGAGCCCGTCCGCGAGGTGCTCGAGACCTTCACCTCCAAGATCTTCTGCTTCGGCGGCGCCGGCAACGGCCAGGCCGCGAAGCTCTCCAACCAGGTCGCCCTGGCCAGCTCCATGGTGGGCATGGCCGATGCGCTCTCCTTCGCGCAGCAGAACGGCCTGGACGTCGAGAAGGTGCGCGAGATGATCTGCTCCGGTACGGGCAACTCCGGCGCCATGCAGCAGCTCGCCCCCAAGGCGCTCGACGGCGACTACAAGCCGGGCTTCCTGGTCGAACACTTCCTCAAGGACCTCGGCCTGGCGCTCTCGGTCGCCGAGGAGAAGGAGCTCGCCCTGCCCGGCGCCGACACCGCCTTCACCCTGTACGACATGCTCGATGCCATCGGCGGCGGCCGCATGGGCACCCAGGCCATCACCTTGCTGTACCAGGAGGAGTCCGACGCCGTGGCGGCCGGTCTCGACTGGTCCCTCTACACCGCCCAGCATGAGCACGACGACGAGTGCGAGTGCGGCTGCGGCCACGACCACGAGGGCCACGACCACGAGTGCGGCTGCGGCCACGACCACGGCGAGGACCACGAGTGCCGCTGCGGCCACGACCACGGCGAGGACCACGAGTGCCGCTGCGGCCATCATCACGAGGGGTAGCGGGGCATGCCGGCAAACTGGGCCTACATAATCACCTATATCCTGGTATTCGGCTTCGCCGTGTACGTCGGGTTCCTCATCGGCCAGGAGGTCTGTCGTCGCTGGGTCGTGACGACGCGCGGGTATTGGACCGCCAACATCGGCGGCCTGGTCGGCATCGTGCTGGGCGTCGCGCTCATCCCGGCGATGATGATCCAGATCATACTCATGGGCGTCCTGGCGGGATACATCGCCGGCCTCAAGATGAGCTTCGGCGAGTCCTCTGGCCCTTGGAAGTGGCTCGACAACTTCATGGACGTCAACCGTCGCCATCGCAAGGTGGCGGAGAAGGGGACGGGCGAGGCGTATCGCCGTCGCCGCAAGAGCGGCGAGGTCGGTCCCGATCTGATCTCGGTCGACGAGAAGGGCTCCGCGGGCGTCTCCTCCAAGGGCACCGGGAGAAACGACAGGTAACGTTCCATGCGCCCGCGGAGCCCCCGCGGGCGCATGCGGGCGGGGCCTGCGCCCTCTTTCGTGAACACCCCGTATTCCGAGGTGTCCACCCTGGACCTGAGGGGGTCGTCCATACGATAATTCGGTTATTCGCTGCAACGAGAAAGATATGAGGTACGCATCCATGGCAGAAGAGAACCTTGTCGAGCTCTCCCCCGAGGAGGCCGCCCGCCTCGCGAGCGTGGAGAACAGCGCCGACGCCCTTTCCGCCCTCATCGAGGACCTGTCCAGCTCGAGCCGCCGCACGCGTCAGCTCGCCGGCCGCGTGGTGAGCCTGCTCGCCCAGCGCGAGCCCGAGCTGCTCTCCCCGTACATCGAGCAGCTGCTCGACGCCCTGTACCGTCCCGAGGCCCAGACCCGCTGGGAGGTCCTCGACGCGCTGACCCTGCTCGTGCCCGAGCATGCCAAAGAGTGCGGTGCCGCTTACGAGGGCGCCGAGGCGGCCCTCTTCGACGAGATCTCCGCACCGTTGCGCCTGTCCGCCTTCCGCTTCCTCACGGTGTGGGGCGCCACCGAGCGCCGCCGTTCGGAGAAGGTCTGGCCCATCGTCGATGAGGCCATCCAGTGCTTCCACGGCGACTTGGAGTACCGCGACATGCTCGCCCTGCTCTTCTCCTTCGCCCACGGCCAGATCTCCGGCTCCGTCGCCGCCGAGCTCGCCGGTCGCCTGCAGTTCGACGCCGAGAACGGCAAGGGCAGCTACCTGCGCGTCCGCTCCCGTGAGATCTACGACGCGCTCGTCAAGCGCTTCAAGCTCGACAACCCGCAGAAGAAGGCGCGCGCCAAGAAGAGCGACGCCGACGATGAGGACGAGGAGTAACCCATGGCCCATGACGTCGTTTTGATTCCCGGTGACGGGATCGGCCCCGAGATCACGAGCGCCATGCGCCGCGTGGTCGAGGCGACCGGCGTCCAGATCAACTGGAATGTCCAGAACGCCGGCGCCGGTGTGATGGACGAGTACGGCACCCCCTTGCCCGAGCATGTGCTCGACGCGGTCCGCACCACCAAGGTCGCCATCAAGGGCCCCATCACCACGCCCGTGGGCACGGGCTTCCGCAGCGTCAACGTCGCCCTGCGCAAGGAGTTCGACCTGTACGCCTGCGTGCGCCCCTGCCTGTCCCAGCCCGGCGACGGCTCGCGCTACCGCGACGTCGACCTGGTCATCGTGCGCGAGAATACCGAGGACCTGTACGCCGGTATCGAGTTCGACGAGGGCGCTCCAGAGGTCGCGAAGCTCGCCGAGCTCGTCGAGGCCTCCGGTCAGAAGGCCTTCGCCGCCGATTCCGCGATCTCCATCAAGCCGATCTCCATCGAGCGCTCGCGCCGCATCGTGGAGTATGCGTTCGAGTACGCCCGCCGCTGCGGCCGCAAGAAGGTCACGTGCGTGCACAAGGCCAACATCATGAAGGCGACCGACGGCCTGTACCTGCGCATCGCCCGCGAGGTCGCCGAGCGCTATCCCGACATCGAGTTCAACGACAAGATCGTCGACGCGACGTGCATGGGCCTCGTCCAGGAGCCGCATGACTTCGATGTGCTCGTGTGCCTGAACCTGTACGGCGACATCGTGAGCGACCTGTGCGCCGGCCTTGTGGGCGGCCTGGGGATGGCGCCCGGTGCCAATATCGGCACGGATGCGGCGATCTTCGAGCCCACGCACGGCAGCGCGCCCGATATCGCGGGCAAGGACATCGCCAACCCCACCGCCGAGATCCTGTCTGCCGCGATGATGCTCGATCACTTGGGTGAGGCCGAGGCCGCCGAGCGCATCCGCGCTGCCGTTCGCTCCACGCTCGCCGAGGGCACGCAGGTCACCGGTGACGTGCAGCGCGCGCTCACCGGCAGCGTCGAGGGGGCCGTGGGCACGCAGGCCTACGCCGACGCGGTGATCTCGCACCTGCGCGTGTAATGTCGAATAATACGTGATTGGTGCGTTTCATTTTCGACATTGTGCGCACCGCGCGGTTGATTGGTATCTCTCTCGCGCATCCGTCGAGGACGAACTGCGGGCGGCGTGCTGCATGGTGTTAAGCAAACCTTAACGGGGATACGTTCGATTTGCGGCGTATCCCCGTTTGTTTTTGGGTATCGTATCGGCTTGGCATGACAAGCCGATGGAAAAGTGGAAGGAGCGGACCGCATGGGTCTGATCATGAAGAAGGACGATTCCGAGGATAACGAGTACATCGACGGCATCGAGGTCGTCGGGCGCGGCGAGGGCCCGAACGGCGACGACGAGGTCGAGCGCGTCGAGATCCACGAGGGCCTGACTGCCGAGGACATCTCCGGCAAGACGGCCGCTGCCGAGGCCGAGCGCGAGCTCGAGGCCGATCCCGAACTGCTGGATGCCGAGGACGCCGATGCCGAGGGCGCCGAAGGGTCCGGACGCGAGACGGGTGCCGCCGCGGAATCCCCCGCCGTGCCCGCCGAGAAGCCGCGCGCGGTGCGTCCCAAAAAGACTCGCATGCAGCGTGCGCTGAGCGGCAAGCACAAGTACTTCATCGCCGGCGCCGTCGTCGCGGTCGTTGCCGCCGCGATCATCGGCTACTTCATGGGCTCTGGCGGCTTTGGTTCCAAGGGCGTGAGCGCTCCCGTCTTCGCCGAGAGCGAGCTCGACGCGACGGTTGCAACGTGGAAGTTCAAGGGCGCCTCGCACAAGATCACCGCACGCGAGGCCATCGAGAGCCAGTACAGCCTCGAACGCGTGAAGGACGAGGACGGCAATTTCCCCGCCCCTTCCGCCGATGCGGTTCTGGCGTATATCCGCAACCGCATTCTGCTCGATGAGGCCGCCAAGCAGGATATCGAGCTCAGCGACAAGGAACTCTCCGAGTCCGCCGAGAAGTCCCTGGGCACTTCCGACTTCTCCGCGATCGCCGCCCAATATGGCGTGGACGAAGACCAGGCCAAGCGGATCGTGCGCGAGCAGGGCACCATCCAAAAGCTGTATCAGAGCGTAATGGACGATGCACCCAAGATGCCCGAGGCGCCGGCTGAGCCCGAGAGCGGCGATGAGAACGAGGCCAAGGCCGAGTACGCCGCCTACATCATCGATTTGGCAGGCAAGGAGTGGGATGCCGAGGCGGGTACGTGGGCTTCGCCTGACGGGGCCTATGCGACCGCCCTCGCCGACGAGGAGTTCACCTCTGAGTCCGCGACGTACGCGCAGGCCCAGAAGGCCTATGCGGTGGCATACCAGCAGTACATGCTCGAGTCTCAGGGCGCGAACACCAAGTGGACCGCGTATGTCAACGACCTCTTCGGCGAGGCGGATGTGGAGCTCTACGGCTTGTACGCGTAAGGTGCTCGGTCGCTTGCGCTGGACCTGCGCGTCGTGACGCCCAGCTTGTCATCGGGGCCGATCACGGGTTGCGTCCGTCGCCGGCGGGCGACTTGCTATGCTGAAGAGGTGCCTGCGGGGGAGGGGATTGACCCGCCTTCCGCTTCTGCAAGGAGAAAGGACGGTCGTCATGGACGAGACGCTTGAGAAGGTCGCGGCCTATTGCAAGCCCACCGTGGAGCACCCCATCGCCATCGTGCTGGGTAGCGGTTTGGGCGCGCTGGCGGAGCGTGTGCGCGTGGTGCGGCACATCCCCTACAGCGACATCGACGGTTTTCCCGTCGAGGCGGTTCCGGTCGCGGGCCATCGCTATGAGGTGCTGGTCGGCGAGATCGATGAGGTGCCCGTGGTGGTGTATCCCGGGCGCGTGCACATGTATCAAGGTTACGATGCGCTCGAGGTCACGTCCCTGGTCCGCCACGCGCACAAACTCGGTTGTCGCAGCATCGTGCTGAGCTGCGCCTCGGGTGCCGTGCGCGACATTGAGCCGGGGACCGTGGGTCTCATCACCGACCAGATCAATCTCACCGGGCGCAATCCCCTGGCGAGTGCCGACGGCGTTGCCGCAGCCGAACTCGACGTGCCGTTCGTGCCCATGGCGGGCGCGTATTCCGCGTATCTCTCCCAGCTCGCCCGCGAGGCGGCATCCGAGCAGGGCATCGAACTTGCCGAGGGCACGTACGTTGGGCTGCTTGGCCCGACGTACGAGACGGCGGCAGAGATTCGCATGCTCGCGAGTTTTGGGGCCGATTACGTCGGCATGTCGACGGTGTGCGAGACCATCATGGCCCGCGCGCTCGGCATGCAGGTGCTGGGGCTCACGTTGGTGACGAACAAGGCGGGTCGCGCCGACAATAATCACGCTGAGGTGCTCAAAGCCGCCGACGTCGCGGCGGAGGCGACGCAGAGCATCGCGCTCGGCGTATTGCGTCGTCTGGGTAATTTTTCCTAGACCCGTTGGTTGGGTCTTGCGTCCGTAGCGGTTTCCACGTACTATAAACACTCGTCGGTACGGTCAGTCCGCGCCGCCCATGGAACCGCCAGCGTAGCTCAGTTGGCAGAGCACCGCTCTCGTAAAGCGGGGGTCACCGGTTCGAGCCCGGTCGCTGGCTCCATCGAAATCAGCAGGTCAGAGGCTTCGCGCATCTGACCTGTTTTTGTATGCGTACAAGTCATCGGTGCTGGGCGAAATGCTAAAGCGGATTTTCGGATTGATTCTGTGATTGATGATGAAAAAATCCCTTAAAGTAAATTGCTATATCTGCTGCAACAATAAGTGTGCGGTGGGATGGCTGTAAAACCACAGGTGGCGGAAGAGCGTAGAAGACGGAAAGATGCATCAAAAGTTATGACATTTTACTTCAAGGGATTCATTCAGCATCAAGTCTCACGAACACCATCGAGCCTGCCCCTCGTAACTATGTCTTGTGCTTTTGCGGCGCAGGTTCAACAATCTTGCCTAGATGGCAACGCCTTTTGAGGGGAGCATGCAGTGGGGTTTGGGCACGTCGACTACATCGTTACGTCCAGGCGGATCTTTACGAGCGCGGTGGGTGATGACGCGGCTCGCTCCCTGGCGTTTGCCGTTGCGGGCGATCGCATCGAGCTCATAGGAGCGCCCGCAGGCCTCATCGCCGCGTGTCCACCCGACACGCCGGTCCTCGACTTCGGCGATGCCTTCATTTGTCCTGGCTTTCACGACGCCCACTTGCACTTCTTTCATACCGCGCTTGGCGCATCCCCGTACCTGCTCATGCACATGGGTGAAAGCGAGGCCGAACTTGTGGAGCGAACCGTCGAGTTCGCGAAGAATCTGCCGGAACACGCCTGGGTGGTCACCCAGGGCTGGCGTGATTACCGCTGGGACCCGCCCGTGCCGCCCACCAAGCGCTCGCTCGATGAGGCGTTCCCCGACCGCCCCTGCGTGATGTACTCCGGGGATGGTCACACGCTCTGGATGAATACGCGCGCCCTCGACGCCCTCGGCGTCACGCGTGATTCCGTGCCCCCGCAGGGCGGTAGCTACGACCGCGACGAGAACGGCGAGCTCACGGGCATCATCCGCGAGGCCGCGGCGATGGAGCTCCTTCCGCGCTGCCTCGAATGGCTCACCGAGGAGGATATCGCCTTCGCTTACGAGGCCCAGATGGCGCGCATGGCAGAGCAGGGAATCACCTCGATCTGCGACATGGCCCTCATGCCGCATCCCGGCTGCGATTTCATCCGCGACGACGTGTACGAGAAGCTCTCGCGCGAGGGCAAGCTCACCCTGCGTGTGCACATGTACCCCACGTTGCTCGACGATCAGTCGCGTATGGAAGACTTGCAGGATCGTTATGCGGGCGATGAGTTCCCTCTGCTGCGCGCGCCGGGCTTCAAGCAGTTCTTCGACGGCGTGAGCAGTCAGCACACCGCGTGGCTGACCGAGCCTTACGCGAACGCGCGCTTCGACGGCGACTGCGGGCGCCCCACGGTGCCGGCCGATCGCATGCGCGAGCTAGTGCTGGCGGCCGCCGAGCGCGGTCACTCCGTGCGCATCCACACCATCGGCGACCGCGCCATCCACGAGGCGCTCGACATCTTCGGTGAGGCGCTGGCTTGGTACGGTGCTCCTATGCAGGGCCGTAACACGTTGGAGCACCTAGAGAACCTGCTGCCCGAGGATATCGACCGCCTGGCAGATCTTGGCGTGCTGGCAAGCTCGCAACCTGGGCACATCACCCTCGACCCGGGTGGCCCCGAGCGCGACCTCGGCCCCGAACGCAGCCGCATCATGTGGCCATTCGCGACGTACGCAGCGCGTGGCGTTGAGCAAGCCTTTGGCACGGATTCGCCCATCACGGCCGTGACCAGCATGGATGTGCTCTACTGTGCCGTGACGCGTCAGGATCCGTTCACGCACGAGCCCGCGGGCGGCTGGTTGCCGGGTGAGCGCATCAGCGCCGCCGAGGCCCTGCGCATCTACACTGCCGGCAGCGCCGCGGCGGCGGGCCGCGAGGACGAACTCGGCCAAATCGCGCCGGGTTACCTGGCGGACTTCGTGGTACTGGACCGCGACATCACCGCGTGCGACCCGCGGGAGATCCAGGGCGCGCGTGTCATGGCCACGTATGTGGCCGGCGAGCGGGTGTTTGAACAGTAGGAGTATGGCCGTCCCTTGCATCTGACGTTCAAAACACCTCAAATTAGGGACAGGCACTAAATTGAGGTGGGCCCGAGTGGTCCTGCGTCGAGGCAATCGGGGCATATGCGAGCTCGGCGGCTACCGTCGCCTCTCATCTGGCCGCTCAAAATATCAGGTCCAATCGACAATTACCATGCTGGCGGATGGCCTGGATGTTCCTGTGGCCGAGTTCTTCTCGGGGCTGGGAAGCTCAGCACCGGTCAAAATCGGCAAGCCCGATAGGGGCGAAGCAGAGGAGTAGGCCCTCTTGCAGCCATTGCGGCGCACCCGTGGCATTCATATCGCCCAACCTTGCAAAGCTACTTTGCAAGAATTACGAAATCTTGCAGTTCTACTTTGCAAGATTTGGAGTTGGCGTGCCGTTCAACGCGCTTGTGCAAGAGAAGATCCCGTCATGGGTGATGCCTTGCTGGGCGATATGTTCGAGCTGGTGCAAGTGAGCATCGATTTGTCGAATCCCAAGACGAGGCAGCGCGAGCTTTCGGCTCTCGAGGCGGCCATGGAAAAGTACAGGGTGGGCGAATCGACAGTCGTGACCATGGACTCGGAAGAGACGGTGACGATGAAATCGGGGACCGTGCACGTGATTCCGGCATGGAAATGGCTGCTCGACGAATGAATCAGCGAGAGATGAACTCATTGCGTTATTGCGCTTAAGAAATCTAAGTGTGTGTTGATAAGATTTTTTGAAGTGATGTTGTATAAGTCCGTACGGCTGGGTACTATTCAACGCGTACACAAACCGCATGGATGCCGGGATGCGCCCGGCGCCAGCAAAAGGAGGACAAGCATGTCTTTGAAGCCGCTTGCAGATCGCGTTCTGATCAAGCCCGACGCCGCCGAGAAGAAGACCGCTTCCGGTCTCTACATCGCCAGCAACGCCCAGGAGAAGCCGCAGCGCGGCACCGTCGTCGCCGTCGGCGCCGGCAAGATGAACGACAAGGGCGAGCGCATGTCGCTCGACGTCCATGAGGGCGACGTTGTCATCTACGGCAAGTTCGGTGGCAATGAGATCAAGGTCGACGGCGAGGATTATCTCCTCATGCGCGCCGACGACATCTACGCCATCGTCGAGTAACTTTCGCGACCCCGAACCTCAATTTAGGGACAGTCCCTAAATTGAGGTGCGGCACTCGTTCTCGCCGCTGCGGCACGCGACTCAGCCGCAGCCGGCGCACCAGACGGATGTGTAATTCGCACCCGTCCCCAATGACACATTTGGAGGATTGAACAATGGCTAAGAACATCACGTTCGACACCGACGCTCGCGCCAAGCTCGCGAAGGGCGTCAACACCCTGGCCGACGCCGTGACCGTCACCATGGGCCCCAAGGGCCGCTACGTCGCCCTGCAGCGCTCCTTCGGCGCTCCCATGATCACCAACGACGGCGTTTCCGTCGCCAAGGAGATCGAGCTCGAGGACAACATCGAGAACATGGGCGCCCAGCTGGTGAAGGAGGTCGCCACCAAGACCAACGACACCGTGGGCGACGGCACCACCACCGCCACGCTGCTGGCCCAGGCCATCGTCAACGACGGCCTCAAGAACGTCGCCGCCGGCGCAAACCCGCTCGCCATCCGCCGTGGTATCGACAAGGCCGTCAACGCCGCCGTGGCCGAGATGAAGACGCAGGCCAAGCCGGTCGAGACCAAGGAGCAGATCGCTTCCGTCGGCACCATCTCCGCCGGTGACCCCGAGGTCGGCGCCAAGATCGCCGACGCCATGGACGTCGTGGGCAAGGACGGCGTCATCACCGTCGAGGACTCCCAGACCTTCGATATCACCATCGACACCGTCGAGGGCATGCAGTTCGACAAGGGCTATGTCTCCGCGTACTTCGTCACGGACAACGATCGCATGGAGGCCGTGATGAAGGATCCCTACATCCTCATCACCGACCAGAAGATCTCCAACGTCCAGGACATCATGCCCGTGCTCGAGGCCGTCTCCCGCGCCGGCAAGGGCCTGCTCATCATCGCCGAGGACATCGACGGTGAGGCTCTGCCCACCCTGGTCCTGAACAAGATCCGCGGCGCCCTCAACGTCTGCGCCGTCAAGGCCCCCGGCTACGGCGATCGCCGCAAGCGCCTGCTCGAGGACATCGCCGTCCTCACCGGCGGCCAGGCCGCCCTCGACGAGCTCGGCATCAAGGTCGCGGACATCACCGCCGACATGCTCGGTACCGCCAAGAGCGTGACCATCACCAAGGACAACACCACCATCGTCGACGGCGCCGGCTCCAAGGAGGCCATCGCCGACCGCGTGGCCGCCATCAAGGGCGAGATGGAGCACACCGAGTCCGAGTTCGACCGCGAGAAGCTCCAGGAGCGCCTGGCCAAGCTCTCCGGTGGCGTTGCCGTCATCAAGGTCGGTGCCGCTACCGAGACCGAGCTCAAGGAGATCAAGCACCGCGTCGAGGACGCCCTGCAGGCCACCCGCGCGGCCGTCGAAGAGGGCATCGTCGCCGGCGGCGGCGTGGCCTTCATGGACGCCCTGCCCGCGCTCGACAACATCGAGATCTCCGATCCCGAGGAGCAGATCGGCATCGACATCATCAAGAAGGCCCTGACCGCTCCGGTGGCCACCATCGCCAAGAACGCCGGCTTCGAGGGCGCCGTCATCGTGGACAAGGTCTCCGAGCTCCCCGCGGGCGAGGGCCTGAACTCCGCCAACGGCGAGTGGGGCAACATGATCGACATGGGCGTGCTCGACCCGGTCAAGGTCACCCGCACCACCCTGCAGAACGCCGCCTCCGTGGCCTCCCTCATTCTCATCACCGAGGCCACCGTTTCCGACGTGCCCAAGAACACCCAGCTCGAGGACGCCATCGCGGCCGCTACCGCGAACGCCCAGGGCGGCGGCATGTACTAAGCCGTAAGGTTCCATACAACCTGTCCGAAGACCCGTCCATGAAGGGCGGGTCTTCTTTGTTTGCATGGCTCAATTGTTGCAGGGCTCATGTTGTCGAGTATACTGGACAAAACACTATGATACTGTCAAGTATACTCGACAGAATGGATTCCCAGATGAACCATGAGGTACTCAAGCGAGTCATATTCGACCAGCATCAGATCATTCGCGAGGCAACGATCGTGCCCCGTAGATACCATCTGGAGCCTCGGGCCAACTACGTCATCACCGGGCTGAGACGCGCCGGCAAGTCCACGTTGCTGTACGAGGTCGCTCGTCGACTCGTCGATTCGGGCGTCGCATGGCAGCGCATCATCTACATCAACTTCGAGGATGAGCGGCTCGCAGAGTTCTCCCTTGCGGATTTCGACGATATCACGCAGGTCCAAAGTGAGCTCAGCGACGAGCGCGGCTATTACTTCCTCGATGAGGTGCAAAACATCGAAGGGTGGGAGAAGTTCGCCCGTCGCATGGCGGATGCGGGCGAGCACGTCTATATCACGGGAAGCAACGCGGCCATGTTGAGCGGTCAGATGGCCTCAACGCTCGGGGGCAGGTATTTCGTCCAGCATGTGAGCCCCTATCGCTTCGATGAGTTTCTCGACGCCCAAGGGCAGCCTTACGACGAGGCGGTGCTGTATACCGCGAGAGGGGTCGGCAAGATCGCCCGTCATTTCGAGGCGTTCTACCGCAGTGGCGGATTCCCCGAATCGCTTCGCTACGAATCGCCCCGTGCCTATGTCGAGGGAGTCTACCAAAAGGTCCTTCTCGGCGATATCGCGATGCGCAACCAAGTCCGCAGTCCCGACGCCCTGCGCGTCCTCATGAAGAAGGTGGCGGAGACCGTGCGCAGCGAAGTCTCATATTCCTCGCTGCACAATGTGCTCAAGTCGATCGGGTACGGCATTTCCAAGGATACGGTCATTTCCTATATCGGCTATGCGAAGGAGGCCTACCTCATCTTCGATATCAAGAACGCGGTGGCTAAATTCGTCGAGCGAGAGGGCAATCCCAAATATTATTTTTCGGATAACGGCCTGCTCAATCTGTTCCTCGTCGACCATGAGACCGCGCTGTTGGAAAATGAGATCGCGGTTGCGCTGCGGGACGTGCATGGCGAAGACCTTCATTATCTGAAGTCGAGCAAGCATGGTATCGACATCGACTTCTATGTGCCCGATCGCCGTTGTGCGGTGCAGGTGGCGTACTCCATCGAGGGACCCGCCCGCGCACGGGAGATCGGGAATCTCGTCAAGCTTCAACGCCTTGACCCGGAAGTCGATCGACTTTTCGTCGTCACGAAAGGCGAGGAGGAGATGATCGAAGAGGGCGGCTGCACCATCGAAGTGCTTCCCGCATGGAAGTTCCTGTTGAAGGAGTGCCAATCGCCGATCTCGCGATGAGCCTGCGAGGCCGACCATTAGGTGGCTGGTGCCGAATGGAACGAGAGCGAACGAGAAGACAAGAGCCCCGGCGATCGTTGAGATCTCCAGCCTATCCCGGGCCTCAACAATTGACAGTTAGACGTTCAACGAAAGCCTGAGCTCCATCGGGATGTGGGCATTTTTTACACGGATGTCACCGAGGTCGATTTCCTCGAAACCCTGAACTCCATTGGAACATATGCGTTTTGGAATGCTAAGAAGTTGCAGCGAGGACAACGTCACGGTTACGGGCGATTCCTCCCGGGATCGCCTCGCCCTCAAGGCCGTTCCCTTCTCCGATGAGGTCAAGGCCATGGCCAAGTCCGAGGCCAAGCTCGTCATTACCGGCAATGCGAAGGATGGCTTTACCATTACCAATGCTAAGGTCAAGTCACCCGATCCGACCGATTCGGAGTACCCGCAAAACCCTGAGAACCCCGAGGACCCCGAAGGTGCAATTAGAACATGGTTTCCATGTGTCGAGTCGCATGTAGGGAGACTGCCGCATGTGAATGCTGCATGTGGGGCGAATATGCGGTGCTGAGAAGAGGGCATTTGAGAGTCGGACGATAAAAGGGCGCCCCCGCACTGAGATGCGGGGGCGCCGTCGCCGTTAGATGGCTTGTCGAGCAAATGCCTGGGGCAAACGCCTTACGCGAAGAACAGCTCGGAGAGGGTCATCGGGTCGACGTACTCGCCGTCCTTGTAGACGCGCATGTTGCCGGAGGCGATCTCGTCGATCAGGATGACGTTGCCGTCGGCGTCGTAACCGAACTCGAACTTGATGTCGTAGAGGACGAGGCCCTTCTCGGCCAGGTCATCGGCGACGATCTTGGTGATCTTCTTGGTCATGTCTTTGAGGTCGTCGTACTGCTCGGCGGTCATGACGCCGAGGTCCACGAGGCCGTCCTTGGTGACCAGCGGGTCGCCCAGCTCGTCGTTCTTGAAGGTGGTCTCGACGTAGGACGGCAGGTCGTCGCCCTCGTTGCAGTACTGCTTGTAGCGGCGGTAGAAGGAGCCCACGGCCTTGTTGCGGCAGATGACCTCGAGGCCCTCGCCGAAGACCTTGGCGGGCAGGACCTCCATGGTGGTGTCGTCGAGGTTGGCGGACACGTAGTGGGTCTTGATGCCGGCGGCGTTGATCTTCTCGAAGAAGTAGATGGACATGCGCAGGTTGACGTCGCCCACACCCTCGATGGTCAGGCCGACCGCGTTCTCGCCCGGATCGAAGACGCCGTCCTTGCCGGTGCAGTCGTCCTTGAACTTGAGCAGGTAGTTGCCGTTCTCGAGGGCGAACACGTCCTTGGTCTTGCCGGAGTACACGAGTTCCTTGGTCATGGCGGTAAGTCCTTTCACACAGCGCCGCATGCTTTGACGCTGTGAGTGTACAACATCGTCAAGGTGCCTAATAAGGTCATGCGCAAACTGATTTATTGTTACAGAAAGATTATGCATGCGCGGCGGTTTGGCGAACGCGTGGCGGGGAACGTGCCTGGGGTATAACAGAGGGCGTCGTTCAAGTGCGATTACAACGAAATGACCTCACGCGTTCCGTCCGGGGCACCGCCGTCGGGCGTTTTCGCGTGTCCATTCGCCTGGGCGATGCCGCACGCACATCAAGAGCAGAAAGCCGGGAAGCACCCATATGACGCGCGACAAGATCAAGCCCATCCTCTTCAGCATTATCAAACATCAAGTTTCTCATGCCGTATGCGGCGCTCATCCCCATGCCTTGCATCGCCGCCATCCTGCTGCAGGTCGCCTACAACATGTCCGGCTGGCGCACGGTGGTGCACCAGGTTCGCACCGCGCCCAAGAGCGACGTGGCCGTGCTTGCGGTCACCTTCCTCTTCACCGTGGTGTTCGACTTGGTTATGGCCATCGGCGTTGGCATGATGATCACGCTCGTGCTGCTCATGAAGCGCCTGAGCGACGAGACCGAGGTCCGCGGCTGGAAGTACTACTGCGACGAGGATTCCGAGGTCACGCACCTGCGCGAGCTGCCAAAGAGCGTGCGCGTGTACGAGATCAACGGCCCGATGTTCTTCGGTATGACCGACCAGATCGCCGAGATCTCGGTGAAGGAGTTCACCCGCTACCTGATCATCCGCAAGCGCGGCGTGCCCTCGCTCGACTCCTCGGCCATGAACGCGCTCGAGAACCTGCGCGGTTATTGCGCCGAGAACGACGTGCAGCTGATCATCTCGCACGCCAACGAGCAGCCGATGAAGACCATGGAACGCGCCGGCTTTGTGGAGAAGGTCGGTCGCGAGCACTTCCGCGGCAACATCGATGACGCCATCGCGCACGCCCGGGAGCTGCTGGGGGAGGACGCGTAGGGCCCATTTTGAAGGCAGGCCCCACTCGGGGGCAGATGCGAATGAGGCGCTTGTGATTCGGTGCGTCTTCCTGCATTAAATACGAAGAATCAGGCGCCCTGGACTCATGAGGTCCAGGGCGTTTTAGTGCCCTCGGCAAAACTTGACAACAGAACAGATGTTCGTATACTGACTGTTATGGGAGCTTGTCGACTGAAGCGGCTGTTTGCGTCAAGCACGGACAAGCTCTATCCGCGTGAGAACCTGTGGCTATACGGGGCCGTTGATTCGGCTTTCATTTCCCCAGTGAGCGTGTTCTACATGGGCGTCTTTTGGCGTCGCGATGGAGCTGCTGGGAGGTGGACAGGGCGCGCAGCTTTTGCGGTTAGTTCAAATTTGGCCGGAGGCTATCTGGAACAGCATCAAGCCAAATCTCTCTCATGTCATTTAGTAGTAGAATATAGTAGTATAAAATGGATGACAGGTGGAATACCATGCTTGAGCTCGTTGTTCATCCTAGAGTGAGTGCGCGTCACCCTCAGCTTTCCGATGAAGATGTGCGCGTCGCTTGGCAAAACTCGTTTTCCAGGCGTTGCGGACCGGTTCGAAGAATTCACCGGAATATCTCTGGATTGGAATCGATGGAAAGGGGAGAGAGGTAGAAATGGTTGGCGTGCCGACGGCGACGGGATATCTCATCTATCACGCGAACACTCCGCTTTCAAAGCGCGTGAGAGATGAGGTCAAGGGAAGGAGGACTTGATGGCTACGTATAAACTCGCCGACGGGAAAGTTTTAACAGACCGCGACATCGAGGAAATGGCTCGTGAGTGGGAAGAGGGCACTTGGGAAGGGCCTTTGGTTGAGCTGCGCGTTGGGAGGCCCCGTTTGTCTGAGGAACCGAATGCCAACCTCTCATTTAAATGCCCGGAAAGCAGCGCCGCGCTCATTGCCGCGGCGGCAAAGGAGCTTGGGGTCAAGAAGTCTGCGTTCATGCGCGAGGCCGCTGTTGAGAAGGCTGTGCGAGTTTTGGCGGCAGCTGGTTGATTAGAACGAACGGATTCACGCGGCGTTTTTCGGCCTGTGAGTTCCCGCATTCGGAATGCTGCAAGTTCTGCGGTGGAAATCCCCTGCATAATGCGTTTGTGGGGGAGTCCGGCCGGGATGTAGTGCTTTGTGCCGCTACAATACGTACGGTTCAAATCACAATACATGGAACGGCGTGCGCATCTGCGCCGCCACGTTAGAAAAGGACGCACGCGCCCATGGCCTCTTACGCCCCGCAGATCTCCTCGCGTCGCACGTTCGCGATCATCTCGCACCCCGACGCCGGCAAGACCACCCTCACCGAGAAGCTCCTGCTCTACACCGGCACCATCCAGAGCGCCGGCTCGGTCAAGGGCAAGCAGAACTCCCGTCACGCCGTCTCCGACTGGATGGACATCGAGAAGCAGCGCGGCATCTCCGTCACCTCCTCGGTGCTGCAGTTCACCTACGGCGGCTGCTGCGTGAACATCCTCGACACCCCCGGCCACCAGGACTTCTCCGAGGACACCTACCGAACCCTCATGGCCGCCGACGCCGCGGTCATGGTCATCGACGGCGCCAAGGGCGTCGAGGCCCAGACCAAGAAGCTTTTCCGCGTCTGCGCCATGCGCGGCATCCCGATCTTCACGTTCGTGAACAAGATGGACCGCGAGACGCGCGACCCGTTTGACCTCATGGAAGAGGTCGAGAACGTGCTCGGTATCCGCACCTATCCCATGAACTGGCCCATCGGCAACGGCCGCGATTTCCGTGGCGTATTCGACCGCGCCAGCCGCAAGGTCCTTGCGTTCGAGGGCGACGGCCGCGCCAATGGCACCAAGAAGGTCGATGAGGTCGAGGCCACGCTCGGCGACGCCGCGCTGACCGAGCTCATCGGCGAGCACAACCACAACAACCTGATGGACGACATCGAGCTGCTCGACGGTGCCGATTCCGAGTTCGACCTCGATGCGGTTCTCACGGGCAAGCTCTCCCCGGTGTTTTTCGGCTCCGCGCTCACGAACTTCGGCGTCGAGCCCTTCCTCAAGGACTTCCTGCGCCTGGCCCCCGGCCCCGGCGCGCACACCGACGCGCTGACCGGCGAGCCCGTGGAGCCCACGCGCGAGGACTTCTCCGGCTTCGTCTTCAAGATCCAGGCGAACATGGACAAGAACCATCGCGACCGCATCGCCTTCGTGCGCATCTGCTCCGGCAAGTTCGAGCGTGGCATGGAGGCCATGCACGTGCAGGGCGGCCGCAAGATCAAACTCGCCACGGGTACGACCATGATGGCCGACGACCGCGCCATCGTGGACGAGGCCTACGCCGGCGACATCGTGGGTCTGTTCGACCCGGGCATCTTCTCCATCGGCGACACCATCTGCACGGGCAAGAAGCCGGTGCAGTTCGCGGGCATTCCCACGTTCGCGCCGGAGCTGTTCGCGCGCGTCACGCAGGTCGACACGCTCAAGCGCAAGCAGTTCGTGAAGGGCATGGAGCAGCTCGCCCAGGAGGGTGCCATCCAGATCTTCCGCGAGCTCGGTGCCGGTATGGAGTCGGTCATCGTGGGCGTGGTGGGCACCTTGCAGTTCGAGGTGCTCGAGCAGCGCCTCAAGAGCGAGTACCACGTCGAGGTGCGCCGCCAGCCGCTGCCCTACACCGATATCCGCTGGATCGTGAACGAGCCGGGCAGCATCGACATCCCTGGGCTCTCGCTCACGCGCGATACGCTGCGTGTCGAGGACATGCGCGGCGGCAAGCTGCTGCTGTTCACGAGCCCGTGGAACATCGATTGGGCGACGGACCACAACAAGGAGCTCAGGCTGTCCGAGTTCGGTAACGTGGAGTTCTAAGATGCGGGCGGGGCCCGAGCATCGGCCATGAGGCGCGTGCATCGCGATGCCCGGGCCCGCTTCTCAGGCGCTCCGCTCCCATGAAGTGGTCGCGATTTGCTGCTCTGTTCTAGCGTGGCAAATCGCGACCACTTTTTTGAGATATCGGGCTGGAAATGGTCGCGATTTGCCACTTTGTCCCAGCGTGGCGAATCACGACCATTTCTTTGGGTCATTCAAGCGAAAAATGGTCGCAAAATGCCACGTCTGTACAGAGTGGCATTTTGCGACCAGCCCACGGGACCAGCCCACGGGACCAGCCCACGGGACCAGCCCACGGGACCAGCCCACGGGAC
>CAUWMY010000024.1:0-25481 GCA_963560155.1 uncultured Collinsella sp.
TTAAGAAGATGCTAGGCGGAGGTGCGATGGGCCGGGTTGCAAAACGCGTGGTCGCATGTTTTGCAACCGCAGCCATGTGCGTGGCCGGTCTTATGGCCGTGCCGTCCGCGCAGGCATTTGCAGCAGAGAAGGCAGCGCAGGTGCCTGGGGGGGGGGAAGTGGCTGTCGACGCTCAAACTGCCGATAGCGTCGACTCCATCCTGAAGAATTCGACCGAGTACATCGGCCGCATTTGGACGGATAAGACGGTTTCTGCCGACAGCATCTCTGTTCCCAACTTGAAGCAGCCGGTGTCCAAGAGCAGGGACTCGGATTTTCTCGTCGGTCTTTCAGCCTTGTCATCTACCTCCAACGAAACCAAAACAACCGCCACGAGTGTTCCGCTCGATATCGTTATGGTGCTGGATACCTCCGGCTCCATGGGCGAAAATATGATGGGAACCGTGGAGATCGAGGAGACGGTCAGTAAACCGAGAAGGCCGCACCGGCTAACATCGGAGAAAACTAAGACCGATTACTACATTAAAAAAGAGGACGGCACAACCCGCCTGGTGTACGCTGTCGCTGTAAAGGGCCTGGGTCGGTGGAAGTTTGACCATTGGGAGGCCGATGGTCAGACCGTGAGCCCCAATAAAGGGGATAAGAATTTTGCGCAGTTCTACCAGAAGGTGCGCCGCTCCCTGAATCGCATGGACGCTCTGAAGCTGGCCACAAAGAACTTTATTGCCAAGACGGCGGAGGCCAACGCTTCGATGCCCGCAGGCGAGCAGCATCGTATTTCGATTGTGACGTACGAGTCGGAGGCGCACACCAAAAAGGGTCTAACAGATGTGTCCGGCACGAACATTACCGATCTCACGAACGTTATTGACGGGCTTGAGGCCAATGGTGGAACGTGTGCCGATCTTGGGTTCGCCAACGCTAAGACCGTGCTGGATAGCGCTAATCGTCCGAACGCCAAGAAGGTCGTGCTGTTCTTTACAGATGGCACGCCGGGTATGTCTAACTGGGATGACAACGTGGCGAGTAGCGCAATTGCCACTGCGCGTGCCATGAAGGCCAAGGATACCCTGGTGTACTCCGTTGGTGTGCTCGATGGAGCGAAGCCCGAGGTTGATCCCGAGCAGTCTCGCAAGAACGAAGATAAATTCATGCATGCGGTGTCCAGCAACTACAAGGACGCTACGTATGAGAATGTCTCTTGGTACCCTATTTTGTTCCCTAAATACGAGTGGAACTTCGGCCCCCGCACGCCCAAGAGCGAATACTACCTTTCCGCCGATACGCCCGAAAAGCTCGATGAGGTATTCCAGAAGATCCAGAGCAGCATCACCTCGAGTCACAGCTACCCCACCGAGATTGAGGGCGTAAAGCCGTCAAACGGCGGATTCATTACCTTTAAGGACGAGCTCGGTCCGTTCATGAAGGTTGCCGATGTTAACTCCATCGTTCTGGGTTCCAAGGAATACACCCAGAAGACCGCGAAGAAGGTAGACGACACTACCACCTATACGTTTGAGGGCACAGTGACCGATGACCAGGTTATCGAGGCCGGCAGCATGTCCGATATCAAGATCACCGTGCAGCATGGCGCCCTCAACAAAGAGGGCGACACGGTAACGGTGAAGATCCCGGCATCTCTGATTCCGGTTCGAAAATTCCATATCGATCAGACTAAGAAGACGCTTACGGTGGATAACTCCAGCCCGATTCGCGTGTTCTACAGCGTTGCGCTCAAACGCGGAGACGAGGGTTTGGATCTGAGCCATCCGCAGGGTGACGGCCCGCGTCAGTTCACCCAGGACGAAATGGCCAAGTACGTTAAGGACGGGAAGGTATCCTTCTATTCCAACGCGTGGACTCCCAACGAACCGGGCGACACCACGGCAACCTACTCGCCCGCCCACGGTAACAGCTACTACTACTTCACCCAGGTGACACCTATATATGAAGGCGCCACGGGCGAGACCCCGGCAAGGGTTCTGGAGAACGGCAAAACCTATCACTACAAGTGGACGTATCTTGAGAAGACCGGCCAGGGCGACACCTTTGCAGAGAAAACCAAGAACGTTACCTTCAACGGCTCTAACGTTATCGATTCGGTAAAGAACAGCGTTGAGCAGACCGAAAACGGCGGCATTGCCTTTAAGGCCGGCACGCCCCGTTACGCATATATCACAGGCTTGACGCACAACAAGGATGTCAACACCACTGGCACCGGTGAGGCCGTCATCAACCCGCACTGGGCCGATCAGGCCGGCGCGCTCCCTAAGGACGTTGTGACCTCGCTGGGCAACAACGGCAAGATCAGCATGTCGCTGCCCGGTAAGCTTATGGTTTACAAGACCGCTCAGGCTGCCGACGGGTTTACCGCCCCTAAGAATCAGTCTTTTGCGTTCAACATCACTGTTGACGGGGTCGACGGCACTTACGACGCCCGCGTGTTCGACCGTGCCGGCAATCCGGTTGTCGAAATGTTTAAATGCACCTTCACGAACGGCAAAGCCACGCACTCCATCAAGGACGGGGAGACGCTGGTCATTTACGGTCTTCCCGCAGGTGCCGCATACGAGGTGTCCGAGGACTCCGATAAGATGCCGGCGGGCTTTACGCTGACGAGCATCGATGGCAAGCCGGCCACGGATGATCCCGCCACGCACAAGGTTGCCGGCGCAATCTCCTTTGCAACCAAGCAGGGACATGACTTTGCAAACACGTATAAGGCTGCTCCCGCAGAGCTTTCCGCCAGCGACTTTGTGTCCTGGAGCAAGGACTTTGATAAGAACTGGGACATCGTTAAAAACGCCCAGTTCGACATCGTTCTGAAGGGCTCCAAGGGCGCACCCATGCCCAAGGGTGCTACCACGCCGGCAGATGGAATAAGCCAGGTGAAGGCAACCGCCAGCAAGGGTAAGACCTCTGGCGAGTTCGGTGCAATCACCTTCAACAAGCCGGGCACCTATGAGTACGGCGTGGTCGAGGCTATTTCGCAGACCGGCAAGCTGCCCGGTGTGGGCTATTCGCATGCAGCGTATAAGGTGACGGTGAAGGTCGCCGTTGATGGCAAGGATGCGAGCAAGCTCGTGGCCACCGCTACCGTTGTGCGCACCAAGAACGATGCAGGTGACGCCGTGGGTGGCGCGAAGGGCGAGCTCGTAGCCAATCGCGTTGCTGCATTTAAGAACACCTTCAATGCCGACAGCTCCGCCGCCGCTCCCGCCGCAGAGAAGGACTATGTAGACAATTCGGGCAATAAGCCGCTCGAAGCGTGCGGATTCCAGTTCAACATCAAGCCGGTCAAGCAGGACGGTTCCGTTGACGAGGCCGCACCGTTTTACAAGGACGTCAACCGCGCCGACGGCAAGACCGTCGATGTGCTTACGTCCAGCGTGACGTTCCCCGTTGTTACGTTTGGCCAGGAGACCATCGGTAAGACGTACTACTACGACTTGCGAGAGGTTATTCCGGCGGGCGACGCCGACGGCATGGCATACGATTCCACGGTGTACCGCGCTACGGTCAAGGTGTCTACCGAGAACGTTGACGGCGCTCCGCGAGTTAAGGTCGATGCCACGTACAACAAACTGACCGCCGATGGCCAGATGGGCGAAGCCGTGAACGGCGTGCCCGTATTCCATAATGTATATACGCCCGAGCCTGTTGTGGTTCCTGGCGGTGAGGGCGATGTCCCCGGCACGCCCGATAACGCTGCCATCAAGGTGACCAAGACGCTCAAAGGTCGCGATAGCCTGCAGGGCGAGTCGTTCGAGTTCGCCATGAGTGGCTGGGACCCCTCCACCAAGGCCGCATTGAAGAGCGGCGCGATTGCGTTTGTTGGTACCGGCGTCTCTGCCGATGGCGCTTCTGCCACCGCCTCTGTTGCCGACCTGACAAATGGCGTTGCGAAGCGTGTTGCGTTTGGCGGGCTCAAGGCCACGAAGCCGGGAACCTACAAGTTCTTGGTTAAGGAGAACGCCCCCGTCAACGGCAACGGCATGAGCTACGACTCGACTTGGCATATCGTTACAGTTGAAGTGACCGACAATAACGGCAAGCTTGCCGCCAAGGTGAGCTACGAAAACAAAGCCGAGGCCGCCGCATTCACCAACATCTATGAGGCGTCCGGCTCCTTGGTTACGTCTGGCGTTAAGTTGAGCGTGAGCAAGACGCTCAACGGCCGTGGCATGAAGGCGGGCGAGTTCTCGTTTGCCATCGCCGGCGTTGACGGCGTGGGCACGACCGCCGAGCAGGCCAACAAGAAACTGGCGAAGAGCGACACTTCCTTTAGCGTGGAGACTGCCGCGCTTGCGGGCAAGCCGTCGTTTATGCGCAACAAGCTCGCCGGCATGAAGTTCAACCAGAACGAGGTCGGCAAGACCTTCTCCTATCAGATCTCTGAGTCCAAGCCGTCTGCAGATAAGCTGCTCCCGGGCGTGACCTACGATCAGTCCGTGTTCCAGCTTAATATCACCGTGCACGACAACGGTAAGGGTGCGCTCTACGAGACGGGCGAGCTGCGCCGCGTGAAGGATGCGACGGGCCAGGCGGTTGTCGATTCCGCGCCCCAGACCTTTGACGGCTCAAATGGTGTCGACACGGTTACCGCGGGGTTTGTGAACAACTACCAGGCGGCACCTGTTGCGCCGGAGTTCTCGGACATTGTGGACGGAACCTTTAAGAAGAAGCTGATGGGCCGTGCATGGACGGCGGGCGACAGCTTTGAGTTCGCGCTTGTTCCTCTGAGCGACGCGCCGATGCCCGCTGGTGCAACCGAGCTTAAGACTACGGTGACTAACGGCAACGTTACCCAAGACACCGTTGAGTTTAGGTTCAACGGCCAGGTTACGTATGACCATGCAGGCACCTATAAGTACAACGTGACGGAGACCAACGGCGGCCAGCGCATTAATGGTGTGTACTACGACAACCACACCGCTACGCTCGTCGTGACGGTATCGGACGATGGCAACGGTCAGCTTGTGGCAAAAGCCGTTGTTGAGAACGCGCTCTTCACCAATGAGTACACCGCGGATGGCGTAACGCTCGACCAGGCTGCGTTTGCGGGCTGGAAGAAGAACTTTGCCGAGTGGGAGATCCTACCGGCGGCCGAGTTCAAGATCGAGCTGCGCAACCAGACCGTCAACGCCCCCATGCCCGACGGCGCTGTGGCCGTTGAGGGGCAGGACGGCGTGAAGTCCCTGGTTGCTACCGCCACGAAGGATGCACCGGAGGGCACCTTTGGCGCAGTGGAGTTCACCGCTCCGGGCGAGTACGTGTACACCGTAAGCGAGCAGCAGGGCGCTGAGCCTGGCGTGAGCTATTCGGGTGAAACCTATACCGTGACCGTGACCGTTGAGGACAACGGCCAGGGTGCTCTTGTCGCAACCAGCAAGGTTGTGAAGAACAGTAAGGCCAACGGCAAGGCTGCAAAAGCCGCCGATGCGGACGTTGTGAACGGAGTCGCCTCGTTCACCAACAGCTTCAATGCAAAGCGGGCCAACGTGGTGCTCAAGGCGCACAAGAACTTTGTCGATAACAGCGGCAAGAAGGATCTTGCAAGCTGCGGATTCCAGTTCAACATCAAGCCCGAGGGCGATGCGCCGTTCTACAAGGACGCCGATCGCAAGGCCGGCATGAATGTGAACGTAGCGGCACCCGATGTGACGTTCCCGCAGATCGCGTTCGACAAGACCCATATCGGCCACACCTATACCTATCTCATTACCGAGGTGCAGCCTGCGGATAAGCTGCATGGCATGACCTACGACGCGACGAGGTATCGCGCGACGGTTGCGGTGGACAAGAAGAAGGCCGACGACGGCACGATGGCTGTTGTGGCCACGGTGACCTATGAGAAGGACGGCGCCGAGAGCGAGACTGTGACCGCTCCCGCGTTCACCAATACGTACACGCCGGATGAGGCCGTGGTACCGGGCGGCTCCGACGGTAAGCCGGTCGAGGGCGGCATTGCGGTAACCAAGACACTCAGTGGCCGCGACAGCCTCAAGAATGAGTCCTTCCAGTTCACGCTGGTTCCCACTGGTGCCACGGTGGATGCCGTGAAGGCCGGCGCCGTGAAGCTGGGCGATAGCGGCGCAAACCAGCTGGCCGCCTCTGTTTCTGGTCTGAAGAACGGCGCTGCCGCTCCGGTTGTGTTTGGTGAGAGCATTTCGTTCTCCAAGCCTGGCGAGTACGTGTTCGACATCTCCGAGACCACAGGAACTGCCGCCGGCATGACCTACGATACGCATCATGCGACCGCAACGGTTTCCGTTACGGATGAGGCGGGCAAGCTCAAGGCTGCCGTCTCCGTTGACAAGCCCGGTTTCCTTAACACTTACAAGGCCGGCGCCACCGACCAGGTCGACATCTCCAAGGCTACCGAGGGCGGTGCGAAGCTCGCCAAGGTCCTGACCGGACGCAACTGGAAGGCGAGCGACGAATTCGCGTTCTCCATCACGGGTTCCGAGGGCGCCCCGATGCCCGAGCCCGCGACCGTGACCCTGAGCGGCCGCACCGATGCGTCCGGCGCCAAGGTACCGTTCGCCTTCGACAAGGTCTCCTTCGATAAGGCCGGCACCTACACCTACGAGGTCCGCGAGTCCAAGGGCTCCATTCCCGGCGTGACCTACGATGGCCACACCGCCACGATCACCGTCAAGGTGACCGACGACGGCCTCGGCAAGCTCAAGGCTGCCGTGTCCATCAAGGACCCGGTCTTCACCAACGAGTACAAGGCCGTTGCCCCCACGCCCGAGGCTGGGCAGTCCAACGTGACGTTCACCAAGAAGCTCGTGGGCCGCGACTGGCATAACGGCGAGACGTTCAGCTTCACCATGACTGGCGAGGACGGCGCCCCCATGCCCGAGGGCTCCTCCAACGGCACTAAGACCGTCAAGGCTGAAAAGCCTAGCAACGGCAATACTGCTAAGTTTGGGTTTGGACCGATCACCTACACGTTTGCTGACGTGGAGAATTCTCCGCAGCACACCAAGCGGTTCGTCTATACCATCCGTGAGAACATCCCGGCCGAGGGCGATCGCGCTCCGCACCTGACTTACGACAACAGCCGTGAGGTCAAGCTGTACGTTACGGTTAAGGATCATGGCGATGGTGTCCTGGGCGTTTCCTCCGAGGTTGAGAACGGCGCTGTCGACGCTACCTTCGTCAACACCTACAAGGCTGAGCTCGACTTTACCAAGGTGGCTAACGGTGCGGGTCTGACCGCGCACAAGGTCCTGTCCGGCCGCGACATGACGGCGGGCCAGTTTGGAATCTCCGTTGCCGCCACGGGCGACAACGCGGCCGAGGCTGCCGACAAGCTCGGCATTGCCGAGGGCGACAAGGGCACGCAGTTCGCGGTGCCCGCCGGTGCCAACGGCCAGGACGTTGCCGTTGACCTCCTGGCGCATGCCAGGGATAAGGGCGGCATGAAGTTCACTCAGGATGACCTGAATAAGACCTTCACCTATAGGATCTGGGAGTCTCAGGGCGGCGGCGGTGGCTACGTCAACGATGCCGGCTCCTACACGGTCACGTTTAAGCCGGAGCTCTCTGGCAAGGACGAGCTCCAGGTCAAGGTGACCCGCACCGCCACTGACGGCGCGCACGCACAGGGCCCGAACGAGATCACCGTTTCTTCGCAGGGCGCTGCCGAGGGTATTCGTGCGGACTTCCTCAACGCCTATAAGGCTGAGGGCAATGCGCAGAATGGCAATGGCTCCATTGCGCTTGCGGCTGCCAAGAAGCTTTCCGGCCGCCCGCTGCAGGCCGGCGAGTTCTCCTTCAAGCGCGCCTTGGTGAATGCCAAGACGGGCCAGGTGGAGGACGTGTTTGCACGCGAGGCCAAGAACGACGCCGCCGGCAAGATCGACTTCGGTACGATTACCTTCAATAGCGATGAGCTCAACAAGCTCGCCGCCGAGGGCAAGATCGGACGCACGGTGGATGCCGCCAACGGTAACGCCACCTGGACCATCAAGATGCGCGCTTGGGAGCTAACGGATGGCTTGCCCGCCGGCGTGTCCGCTGTTGACGACCACGTTGACTTTACGATCGCCGTGACGGATAACGGCGACGGCACACTCTCCAAGCCGCAGATCGGCCCCAAGGACGTCAAGCTGGAGTTTATCAACAACTACACCGCTGGCGGCGTTGACCCCGACGGCAAGCCGACGGACGGTAAGACCAGTCTGGCCCTGAAGGGCTCCAAGACGCTCAAGACGACTGACGGCGGCCTGCAGCAGTCCGAGATTGCGGGCAAGTTCAGCTTCACGCTCGCTCCCGAAACCGAGGGTGCGCCCATGCCCGCCAAGGCCACGGTGACGAACGATGCCGCCGGTAACGTCGACTTCGGCGTGATCGAGTTCACGCTCGACAACCTCAACGCGCATCTCGTCGAGCCCGCAGCTCGCTCGGGCCAGTCGCGCTCGTTCGACTACGTCTATAAGGTTACCGAGTCTGGCTCCCTGCCTGGCGTGACCAATGACACCGCTGCAACCAAGACGGTGACCATCGCGGTGACCGATGACGGTAAGGGCGTTCTGTCCGCGGCCGTTAAAGATGTGGCTGCGGGCCAGCCGGCGTTCGCCTTCGTGAACACCTATGCTATTAGTGAGGGCGGCAAGCCGAGCGTGAGCCCCACGGACAACGGCGAGGGTCGCTTTAGCGTGACCAAGCACCTCGAGGGCCGCGAGCTCCAGGCCGGCGAGTTTAGCTTCGAGCTGGTCGAGAACGCCACGGGCAAGGTTGTTGCCGAGGGCGTCAATGACGCTGAGGGCAATGTCGAGCTGGGCAAGATCAAGTTCACCGAGCCTGGCACCCGCACCTTCACCCTGCGCGAGCGTAAGGGCGACAAGGGCGGCGTGACCTACAGCACCGTTGAGTATGCCGTGACGGCGCAGGCTGTTGACAGCCACATGGGCGCGCTCGAGGTGACGTTCACCGTTCACGACGCGGCCGGCAAGGAAGTCAAGGATCTGATCTATACCAATACGTATAAGGCCGATCCCACGAGCCTGCAGATCAATGCGGTCAAGGTCCTTACGGGCGAGGGCGCGAAGCTCGGGTCCGGTCAGTTTGAGTTTGTGATCGAGAACACTGATTCTAAGCGCACCGAGATTGCGAAGGCCCATAACGGCGAGGCCGTCAACAACGCGGCCCCGGTTGAGTTCCAGTCCATTCCGCTGGATAAGGCGGGCGATTACCACCTGACCATGCGCGAGGTCAAGGGCAAGGATGCCCAGATCGTCTACGACGACAGCGTGATTGATATCACGTTTACGGTTGTGGATGACCAGAACGGCAAGCTGGTTGTAAAGGACAATGCGGTGAAGTATGCCGTGGACGGCAAGCCGGTCGAGCAACCGGTGTTCCGCAACGAGTTCCATGCGATCGTTGACGGGCTCCCGCTTGGCCCCGGCCATATCGATGCCATGGACCTCAAGCCCGCTCAGAAGCATGAGCCCGCGAAGAAGTCGGCGGACAAGAACAAGCTTGTCCAAACCGGAGACAACGCCGGTATTGGCATTGCTCTGGTTGCGGCTGCTGGCGTAGCCGTGCTCGGCGGTGGCCTGCTCATCAAGCGCAGGTCCAACCGCTAGGTTTGACCTTTGCCCCGCGTCTCATAAGAGGCGCGGGGCTTTTTTCATGCCGGGCGAGCGCTTTGCGCCCGCCCGGCATGTGTTTTTCGCTGCGATGCGGGTCGGTAGGGGGTCATTCTATAGCGCCTTGAAGCGAACAACCGAGCTGCGTGACAAAAGTTAACGGTTATGAGTGTTCAACCTATGGTCGGCGACGGCCATTGCCTCGATTTTTGAATGACGGCACGGCTTAAGGTTGGAAAAACTGGACACATGTATCGATAACTGAGAGCAGTTATGCGCTGGACCGCTCGAAAGGATCCGCCAAAGGTGGCTTGCAGCGCTGCAGAGTACTCATAACCGTTCATTTTTGTCACTGAGAGGAAAAATTAGTGGATGTCGTCCGCGTCGTATTGCCCTGTGCCCGGTTTTCGCGGGTCCGCGCTTTGATTTCGCAGCCCGTTGCCCGAATTGCAACGGCGCCAGCCCCAACCAGGCCGTATGATGGGGCTGGCAAGTAGGCAATATAAGGGCTTCGGACAGCCCCATGCCGTGCGGCGGCATGGGACCAAGCAAAAAAGGAAGGTTATCGTGGCGGGCAATTCCCATCCGTTCAAGATCACGCAGCGGCGCAACCCCACCAAGTCTTTTCACTCCGCCCAGCGCTGGGCCCTTACCGGCCTTGTGCTGTGTGTCCCCATGCTGCTGGCATTGCTTGCCCTGGAGTTCGTAGCCAATCCCAACCCGGTTCCGGCGGTTATCACCATCGCCGGCCTGGTGCTCCTGTGCTTCTTCTTTGCCTATGTGTTCGTAACCCCCGATGACTTCTCGCTGTCCGCCACGGACCGCACGCTTGGCATCGCAAGCAAGATCTTCGTGCACACGCGCCACGGCCTCACGCCCGAGGCCGCCCTCGGCGCAAGCAAGATCATCCTGCCCGAGACGCTCGCGTCGGCCATCTGCATCACGGACGGCCATGCGGTCGTGGCCAGCTGGGGCATGGGTTCCGAGCATTGCCCGGTCGGCCAGCCCGTCGTGTTGGAAACAACGCTGAGGGTCATAGGCAGCAAGCAGACGAGCGTGTTTTCCCGTGATGTCACCACGGGTGATGGGCACCGGTTCTTCCCACGCCTCAAGGCGGGCATCGTGGCGCCGCTCGTTGTGCGCAACCGCTGCATGGGCACGCTCGAGCTGTACTACCCGCGCTACAGCGACATCGATGCCCGGCAAACGGCGCTCGCAACCGGCTTTGCCGACCTGATCTCCACGCAGCTGGCCAGCTTCGAGCTGGAGCGTCAGGAGGACGTGAGCGCTCGCATGGAGCTGCGCGCACTGCAGTCGCAGGTCGACCCGCATTTCCTGTTCAACACCATCGGCACCATCGTGTCGCTTGTGCGCACCGAGCCCGAAAAGGCGCGCTCGCTGCTTATCGACTTCTCGAACTACTATCGCCAGACGCTGTCGAACTCCGATGCGCTCACCTCGCTCGAGAACGAGCTCGAACAGGGCATGCGCTACATCAACCTCATGCAGGCACGTTACGGTGACGGCCGTCTCAAGCTCAGCGTGGACCTCGATCCGTGCACGCTCGATTGCCGCGTGCCGCCGTTCATCTTGCAGCCGCTGCTGGAGAACTGCATCAAGCACGCCATGCGCGAGGTCGAGCCGTTGTCCATCAAGCTTTCCTCCCTTGAGACGGATGACGGTATCCAGATCGTGGTCGAGGACGACGGCATCGGCATGAACGAGGAGACGCTCGCCCGCCTGCTCGACGTGAAGCGCGATTCGGGGGAGAAGTGCCCGTGCGGGTGCATCGAGGAGGACGGCGAGTGCGTTGAGGCCAAGCCCGAGTCCATGAGCAGGAGGGACGCTCCAACCACAGCGGACGGTTCGCTCAAGCGCGGCGGCGGCCTGGCTCTCGTCAACGTGCTCATGCGCATACATTTCTTCTTCGGCGCGGAATCGGGCATTCACGTCGAGTCGCAGGAGGGCGTGGGGACGCGCGTGACGGTCGATTTGATCGGCGAGCCTCACGAGCCGGAGGGGACGGCGCTTCCCTCTGCCAGGTGACGGCGGTTCGGCCCACGGCGCAGCGCGCCTTGCGGGTCGATGCGGGTGCGCCGTGCCCTGCGCCCGCGTTACACTAAGGCCCTGACTGTGCGCGACATACGGTTGCGCGTCGTGGCCGATTTGATTGGATGACGTGTTGGGCGCCGAGCCCATGGGACAAGGGAGATGGCATGGCCGACCAGGCATGGCGTGTTTTGATTGTCGATGACGAGCCGCCGATTCGCGCTGAGTTGAACTACCTGCTCAAGCAGGACGGCCGCGTCGGACGCATCGAGGAGGCCGGCGGGGCGACGGAGGCGGTCGAGAAGATCTTGGCCTTTGGGCCCGAGGTCCTGTTCCTCGACATCCAGATGCCCGGCACGAGCGGCGTACGGCTCGCGGATACTCTACAGAAGCTCAAGAAGCCCCCGGTGATCGTGTTCGTGACGGCGTTTTCCGAGTATGCGGCTGAGGCGTTCGAGCTCGACGCTGCTGATTACGTGCTCAAACCCGTCGAGCAGGATCGACTCGAGAAGGCCCTCGACAAGGTCGAGAACGCACTCAACGCCCGCAAGCCTGCGGCGGCTGAGCCCGTCCGCCGCATCCAGGGCGAGCGCAACGGCAAGCGCACCTATATTCCCGTGACCGACATCGCCTATATCGAGGCCCGCGCCGATTACGCCTCCGCTCATACGGAGGCTGGCACCTACCTGGTCAATGATTCCATCTCGGTTTTGGAGCGCCGCCTGGCGAACGAGGGGTTCCTGCGCGTGCACCGCAGCTTCCTGGTGAATATGGACGACGTCCGCGATGTCGAGGTGCTCAAGCCGAGCGGCCTCATGCAGCTCAGGCTCGGCAGGACGGATGCGAGTATCCCGGTCAGTCGCAGACGTGCGACCGGCGTCAAAAAGCAGCTCGGTCTGGCGTGATGAGCCGATGCCGCGCTTCCGCGCGCGGTTTGTGACGGGTCTTCATAGACATGGGTGACGTGGTGCGCTTTCTCGCGCGTACCACGTCATTTTGCTATAGTAACGAGCAATGTAGCTTTTTTTGGAGGACGATTCTAGACCATGCCTGACGCGAGTGACAGTCCCTCGCCGCGACCCGATGTCGCGGCTGCCCCTGTTCCCATAGCGCGCGCCGACGCGGCATCGCGGGCGCAGCGCTTGCTGCATGCCGCCGGTTCGACCGCGAAGGAGGCGGTCGCTACCGTCGGAGCGCCGGTCAAGGCGGCGGCTCGCACGGTCAAACGTCACTTGGTGCCCCAGTACACGCTGGGTGAGGAGATCGCGAACTCCATCACGCACGGCATAGGCGTCGCCCTCGGCATCGCCGCGCTCGTCGTCATGGTCGTGAAGGCGGCCATGCACGGGGCCCATCCGGCGTCGCTCGCCAGTGCGATCATCTTCGGCATCGCGCTCATCCTCGAATATCTTGCATCGACGCTGTATCACGCCATTGCCGTCCCGGCCGCCAAGCGCGTCTTTCGCGTGATCGACCATAGCTGCATCTACCTGCTCATCGCGGGCACGTACACCCCGTTTTGCCTCATCACGCTGGCCGATGCCGGCGGCATCCCGCTGTGCATCGCCGTGTGGGCGATCGCGATCGCGGGCGTGTTGTTCGAGGCGCTCATGCGCGAGCGCCAGCCTCATTGGCTCGCCGCCGCGATCTACGTCGCGATGGGCTGGCTCGTCGTCTTCCGCTTGCCGCAGCTCGTCGCCGCGTTGCATCCCACCGCGCTCGTGCTGCTCGCCGTGGGTGGCGTGTGCTACACCGTCGGAGCGGTGTTCTACGTTCTCAAGAAGATCCGTTATATGCACAGCATTTTTCACCTGTGGGTTCTCGCCGGCAGCGTGCTGCAGTTCTTGGCGGTGGTCCTCTTCGTGATCTAGCTTCTGGTGCGTAAATCCTCGGATGTGTAATTGGGGACGGGTGCGAATTACACATCGCACGATGCACGCAAATCGATGTGTAATTCGCACCCGTCCCCAATTACACATTGCTCGCGCCATACACCTACCCAGGAGGTTTGAACCCGTCCCTATGGACATCACCATCAGTGTCATCACCACGCTCATCCTCACCATCGTCAACGGCTACTTCTCCATGTCGGAGATGGCCCTCACCACGGCCAAGCGCGCCGTGCTCGACCACGAGGCGGAGGGAGGCGACCGCCGCGCCGCCCGCGCCGCCGAGCTCGCGGCCAATTCCGGCAACTTCCTCGCCACCATCCAGGTTGCGATCACGCTCGTGGGCTTTGCGTCTTCCGCGGTCGCCTCGACGAACCTGTCCGATCCGCTCGCGCAGTGGCTGTCGAGCTTCGGTATCGATGCGCTGACCATGGTCGCCCCCGGCCTCGCGCCCGTGCTCATCACGCTCGCCGTGTCCTACCTCTCGATCGTCGTGGGCGAGCTCGTTCCCAAGCGCATCGCCCTGGCCGATGCCGAGGGTATGGCCAAGCGCGTCGCCAAACCGCTCACGGTGTTCCAGAAGGTCGCCCGCCCGCTCGTCTGGCTGACGCAGGCTTCCGCCGATGGGCTGGCGAGCCTGCTGCGCATCAAGAACGCCGACGATCGCCAGAACGTCTCCGAGGAGGAGATCCGCTACATGATCAACGAGCAGGACACCCTGCTCGATGAGGAGAAGCGCATCATCCATGAGGTGTTCGACCTGGGTGACGCCTCCGCGCGCGAGGTCATGGTGCCGCGCGTCGACGTGACCATGGCGGAGGACGTCCAAACCGTCGCGCAGGTCATGGACCTCATGCGCCAGACCGGTTACTCCCGCATGCCGGTCTTTCACGAGGATCAGGACGGCGTGGTGGGTATCGCCCATATCAAGGACCTCATCGGCCCCGCGATGGGCGACGAGGCGGATCGGCCCGTGTCCGAGTACATGCGCGACGCGACCTTCATCCCCGACACCAAGGACATCCTGCCGCTGCTCTCAGAGATGCAGACCGCGCACGACCAGATCGTCGTCGTGGTCGATGAGTACGGCGGCACTGCCGGCATCATCACCATCGAGGACATCGTCGAGGAGATCGTCGGCGAGATCGAGGACGAGTTCGACCCCGACAACAAGTACCTCACGCGCCTCTCCAAGCGCGAGTGGCTGGTCGATGGACGCTTCTCGTGCGATGACGCGATCGAGCTCGGCTGGCCCATCGAGGAGAGCGACGAGTACGAGACCATCGCCGGTTGGATCCTCGATCTGTGCGACTCCCTGCCCGATATCGGAGAGGTTTTCGAGTCCGATGGGTACAAGTTCAAGGTGCAGTCCATGCGCGGGCAGCGCATCTCGCTCATCCGTGTGATCGCGCCTCTCGAGAAGCCCAGGCCCTCCGAGGAGGAGCGCGCCGAGGACGTTCGGTCCGGAGTCGAGCGCGCGATTCGCGAGCATGTGCAGGAGAACGCCACACGCTCCCGTTCGGTGCGCGCGGGTGCGAACATCTCGCCGGATGATCTCACGCCCGAGTACCAGCCCGAGCAGAGCGAGTAGAGCGTCTGGGCGTGCCCCGTGCGGGGCGCTCGAGTGCGCGGGGTGTGCGAGTGCCCGCGTGTCGCATGCGTGGACGTGCGGGTGTCCGAGCGCCTGAGCGCTCGAGTGTCCGGATGCGCGGGGTGTTCAGCCCCCTATTGCGATGTAGTCGATCAGCGCCGTTCGGGCGCCGATGAGAAAGGTTGAGGCCATGGCCGATCTGTTCAACATCCTCAAGGTCACGGTGGGGCCCAAGAAGCTGACCGCGCGCGTGCTCGTGAATCCCGGCATGCCGCTGATGACGTCCGAGGACGTCGAGGCGACCGCGCGCGTGTACTACCTCGCCCCCGCCATCGCCGAGCACATGTGCCTGGGCGATGCGGGATCCAAGTTCCAGGATTGCATGGGCCATACCGAGCTTGCGCATCTGCTCGAGCACCTCACGGTCGAGATCATGAACGAGACCGGCCTCGTCGACGGCATCTCCAGCGGGCGCACCCGCGGCGTGATGGGCGACGAGCGCCTGTTCGACGTCGAGGTCTCCTGTCCCGACGACGCCCTCGCGATCGGTGCGCTTTCCTCCGCATCCTTCATGATGAACTGGGCGTTCCTGCATGCCGACCAGACCCCGCCGGATTTCCCGGGCACGGTTTCCGCCCTCGCGAGCCTGGTTGGCAGCCTGCGCGGGGAGGCCGCTGCGGGCGATGAGGCCGGTGCTGGCGCGGGTGCCGCGGCGAACGGCGCCGAGTGCGGGGCCGAGGATTTCGGCCCGATCGATACCGAGGGCGCTTCCGTTGTCGCGCATGATGACGTCGAGGGCGCCGTCTTCGGTGGCGCTGCCGCCGAGTAGCAAGGCATCGCATCGCGTTCCCGCGCGGCATCGCCTCCGCGACGCCATGTCCCTTGAGGATGTGAACGATTCTGCCGGCAGAAATAGGAGCTTATGAACGATTCGTTCATAAGCTCCATTTTTGTACAGCTCTCTACCTGGGAAAACGTCATGGACTCATGAGTGCAGTTTTCGCAATCGTTCATATCCTCCAATCGTTCATAAGCTCTCGTTTGCGCACGGGTTTCAACCGCACATGGTTCCTGATGGCTGCGCGTCGCGTCGCGTTGCTTCGTTGAGGGCTCGTCAGCCTGCGGTTCCCAAAGAGCCAAGAAGGGCCTCCGGTCCGATCTTTTGGATGCTGTTTCGCAAACGAATGACCGTTTACCATAAAATAGCTACCGTTCACGGTTGCATGAAGGCCCCATCTCGGTGCTGCGGCTTGACGCGGCTCACGGGGGATTCTTATACTCCAAACCGCAACAAGAAATGAGGAAGGTTACCTCGACGCGCTTCGTGGGCCTGACCAAACTCTTGCAGTGCCAAGCGCCGCCCAGTGGCGGTATTCTTGCGCAACCGCACAGTTTCGGTCCGGTCTTTTTTCATGCCGCGATGCGGCAACACGAGGAGTGATTACGAAATGGGTTTCCTTTCGAACTTGTTTGGCGGTAAGACATCTGAGGTCGAGCAGCCGACGACTGAGGACGGTCGCATGGCCGAAGCCTCCCCTCAGGCCGCCCCCGTTGCGACGGTTCTCTGCCCAGTATCCGGTACCGTGATGGACATCTCTGAGGTGAACGATCCCGTCTTTGCGGGCAAGGCCATGGGCGACGGTATCGCCATCGTGCCGAGCGAGGGCGTCCTCGCCGCGCCTATTTCCGGGACGGTTGAGGCCCTGTTCCCGACGGGTCATGCGCTCGCTATCAAGGACGAAGCCGGCATGGGGGTCATGCTTCACATCGGCATCGATACGGTCGACATGAAGGGCGATGGCTTTATCGCTCGCATCGCTCAGGGCGATCGCGTCGAGGCGGGCCAGATTCTCGTTGAGTTTGATCGAGAGAAGATCGCGGCCGCCGGTTTCGAGGACACGACGATGATGGTCGTCACCGAGCTCGGTTCGGACCTCTCATTGGCCAAGTGCCCTGCTGGCGCCGTCTCACGCGGCGACGTCGTCCTCTCCCTGATTCGCTAGCCGGTTGCTCGGACCGAGGTCACAGCCGTGTATATCAAGCGTGTCTATAACAACAACGTCGTGATGGTCGACGATGCGGGAACCGAGCGCATCGCCGTAGGCAAAGGTATCGCCTTTGGTCGCAAGCGCGGAGATGTGGTTGATTCGGCGTCCTTCGAAAAGGTCTTCACCCTCGATGACCCCACGCAGCTTTCGCGCCTCGAGCGCCTCATCAAAGGCATTCCGAGCGAGTACCTGCTCATCGCCGAGGACATCGTTTCGATGCTTCGCCGCGAATCCGATTCCGTTATCGATGACAGCGTTCTCATCGCTCTAACCGACCATATCTCCATGGCCCTTGAGCGCGAGCAGGCGGGCATCATATGCGACAACCCTCTTCTCTTCGAGATCAAACGCTTCTATGGGCGCGAATTTGAGCTCGCTCTCAAAGCACGGGAGATCATTCGCGGTCATCTCGGCATCGAGATCTCCGAGGCGGAGGTGGGCTTCATCGCCTTGCACATAGTGAATGCGACGATGAAGCAACGTGCCGACCATTTGATGCTTTCAATCAAGATGATCAACGGCATCCTCAATACTGTGGCCGAAACTTTTGGGCTCACGTATGACGAGGGTAGCGTCCAATACGAGCGCTTTTTGCGCCACCTTCAGTTCTTCTCCCAGCGCGTGCTTGACAAGAGCATCGCGCAGTCCGAGGACACCTTCCTATTCCACTTGGGTAAAGACCAGTACCCTGATGCGCTTGAGTGCACCGAGCGCATCGGCGCGCATATCGAGCAGGAGTATGGCTGCGTCGTGAGCGATGCCGAGAAGGGATATCTGGTGTACCACATCGCGAATCTCGTACACGCCCCGCATGCGGACGCGTCGGGGGAGTCGTCTGTCGCAGCGGGCGACCAACAGAAAGGAGCGTAAGGCAATGGCAAATAAGCTGAAGAGTTCGCTGGAGGTGTTTTCCAAGTCAATCGTCCAGCCGCTGATGTACCTGTCCGTGGCGGGCACCGTGCTGATCTTGGGAATCCTCCTCACCAATCAGACCATCACCTCGATGGTTCCCTTCCTGCAACTGCCGTTCTTTGCCACCATGGGCAAGATCATCTACAACAGCCTGATGTTCATCGTGAACAACCTCGCGGTGATTTTCTGCGCTGGTATCGCCGGCGCGATGGCCAAGAAGGACAAGGGCCATGCGACGCTCATCGGTCTCATGTCCTTCTTCCTGTTCCTGAATGCCAACAACATCACCCTCGGGGCACTCGGCATGCTCGCCGAGCCTACGCAGCTAGGGCTGGTCGGCACCGGTCAGAGCGAGGTCCTGGGCATCCAGGTGCTCGATATGGGCGTCTTCGGCGGCATCATTTTGGGCTGCATCGCCGGCTGGGTCTTCAACAAGTTCGGCGGTAAGCAGTTCCCGATCGCCCTTTCCATGTTCTCGGGCGTCCGCTTCCCGTTCCTGATCATGATCTGCATCTCCCTGCTTCTCGGTGTGGCCGCTTGCTATGCTTGGCCTCCCGTGCAGGGCGGTATCGCCTCGCTCGCCGGCATGATCCAAGAGAGTGGCAACATCGGCCTGTTCATGTACGGCATGCTTAACAAGCTGCTCGTCCCGCTCGGCCTGCACCATCTCATTTACACGCCCTTCCAGTTCTCCGATGTGGGAGGCACGCTCGCCCTGGGCGATACGGTTATCGCCGGCGCCTATCCGATTCGCGTCGCCGAGATGGCCATGGTCGGTCAGCCGTTCTCCGCGAGCACCTACTTCAATAGCTACACCTTCAACAACCTGTGGCCCTATCTGGGTATCGGCACGGCGTTCATCGTGACCTCCTACAAGCGCAATCGCGACAAGACCCGCGCCATCATCCTCCCGCTCATCATCACCGCGATCCTCACCTGCATCACCGAGCCGATGGACTTCCTGTTCGTGTTCGCCGCCCCCGTGCTGTTCGTGGTCCACGCCGTGCTGTCCGGCATCAGCCTCGTCTTGCTCAAGGTTCTGAACATCCCTGCGGCGACCGCCGGCGGTATCATCAACATCGTCGTCTCCAATCTGGTGCTGGGCGTCGAGAAGACCAACTGGCCGCTCATGATCGTCCTCGGCGTCATCAACGCCGCCCTGTACTTCGTGGTCTTCACGGTGCTCATCAAGAAGCTGCACCTGCACACCCCCGGTCGCGAGGGCGAGGAGGACGACGTCGAGTCTTCAACTGCGTCGGAGGCCGCCGCTCCCGCTGACGAGGCAGCTGCGCCCGCTGACGAGGTTGCCGCCGCTCCCGCCGCCGGCGACCCTGTGCTCGATCTGATCGCAGGCCTGGGCGGTAAGGCGAACATCCAGTCCACCGAGAACTGCTTCACCCGCCTGCGCGTGAACGTCGCCGACGAGTCCCTCATCGATGAGGACCTCATCAATCACATGAAGAACAGCGGCATCGTCCGCAACGGCAACGACATCCAGATTATCTTCGGCATGGAGGTCGCAAAGGTCCGCGGCCAGGTTGAGGAGGCCCTCGAGAACATGTAGGCCCGCAAATGAGGGGCTCTTGGGATGGCGCGGCGAGCGCGATGCGTTCGACGGCGGTCCCGATCCCCTTCACGTCGGCCTCGTACCGGGGCCGGGCGCGCAAGCCCGTCCGGCCCCCGTCAGCACGGTCCCGCGCGGCGATTCCGCGCCGTTTCAGACATGGGCAAGCGCATTTTTCGTTTCACGCATGAGAAAGGATGCACCATGATCATCACCCTCGCCGGCGGCGGCTCCACCTTCACTCCCGGTATCGTCAAGTCCATCGCGCTGCGCAAAGAGGAGCTCGAGGTTGAGGAGATCCGCCTGTACGACATCAACGAGGAGCGCCAGCGCAAGGTCGGCGTGCTCGTCGATTGGATCTTGCACGAGGACCTCGGCCTGGACATCAAGTTGACGGTCACCACCGATAAAAAGACCGCCTTCTCCGACGCCGACTTCGTCTTCGCGCAGATGCGCGTGGGCGGCTACGCCATGCGCGAGCAGGACGAGAAGATCCCGCTGCGCCATGGCTGCGTCGGTCAGGAGACCTGCGGTTGCGGCGGCCTCGCTTACGGCATGCGCACCATCTTCCCCATGGTCGAGCTCATCGACGATGTGGAGAAGTACGCGAAGCCCACTCACTGGATTCTCAATTACTCCAACCCCGCGGCGATCGTGTCCGAGGCATGTCGCGTGATGCGCCCCAATGCGCGCATCATCAATATCTGCGATATGCCCATCGCCATCATCGACCTTGTGTGCGCCGCGCTCGAAATCGACAAGAAGGACGTTGAATACGATTACTTCGGCCTCAATCATTTTGGTTGGTTCACCAGCATTCGCCACAAGAGCGAGGAGGTGCTGCCGCAGCTCCGCGAGTATATCAAGGAGCACGAGATCCTGCTTCCCAGCAGCTATCTCAAGGGCATGAGTTCACTCATGAAGTCCAATGCGGATAATGAGGACGAGAGCAAGCAGAACCGCCATACGAAGGGCAGCTGGTACTACGTCTGGAAGGGCGTTTACGAGATCATGGAGCTCTTCCCGGAGTACCTGCCCAACACGTATCTCAATTACTACCTGCAGCAGAAGGAGTTCGTCGAGCATTCCAACCCCGAGCGCACGCGCGCCAACGAGGTCGAGGAGACTCGCGAGCACAACCTGTTCGCCGGCATCGACCGCTATGAGGCGACGGGCGAGATCGACGAGAGCACGTTCTACGCCGGCAGCCACGGTGACTGGATCGCCGATCTGGCCGTCGCGCTCAAGAACGACACCAAGGCGCGCTTCCTGGTCATTTGCCAGAACCGCGGCGCGATCCCGAACATGCCCTATGACGCGATGGTCGAGCTTCCCGCGTATATCGGCAAGAACGGCCCCGAGGTCATCTCGCGCGACAACATCCCGCTGTTCCAACAGGGCCTCATGATGCAGCAGCTCAATTCCGAGAAGCTCGTGGTCGAGGCGTGCATCGAGGGGTCGTACGAGAAGGCGCTCCAGGCGTTCACGCTCAACAAGACGGTCCCGTCGATGACGGTCGCCAAGGAGGTTCTCGATGAGATGATCGAGGCCAACAAGGACTATTGGCCGGAGCTGAAGTAGGGGAATTCCCGACGGCTTGCCCGGGGCGGCGCCAGTGTTTGATGGCGTTGCGGCCGCGGCGCCTGGCGAAGTGGCCGCGGTGCCTGGCGAAGTGGCGGGCTGCCCGCCGCGTTCTTTGAGGATGTGAACGATTTCGCCAGCAGAAAAAGGAGCTTATGAACGGTTCGTTCATAAGCTCCTTTTTTGTAAGGCTCTCTACCTGGGAAAACGTTGCAAGTCCAATGAATGCGGCCTTCGTAATCGTTCATATCCTCCCAAGGGGAGGCATCTTATCCGTATCGACAAATCATAGACAGGTATGGAGGAAAATAGCGAAAGGGAAACGGCGGGATGATGCTTTGGGCTGACGAGACGATGCTTTGAGCTGAGATTTCGGCGAAGATGGGGGACTGCACTATGCGCATGTTGGTTGTCGACGACGAGGTCGATATCGCGAATATGCTCGCGGAGTATTTCCGCATGGAGGGCTACGAGGTCGTGTGCGCGAATAGCGGGGCCGAGGCGCTCACTGCCGCTTCGGCGGGCGTGCCCCCGACATCATGCTGCTCGACGTGAACATGCCGGGCATGGACGGTTTCGAGGTGTGTCGCCGCGTGCGCGAGCACCTGAGTTGCCCGATCATCTTCCTCACCGCGCGTATCGAGGACGTCGACCAGCTCGACGGCTTTGCCGCCGGCGCCGATGACTACGTGATGAAACCGTTCTCGCTTGAGGTGCTCGGCCGACGCGTTGCCGCGCATATGGCGCGCGAGGGCCGTATGCGCGAGCGCGAGAACGCTGTCCGATTCTTCCAAGAACTCACCATCGATTACGGACGGCGCACGGTAGAGGTGCGACCCGGTGCCGGTGAGCCGGGGGACGGGGCTGCGGAGCGCGCTGCCGGGCCGCTGGCAGCCGGGGACGACGCGCCCTCTCGCGTATACGTCGACCTCACCAAGCTTGAATTCGACATCGTTGCGTTACTCAGCAAGCGGCCGGGCCAGGTGTTCGACCGCGATGCCATCTACGAGCGCGTGTGGGGTTGGGACGCCGCGGGCGATCCGTCGCAGGTGCGCGAGCATGTGCGCCGCATCCGAAACAAGCTCGCTGCCGCCGGTGTGGCCGAGGATCCCATCGAGACGGTGTGGGGCGTAGGCTACAAGTGGGTGGCCAAGTGAGGGGCGACGCGCAAAACGGCGCCAGGCTTGACGCGAAAAACGGCACCACGCCCGACGCGGAATACGACGCTCAGCCCGTTGCTGGCCCCGTTGTCGGCCGTGGCCCGCAATGCGACGCCGACAACACGAGCGGGTCCCGTTCTCGCGCGGCGGCTCGCCGGAAAAGGCGCCGTGTTCGCCATGACGTGCGCAAAGAGGGCCGTCGGTATCGTCGTTCCCTGCGTCGCGAGGCTCGCGCCCGCGAGCGCGAGGTCCTGAAACAGCTCCCCAAGCGCGAGCGCCTGCACGCGTGGTGGCGCACCCGTCCACTCGGCGTGACGTTCACGGTGTATTTGGCCGTGTATCTTGCGGCTGCCACATTACTGGCGCTGGGCATGGTCGAGGTTCTCTCGACATGGAACAACGGGTACTACGAACTCGAGGTGAGCCTCGAAAACGGCCTGACCCAGCGCGGAACAATCGATTCGGGCCCGTATATCTACGACCCCAACGCGGGTGAGCTGCTCCCCGCCTCCGAGCTTGACTTGCCCGGTGACGGGCCGTATGCGGTTTTCATTGCGACCGGGAACTGGGGGACCGGAAGCGGGTATGTGCCGGACGGCGGTCGCACCATCGGCTCGCTGTACGCAACCGTCGATTTGGTTCGCAGCGGCCAGGTCCAGTTGTACGACTGGGGGCTCAACTACAACGAGGGGTACCCCCAAGAGGAAATCCTCGAGGCGAACAGCACGATCTCTGCAGACAATCTCGCTCGCTATGATGAGCTGAGCCGCAAGGGGCGTGCACAGAGCATCGAGCTGTTCGAGTCCATGACCGGCGCGGATCTGGAGGAGATGTTCGGCGAGGGGCTTGTCTCGAATACCGCATACTATGCCGCATCGCAGCCGCCTGTGAGCCTGGTGCCTTGGATCCTCACGCTCGCGACGGGGCTCGCGCCCGTCCTTGCCTATGGCGTCCTGGGCTGGCTGACGTTCCGCCATTTCTACCGCGTGCATATCGCCGGGCCGTTGGCCGAGCTCGCCGGTGCGGCCGACCGCATCGCCGAGCGGGACTTGGATTTTACCATCCGCGTCGTTCGCGGTCGCGAGCTGGGCCGCTTGTCGGAAACGCTCGAGCACATGCGCGCCTCGCTTCTCGAGGCCCAGCGCGAGCTATGGCGCACGGCCGAATCGCGTCGTCGTCTGAACGCGGCGTTCGCGCACGACCTGCGCACGCCCATCACCGTGCTCAAGGGAACGGTCGAGATGGCCCAGATGCGGCTGCGCCGCGGCGACACGCTGGATGGGGATGCGCTCGACGCGCTTTCCGCCCAGGTCGCACGTCTCGAGCGATATGCGACTTCGATGGGCGGTCTCAGCAAGTTGGAGGACCGTCCCGTCGAGCGCGAGACTTTTGCGCTCGACGACCTCCGCGAGGAGTTGGGTCGACATGTGTCCGAGGTGATGGCTGCGCGCGGCGGCGGCTTGGAGCTGAAGCTGCCGACCGTGTCCGAGGCAGATGGCGCGCCCGCGCCCAAAACGTGCTGCGCGTCGGAACCCATCCTCAAAGCCGCGACAGGCAGTCGTCCCGCCGCGCTTCTCGCCATCGACCTTCCCTTGGTGGAAGAGGTGCTCGACAATCTGCTGAGCAATGCCTGCGCGCATGCGGTGTCGAGCGTGACGTTCGACATGATGGTCGATGCGGGGATTCTCACCCTGGCCGTCACCGACGATGGACCTGGGTTCACCCCTGAGGCGCTTCACCGCGGTTGCGACCCGTTCTTCAGCGAGAACAAATCAGCGGAGCATTTCGGACTGGGGCTCAATGTGTCGAGCGTCTTATGCGGACTTCACGGAGGCCGAATTGCCCTCGCGAACGCGGAGTCGGGTGGAGCGCGTGCCATCGCGACCTTCGATGTGCGGCCAGAGTGGGAAAACGCCTCTTAAGGGCGGAAGACACAGCCGGAGAGCTCAATTCATAAAGAAAAGCTTAGGAATGCCTAAGGCTTACGTAATTGTCAGCGCTGGTCGACAAAACGTAGACACCCCCTTGCGACACTTAACTCGCACGGAAACAAGGAGGTGCCGCGATGATGAGAATGCAGACCGAAGGCGAGTCCCCCATGGAACTGAACGCCTTGCTCCCGCAGCAGCATGTGGCATGCGGTGGTGCGGCGCGCACGCTCGACGTGAAGAAGCTGACCGAGGCTTGGAAGCGCGGTCGCGTCGAGACCGAGGCTGAGTCGGAGATCGATGGCGAGTTGCGCGCCGCTTCGGCGATGGGTCGTTTCGAGGCCGCCAGGGAAGATGCCGAGGTCGACGCCAGGCGCCGCGCGATGCGCCGCCGCGTCATCGCGAGCCTCGCGCTCGCCGCGGTCGCGACGGCTGCGCTGTGCTGGGAATACCTCCCCGCCCTGCTCGCTTGGCTCGCAGACGCCCAGGCCGTTCGCGCGTTTGTGGCGGACCATGCCATCGCGAGCCGCTTGGCGATGCTCGGCATAAACATCGTGCAGGTGCTGCTCGCGTTTCTTCCCGGTGAGCCGGTGGAGCTCGCCAGCGGGTACGCATTCGGCTTCTGGGAGGGGACGGCCCTGTGCCTGGTCGCCTCGGGGCTGGCGACCTCGGTCATCTATTGGGCGACGCGCCGTTGGGGCTGGAAGCTCGTCGGCCTGTTCTTCGACCGCTCGCTCTTCGACCGCTTCTCCTGGCTGAAGAGCGCCAAGCGCCTTGAGCTTATCATGCTCGTCGTGTTCCTGATCCCCGGCACGCCCAAGGATTTCCTGATGTATTTCGCCGGGCTCACGAATATGCGTTTCCTGCCGGTCGTCCTGATCGCCACGTTCGGGCGCATCCCCTCCATCGTGACCTCGACGATCACGGCGTCAGCGGTCGGCGCCGGAAATTGGACGCTGGTCGCGTGCACGCTGGTGGCATCGGCACTTTTGCTCGCGGCGGGTGGGCTGATATATCGATGCCTGCGCAGCCGCACACGGTGAGGAGCGCGGGTGCTTGGCGCGGGTCCTTGGTCGCGCGGCTCGTGTGCATGTTGGGAGGTGTCTCTATGGTTTTGTCAACTATGGCGGCTTTCGTTTTTCAGCATAGCCCAT
>CAUWMY010000025.1:0-24637 GCA_963560155.1 uncultured Collinsella sp.
GCCGACGACGGCGTCATGCCGCAGACCATCGAGGCCATCAACCACTCCAAGGCCGCCGGCGTTCCCATCATCGTCGCCGTCAACAAGTGCGATAAGCCCGAGGCCAACCCCGACAAGGTGCGCCAGATGCTCACCGAGTACGGCATCATCCCCGAGGAGTGGGGCGGCCAGAACATGTTCGTCAACGTCTCGGCCAAGAAGGGCCAGGGAATCGACGACCTGCTCGAGACCATTCTTCTCCAGGCGGACGTCCTCGAGCTGAAGGCCAATCCGGACACCTTCGCCTCGGGCAACATCATCGAGGCGAAGCTCGACCGTGGTCGCGGCCCCGTCGCGACGGTCCTCGTCACCCGTGGTACCCTGCGCGTGGGCGATACCATCGTGGCCGGTCAGAGCTACGGCTCCGTCCGCGCCATGCTCGACCAGCACGGCAACCACAAGGACGAGGCCCGTCCCTCCGATGCCGTCGAGATCTTGGGCCTCAATTCCGTCCCGGCCGCCGGTGACGAGTTCCGCGTCTTCGAGGACGCCCGCGACGCCCGTAACCTCGCCGACGAGCGCGCCCTCAAGGCTCGCATCGAGGAGCAGAACAAGGTCAAGCACGTCACGCTCGAGACCCTGTTCGAGGAGATGAGCAAAAACGAGCTCAAGGAGCTCAACCTCGTCGTCAAGGCCGACACCCAGGGCACCATCGAGGCCCTCGCGGACTCCATCAGCAAGATGGACCAGTCCGAGGTGCGCATCAACATCATCCACTCCGCCGTCGGCGCCATCTCCGAGACCGACGTCTCGCTTGCCGCCGCGTCGAATGCCATCATCATCGGCTTCGGCGTGCGTCCGCAGGGCAAGGCTCGCGACGCCGCGGAGAAGGAGAGCGTGCAGATCAAGACCTACTCGATCATCTACAAGGCGATCGAGGACATCGATGCCGCCCGCATCGGCATGCTTACCCCGACGGAGGAGGAGGTCCAGACCGGCTGCGCCGAGGTCCGCGACACCTTCCGCGTTCCCAAGGCCGGTCTCATCGCCGGTTGCATGGTCACCGAGGGCGAGATCAGCCGCGACGACAAGGTCCGCGTCGTGCGCGACGGCGTCGTGGTGTTCGACGGCTCTTTCGGCTCCATGCGTCGCTTCAAGGACGACGTCAATGTGGTCAAGAGGGGCTACGAGTGCGGCCTGGGCATCGAGAAGTTCCAGGACATCAAGGTCGGCGACATCCTCGAGGCATACAAGATCGTCGAGGTCGCTCGCACCGAGTAACGACTCGCTCGCGGCTCGCGTCCGATGGGCGCGGGCCGCTTTCGGCCCGTAGGTCCGTATGTCCGCATCAAAGGAGAGAGACATGAAGCAGACTCCGTTGACTCGTCGTCTGGGCGAGCAGCTGCGCGAGAAACTCGGCTACATCCTTTTGTTCGAGATCGCCGACCCTCGCCTCGACCTCGTCACGCTCACCGGCGTCGAGGTGGCGCAGGATCGTTCCTTCGCCCGCGTGTACGTGAGCTGCGACGGTGACCGCTATGAGGAGGTCCTCGAGGCGCTCGGCGCCGCCAAGGGCCGCATTCGCAGCCTTCTCGCCCGCACCCTCGATTGGCGCGTCACGCCCGAGCTCGCGTTTCAGATCGACCGTTCGACCGATGAGGCCGAGGCCATCTCGCGCGCCCTCGAGAACGTTCCCGCGACGCTTTCGGTCGAGAAGGACGAGTTTGGCTACCCCCTCGCCGATTCAGAGGGCGAGGATGTGGATTCCGACGGGGAAGATGTCGATGAACAGTAGCACCTCGCCGTGCTCCGGTCGCTCCACCACTCCCGATATGTGGGAGGGCGTCATCGAGTACGTCGAGAGCGCCCGGACCATCGCGATCTCCGGTCACACGAATCCCGACGGCGATGCGCTCGGGTCCCTGCTGGGGCTCGGCGCCTCGATCCGCGCGCAGTTCCCCGACAAGAAGGTCGACTTGCTGCTCGCCGATGACGGCTCGATCCCGCGCGTCTACCGCTTCCTGCCGGGAGCCGACGAGCTCGAACCGGCCGTCTGTCACGAAGATCGCTACGACGTGTTCATCTCGGTCGACGTCCCCACCCTCGGCCGACTGGCCGATTCCGCCGCCGTCGCCAAGCGCGCCCGTGGCCGCGTGGTCATCGACCATCACCCGACATGCGAGGAGTTCGGTGATGTGACGGTCCGCGTGACGTCGGCCGCCGCCACGGCGGTCCTCGTCGAGGAGCTGCTCAACGCAGCGGGATGGCCGTGTACGCCCGATATCGCCACGTGCCTGCTCACCGGCGTCGTGACCGATACGGGCAGGTTTCAGTATCAAAACGCCAATCCCTCGGCCTTCGCCTGCGCCTCGCGCCTGGTGGATGCGGGGGCGCAGCCCGCGCGCATCGCACTCGAGGTGTATCAGAGCCAGCGTTTGGAATACCTGCACCTCGAGTCGATCGTCATGAGCCGCATCGAGGGCCGTGCCGGCGGCCGCGTCGCTTTCAGCTACGCCTACGAGGAGGACCTCGTGGCGTGCGGGGTCAAACCCGCGGAGTGCGACGGCCTGATCGATGTCGTCCGCCAGGTCGGCGGCACCGAGTTGTGCCTGTTCCTGCGCGAGGACGAGCCGGGCTCCGTGCGCGGCAACCTCCGTTCGAAAGGTCCCATCGACATCTCCGGCATCGCCGTCGAGCTCGGCGGGGGAGGGCATGCCGCGGCTGCGGGCTTCACGTTCAAGGGGACGGTTGAGCAGGCGGCGCAAGTCGTGCTTCCCAAGCTCGAGGCGCTTTTGCAGTAGACATTCACGGACGGGGGCGCCCGTGCCGCCCGCACGCCCGGCGATTCGCCCGGCGTCCGGCGGATGGCGCCTCGCTCCGCATACATACGAGAGGACAGCATGGGAAAGCGCAAGCCCAGCGAATTGAATCTCCTTCTCGCCATCGACAAGCCCGTGGGCATCACTTCGCACGATGTGGTGTCCAAGGTGCGCCGTGCGCTCAACGAGCGGCGCGTCGGCCATGCCGGCACGCTCGACCCGCTCGCCTCAGGCGTGATGATCGTCGGGGTCGGTCAGGCGACACGCCTCCTTGGGCGCATCACGCTCGATCGCAAACGGTATCTCGCGCGCATCATGTTCGGTTCGGAGACCACGACCGATGATGCCGAGGGGGAGGTCACCAGCACCGCCCCGATGAATGACGACCTGTTGTCGCCCATGTTCGCCAGACAGGTCCTCAGGGAATTCCTCGGGGAGCAGGAGCAGGTTCCCCCTGCATATTCCGCCATCTCGATCGACGGCGTCCGCTCGTACAAGCGAGCGCGCGCGGGCGAGGACGTCGAGCTCCCCGCGCGCACCATCGAGGTGTTCTCCGTCGATCTCGTCTCCGTCGACGAGGTCGACGGCGCGGCCGTCTGGACCGCCTCTTTCGATGTGAGCAAGGGCACATATATCCGCGCCTTGGCTCGCGACGTCGGACGGGCGGCGGGCAGCGCCGCCCATATCGCCGACTTGAGGCGGACGGCGTCCGGTCCCGTCGGAGTCGGGATGTGTCTGCGCATCGATGAGCTTGACGCGTCGCGTTCGCGCGCCGCCGCGCTCGATCCCGCCGCGGTCCTCGGCTATCCGACCCGCGAACTGACCGATGACGAGCTTGCCGACGTCCTCAACGGCCGGTCCATCGCCTCCGATCGCGGAGGGAGCGAAGACGCGCCTGCCGGCTGCCTCGCCCTTGTACACCAAGGGCGGCTCCGCGCCATCGGCGTCATCGATGGGGGACGCATCCGCATGGAGACCGTCTTCCCGCTCGGCATCGAGGGGGCCTCGCGATGACGGGGGGAGATTCGGTTCTCGGATCTCGGCCGTGCATGCCACCCGCGGATGAGCTCGCCTTTGACTTCCTGTTGGGAAGGAGAGGGGGCGCGGGGCCCTCGTCGTGCATGCGCATCGATGGCGGTGGACCCGGACCCCTTGATGGGCCGCTGCCCTGCGTCGTCGCGATCGGGGCGTTCGACGGGGTCCATCGGGGTCACGCCGACTTGCTCGCCCGCGCGCTCGACGATGCGCGCGGGCGCGGTGTCGCGGCCGTGGCGGTCACCTTCGACCCCGACCCCGATGAGGTCGTGAGCCCGCATCCCGCCCTGAAGCTGACCACGATGGAAGACAGGTTGAGCGCCCTCGAGGCAACGGGGGCCCGCATCGCCGTCGTGCCGTTCACGCGCGAGCTCGCCGCCCTCGATCATGTCGGGTTTTTCGAGGATGTCCTCGCTCCCTCACTCGATATCCGGGCGATACACGTGGGCTGCGATTTCAGGCTCGGCGCGCGTGGCGCGTCGACGGTCCCGGTCATCGCCGCCTGGGGCGAGGTCCATGGCATCGAGGTCCATGGCCATCGGCTCATCTCCGACTCGGGCGCCGCCATCACGGCGACGCGCATCCGCTCGCTGATCGCCGGCGGCGATGTCGTGTCTGCCCGGAGACTGCTCGGACGCAGGCCCATGTTGAGGGGCGTCGTCGGTCCGGGTCGCGGGCAGGGCACGGGAATGGGGTTCCCGACGGCGAACATCGAGGCCCCCGGTTTCCTGCAGATGCCGTCGGACGGCGTGTACGCCGGTTTCGTCGAGGTGGATGGCGAGGTGTGGCCCGCCGCCATCAACGCCGGCGTGCCCCCGATGTTCGCCGATTCCGTTGCCTCCGCGCGGCTCGAGGCGAATCTCATCGGGTTTTCGGGCGATCTCTACGGCCGCGAGGTCGCGGTCTCCTTCGACAGGTTGCTGCGCCCGTCGAGCACCTTCGACTCGGTTGACGAGCTCATCGAGGCCGTCAACAATGACATTGCATCGGTTCGTGGACGATTCGGCGCTTCGCCGGTGAGGATCGCGCGTGATTTCTGAGGAAGACAAGAACAAAGTCCGTGATGCCACCGATCTCGTGGCCCTGGTTTCAGAGACCGTGGAGCTGAGGCCACGCGGCAACACGGACCTGTGGGGCTGCTGTCCCTTCCATGGCGAGAAGACCCCGTCATTCCATGTCATCCCCGCCACGCAGGTGTGGCACTGCTTCGGCTGCGGTGAGGGCGGCGACGCCTTTACGTACGTCATGAAGCGCGAGGGGCTGAGCTTTCCCGAGTCCATCCGCTATCTGGCCGACCGGGCCGGCATCGAGCTCGAGGAGGATCGCTCCTTCAAGCGCGCGGGGACCAAGCGCAGCCGTCTCATCGAGGTGTGCGAGGAGACCTGCTCCTTCTACCATACGCTCTTGATGCGCGGCAAGGATGCGCGCGGCCGCGCTTACTGCAAGGAGCGCGATCTCGATGCCGAGACCTGCCGCAAGTACCGGCTCGGCTTCGCCCCGGGCCACGGCGCGCTCGTCCGTCACCTCGGCTCGTTGGGCTTCACGTCGCAGGAGATGATCGACGCCAACGTCGCCTTCAGAAGCCGCGGGGGCGGTCTCGTCGACCGTTTTTTCGACCGGGTCATGTTCCCGATCTTCGATGAGCAGGGACGTTGCATCGCCTTCGGCGGGCGCGCGCTCGACAAGGAGAAGACGAACGCCAAGTACCTCAACACGTCCGAAACGCCCATCTTTCACAAAGGCAAGAACCTCTACGGCTTCAATTGGGCGAAAGACCATATCGTCAACAACAACGAGGCGATCGTGGTCGAGGGCTACATCAGCGCCATGAGCTGCTGGAAGGCGGGAATCGAGAACATCGTCGCGGTCCTGGGCACCGCGCTGACAGAGGCGCATGTGAAGACGCTCATGCGCTTCACCAAGAAGATCATCTACATGTTCGATGGTGACGCGGCGGGGCAGAAGGCGGCGCGGCGCGCGGTCCAGTTCATCGAGAAAGACGACATCGACCTTCGGTGCGTGATCCTGCCCGACGGGCAGGATCCCGATGATTACGTGCGGGCCAACGGCGGCGCGGCGCTTCGCGGCCTGTTGGACGAGTCCGTCCCCCTCATGGACTTCGTGTTCGGCAAGCTTGAGGAGGAGAGCGATATCTCCACCCCGGGCGGCCGGGCCAAGGCGATGCGCTCCGCGCTCGAGCTCATCTATCCGCTCCGTGCGAGCTACATGATCGACGGCTATTACATGCAGATCGCCGACCGACTTGGACTGGATATCGACACGATCAGATCGAGTGCGGGCAAGGTGTTTCGCGATGTGCAGCAGCGCGAGGAGGCGATGCGCCGTCGCGAACAGCAGCGGGAGCGCGCGCAGGGATCGCCCGAGACGCCCCGGGCGATCCCGCAGACGGGCCGGCCGCCGCATGACGAGGTGCCATATGAGGAGGTCCCCTACGACTACGAGCCCCTTGAAGGCGCCGCGCCCACGGGTGATGCCGTCGGGCGGCAGACCCCTGAGCCCGATGCTCCCACGGGCTTGCTGACCGACCTTGAACGTCGGCAGCTCGCCTGCGAGCACGAGTTGCTCACGCTGCTCACGACCTATCCCGATAGCTTCCGGTCATATGCCGAGCGCATCACCGAGGTCGAATGGGTCGACGCGCGCAGCGAGGCCATCGCCTGGTCCGTGCTTGCGACCCCGGAGGGGACCGCGCCTGCCGACGCGATGGCGGCCGCCCGCGCCGTGTGCCCCGAGGCGGCGCAGCTGGTCGGTTCCGGCTTGCTTTCCGCGACGAGCAGGCACCCGACTGAGACGAACATAGAATTCCTGCTCGACACGCTCGAGCTGTACACGACGCGTCGGCGCATGAAGTCCGCGCAGGCCCGGCTTCGCTCGGACCGCTCGATGGAATCTGGCGAGCGCCGCGAGCTCGCCGTCCAGGCCACGAGGGATGCGGCGCGCATCCGCGACCTCGAGCGCGCCGTCGAGGGAATCGCCGATCCGTTTGGGGAATAGCCGATCCGTTTGGGGAATGGGGAGCCCGGGGGGGCGCCATGGCCTGAAGCGGCGTCCCAAAACCGCGTCCATGCATAAAAACTGCTCGGATGCTGCAATTTCTTCTGGCAAACGGGTATAGATGCGTGGTAAAGTAATGAATCCTATGTGCTAAGAAGGGAGCATCTGTGCCGAAAAAGTCTCAAAGCACCGGTTCCGCTCTGGACGCGACCATTGAGAAGCTGCTCGATCTGGGGTCCAAGGCCGGTTCCGTCACCGAGGACGAGATTCAAATCGTCCTCAAGAACGTCGATGTTACTGATGCACAGCTGTCCTCCATTTACCAGTTCCTGCGCGACCGCGGCGTCGAGATCGTCTCGGCCACCGAGGATGACGATTCAGAGCTGATCGTGGATGACGATGACCGCGACGTGTCGCACGATGACGACGACCTCGACGGTGACGAGAGCGATGAGGACCACGACCTTAAGATGGCCCGTCAGGCCGATGCCGAGATGGCATCCGCGAAGTCCAAGAAGAAGGCGCGCACCGTCCGCACCACGCGCAGCCGCTCCCGCGCGCGCGGAATCGACGCCTCCACCGTCATGCTCACCGGCGACCCGGTTCGCATGTATCTCAAGGAGATCGGCAAGGTCGACCTTCTCACCGCCGCCGAGGAGGTCGACCTCGCCATGAAGATCGAGGCCGGTCTCGAGGCCGCCGACAAGCTGGAGAAGCAGGAGGCCGGGGAGATCGAGCTGACCCGCGCCGAGATGCGCCGCCTCATGCGCGTCGAGCAGGTCGGTCTCGATGCCAAGCAAGCCCTCATCTCCGCCAACCTGCGTCTCGTCGTCTCCATCGCCAAGCGCTACGTCGGGCGCGGCATGCTCTTCCTGGACCTCATCCAGGAGGGCAACCTCGGCCTTATCCGCGCGGTCGAGAAGTTCGATTATGAGAAGGGCTTCAAGTTCTCGACGTACGCCACCTGGTGGATCCGCCAGGCCATCACCCGCGCCATCGCCGACCAGGCCCGTACCATCCGCATTCCGGTCCACATGGTCGAGACTATCAACAAGCTCGTGCGTGTGCAGCGTCAGCTGCTCCAGGATCTGGGCCGTGATCCGACGCCGGAGGAGATCGGCGCCGAGATGGACATGAGCGCCGACCGCGTCCGCGAGATCCAGAAGATCTCCCAGGAGCCGGTGTCCCTCGAGACGCCCATCGGCGAGGAGGAGGACTCCCAGCTTGGCGATTTCATCGAGGACGCGCAGGCTGTCGTCCCCGCTGATGCCGCGAGTTTTTCCATGCTTCAAGAGCAGCTCGCCCAGGTTCTCGACGGACTCGCCGAGCGCGAGCGCAAGGTCATCGAGCTCCGCTTCGGACTCGAGGACGGTCATCCTCGCACTCTCGAGGAGGTCGGACGTGAGTTCGGCGTCACGCGCGAGCGCATTCGCCAGATCGAGTCCAAGACCTTGGCCAAGCTGCGTCATCCCAGCCGTTCCAGCAAGCTCAGGGATTACCTCGAGAACTGCTAGGCGCGCGCGTTTGGGCCTTTTGCGATTGCGCGCGTATAACGATTCTTCTCATAGGCCTTCTCATAAGCCGCCGGCGCAAGTCGGCGGCTTTTTCGACCAACGGAACTGTGGGGGTATCTGCGACGTCGGGAATCGCGCGCTGTACATACTCCACTCAGCGCGGGGCGCAAGCGCCGTCTTCCGTCGAAAGCGGTATGTGCGTGGTCATGTGATCGCAAGCTTGATCGGGTTGGATCGCGGTGGTTGCAATCGGGGCGGGGCCCCGGAGCCACATCGGAACTTATGCACGATTGCGGGCTGTGAACGATTGAAGACCAGACGCTCGCGTTAATCCAATAAACCTGCAGGTAGATTGACCGACAAAACTGAGGTTATGAACGATTGGTTCATAACCTCCAATCTTGCACGGCAGAATCGTTCATAACCTCAAACATCTACCCATCCCACAGCGAATCTCCGTCGCCGGGCCTTTGACGATGGACTCCCCCGTGGGGGAGGAGAGTGGGAATGATCATCCATTCCGAGCTCTGCGGGAAAAACCGGTCGATCTCGCTTGGAAGGTCGGTCTCGTTAAAAAGGTTAGTCTCATTTGAGATAAAAAAAGACCCGCAAGAGCGGGTCTGAAAAGTTCTGGCTCCTCGAGTAGGACTCGAACCTACAACAACGCGGTTAACAGCCGCGGGCTCTACCATTGAGCTATCGAGGAATTGTCAAGTCGCTTTCGGCTGTCTGCTCTCAAGCAACGAAGTTTATTATACGGAAGAGTTTCTTCGATGCAAGCAATAATTTGAAATATTTATTTACCGCGCGCGTATCCCGTTCGCGCGCGAGTCGCTTGCCCGAACCTCCATTCGCTAAGATGATTTCTCATGTGAGTCCCGACGCGGGTCCAAATTCATCCTTCTCCGGATCGGTCGTCGAGGGATTCGGATTCCCAGCCGGTGACAGCCCCGAGCGTATCGCCGCTTTGAGGGGCGCGTCCGACGAGCTGCCCGATACGGTCCTGATCTACATGGGCATCAACGATTACGGAGGGGGCGGGCGAGGTACCTGCTTCGATCGTCGACTCCCCGCGGGCCGTCAGGACGTGCCATCGCGGATATTGCTCGGGATGCCCGATGGATGAATCGACGGATGGGCGTTGGACGATTTCTTGCGGCGGTCCCGAGTCGGCGGCGTAGCTCATCGAATACCGGGGAATTCGAGCCGTCCCGATGTGTAGATTGGGACGGCTCGCTGTTTTTGCGCCCCCGTGTCCCCGGAGCGTGTACAATGGACGAGACCTTTAAACGTGGTACGAGATACCCGCAAGGAGAACATAGCCCGTACTCTCGGGTCCTCGTGGGATGCTCGCGCCGTGTGTGAACGGTCGGGCATTATTTTTTCGACGCGAGTGCGCATGCTCGGCGTCGAGAGAGGCAAGGAAGGAGTTTGATGGGCATGTCTTCACCGAAGGCGGTCATCATGGACGAGACCGCGATCAACCGCGCGATCACCCGCATCGCTCACGAGATCGTCGAGAAGAACGAGGGCGTCGAGAACCTCGCGCTCGTCGGCATCGTGACCCGCGGCGACCTGCTCGCCAAGCAGCTCGTGGATGAGATCGAGCGGATCGAGGGGGTGCGCGTGGACCTGGGAAGCTTGGACATCAGCTTCTACCGCGACGATTACCTGACCAACTTCGCGCCGGCGGTCCACGCCACGAACGTCCCGTTCAACCTTGACAACAAGCGCATCGTGCTCGTCGATGACATCCTCTACACCGGCCGCACCATCCGCGCCGCGCTCGACGCCCTCATGGACCTGGGCCGCCCCAGCCGCGTCGAGCTCGCCGTCCTGGTCGACCGCGGCCATCGCGAGCTTCCGATCTGCCCCGACTTCGTGGGCAAGAACGTCCCCTCCTCCCATGAGGAGAACGTGCGCCTGTACCTCAAGGAGGTCGACGGCCGCACCACCGTTGAGATCACGAACGTCGAGCAGGGCGCCCGCGTGGGCTCCGCTCCTCTGGGAGGCGAGTAGGCAGTGTTCAACAACCACAAGCACCTCATCGATATCTCGGAGTACTCCGACTCCGAACTCATGACGATCCTGCAGACCGCCAAGGCGTTCTCCGAGGTCAACGAGCGCACCATCAAGAAGGTCCCGACCCTCAAGGGCAAGACCATCGTCAACATGTTCAACGAGCCCTCCACGCGCACCCGCAGCTCCTTCGAGCTCGCCGAGAAGCGCCTCTCGGCCGACACGCTGAACTTCGGCGGCTCCTCCACCTCCACGGTGAAGGGCGAGAGCCTCATCGACACCGTCATGACGCTCGACGCCTACAAGATCGACTGCATCGTCGTGCGCGACAAGCACGCCGGCGCCCCCCATATCGTCTCCCAGGCGAGCCCCGCCGTCGTCATCGATGCCGGCGACGGCAAGCACGGCCATCCCACCCAGGCGCTGCTCGACCTGTACTCCATCTGGGAGCGCAAGCACGACTTCAACGGCCTCAAGGTGGGCGTCGTGGGCGACATCGGCCACTCCCGCGTCTGCGGCTCCCTCATCCCCGCGCTCAAGATCATGGGCGCCGAGGTGACGGTCGTCGCCCCGGGCACGCTCATGCCGCCCGCGCCCGAGGTCCTGGGCGCCGACCACGTCGCCTACTGCCTGGATGACGTCCTGCCCGAGCTCGACGTCGTCTATATGCTCCGCATCCAGCGCGAGCGCCTGGAGGGTGCGCCCTTCCCGAGCCTGCGCGAGTACCATCAGCTCTTCGGCCTCACCAAGAAGCGCGAGGCTCTCATGAAGCCCGATGCGATCGTGTGCCATCCCGGCCCGATCAACCGCGGCGTCGAGTTCGATTCCTACATGCCCGACCATCCGGAGCGCTCGGTCATCCTCGACCAGGTCTACGCCGGTATCTGCGTGCGCATGGCTGCCCTGTATCTGCTGCTTGGAGGTGCCGATAATGGCCTTGCTTCTTAAGAACGCCCACGTCGTCGATCCGTCCGTCGAGCTCGACGGCATCGTCGACGTCCTGATCGAGAACGACCGCATCGCCCGTGTCGGCGAGGGTCTCGCCGCCGAGGGCGCCGAGGTCGTCGACCTGTCCGGCAAGTACCTCGTTCCCGGTCTCGTGGACATGCACGTCCATCTGCGCGAGCCCGGCTTCGAGTCCAAGGGCGACATCGAGTCCGAGACCGCCGCTGCCGCCAAGGGCGGTTTCACCGGCGTCTGCTCCATGCCCAACACCGATCCCGTGACCGACAACGGTGTCGTCGTTGAGTACGTCAAGTCCGTCGCCGCCGCCAAGGGCCACTGCCGCGTGTATCCCTCCGGCGCCATGACGAAGGGCCTCAAGGGCGAGGTCATCTCCGAGATGGGTAACATGGTCGAGCACGGCTGCGTCGCCTTCACCGATGACGGCCGCGGCATTCAGGGCGCCGGCATGATGCGCCGCGCCATGGATTACGGCAAGATGTTCGGCAAGGTCTTCATGAGCCACTGCCAGGACGACGATCTGGTCGGCGACGGCCAGATCAACGAGGGCGTCGTCTCCACCCGCCTCGGCCTGCTCGGCTGGCCGGCGGCCGGCGAGGAGCTCCAGATCGCCCGTGATATCCAAATCGCAGAGCTTACCGGCGCCAAGCTGCACATCCAGCACATCTCCACCGCCAAGGGCCTTGAGATGGTCCGCGCCGCCAAGGCCAAGGGCCTGCCCGTCACCTGCGAGGCCACACCCCATCACCTCTTCCTCACCGAGGAGGCCCTCGATGGCACCTACGACACCTGCCTCAAGGTGAACCCGCCGCTGCGCACCGCCGCGGACGCGGAGGCGCTCATCGCCGGCGTCATCGACGGCACCGTCGACGCCATCGTGACCGATCACGCCCCGCATGCCGATTGGGAGAAGTCCCGCGAGTTCGAGCTCGCCCCCTTCGGCATGACCGGCCTCGAGACCTCCCTCGGCCTCGTGATCACCAACCTGGTCAAGACCGGCAAGATCACCTTCGGTCGCATGGTCGAGCTCATGGCCATCGAGCCTCGTAAGATCCTGGGCCTCGACCAGGTCAAGATCGCCGAGGGCTCCGTCGCTGACCTCACCGTCTTCGACGCCGACCAGGTCTGGACCGTCTCCGAGGACGACTTCGCCAGCCACGCCAAGAACTCCGGCTTCAAGGGCGTCGAGCTCACCGGTCGCGCCACCGACGTGTTCGTGGGCGGCAAGCGCACGCTCGCCAACGGCGTCGTTTGCTAACATAAGCTTCGAACGCCGCTGTGGGCCGCGTTTTCGCGCGCCGCCCGTGCGGCATTGTCGATCAACCATGCCTCGCATGGGGAGGGGAGCATATATGCCGAATCCTTCGCCTGCGCGCATGCATGACTTCGAGGTCATTTCGAACGAGAAGATAGCCGACGGCATCTTCTCGCTCGTCATTTCGGCCCCGCGTCTCGCATCCGCGCTCAAGCCCGGTCAGTTCGTGAACATCCGCGTCCCGGGCGATTCGAGTGAGCTGCTGCGCATTCCGCTGAGTTACGTCGCCGCCGATCCGGAGCGCGGCACCGTCGAGATCTGGTACGCGGTCGTCGGCAAGGGCACCCAGCGCATGTCCGAGTGGGTCCGCGGCTTCACGAGCGACCTGCTCGGGCCCGGCGGCCACGGCTGGCGCGTGCCCGAGGGCGCCCGCCGCGTGCTCGTGGTCGGTGGCGGCATCGGCGTCCCCCCGGTGCTGTGCCTGGCGCGCGAGCTCGCCGAGGCGGGCATCGCGGTTGATGCGTGCATCGGTTCCGCCACCGCCGCAAAGCTCGTCGGCGTCGAGGACTTCGAGGCGCTCGGCGCCGGCGAGGTCCGCGTGGCGACCGATGACGGTACGGCCGGCCTGCACGGTTTTTGCACCGAGCCCGCGGCCGAGCTGCTCTCATCCCACGAGTACGACTACGTGGCCACCTGCGGCCCCGGTGTCATGATGAGCAAGGTCGCCACCGCTGCAGCCGAGGCCGGCGTGTACTGCGAGGCCTCTCTCGAGCGCATGATGAGCTGCGGCTTCGGTGCGTGCAGTACGTGCAATGTCGAGACGACCGACGGCATGCAGGGCGCCTGCATGTGCGGACCGGTCTTCGATGCGACCAAGGTGGTGGTCTGGTGAGCCAGGTGAATATGGCCGTCGACTTCGGCGGCGTGAAGATGAAGAACCCCATCAACACCGCTTCCGGCACGTTCGGGTACGGCTGGCAGTTCAGCGAGCTCATGGATGTGAGCCAGCTCGGCGCCATCACCACCAAGGGTTGCGCGGCCGAGCCCTGGCCTGGCAACCCCGCGCCCCGCATGGCCGAGGTTCCCGGCGGCATGATGAACTCCGTGGGGCTGCAGAACCCCGGCGTCGCGGCCTTCGCCGAGCAGTCCGGTCCGTGGCTGGCCGACCTCACCGACAAGGGCACGCAGGTCATCTGCCAGGTCGCCGGTCACTCCACCGAGGAGTACGTCCGCGCGCTCGAGATGTTCGTGGAGCTGTGCCCCTGGGCCGCCGGATACGAGATCAACGTGAGCTGCCCCAACATCGCGGCCGGCGGTGCCGCCTGCGGTTCCACCCCCGAGGGGGCTTCCGAGGTCATGCGCGCCTGCCGCAAGGTGACCGACAAGCCGCTCTTCGTCAAGATGGCCCCCGTGCGCATCCCCGAGATCGCCCGTGCGCTCGAGGCCGAGGGCGCCGACGGCCTGACCGTCATCAACTCGATTCCCGGCATGGCCATCGACGTGCGCACGCGCCGCTCCAAGCTCTCCAAGCCCACGGGTGGCCTGTCCGGCCCGCTGTGCCACCCCATCGCCGTTCGCATGGTCTGGGAGGCTGCCAACGCGGTCGATATCCCGGTCTGCGGCGTCGGCGGCGTGATGACGGGTGAGGACGCGGCCGAGTTCATCCTCGCGGGCGCCTGCTGCGTCTCCGTGGGCATGGCGAACTTCGTCGAGCCCGATGCCTCGGTGCGCATCCTGCGCGAACTCGAGGCGTGGGCCGAGAGCCAGGGCGTGAAGGATATCAACGAGCTGATCGGAGCCTTTGAATGCTAGAGACCGATGCCCGCGACCGCATCATCGTCGCCATCGATTGCGACCGCGCCCGCGCGCTCGAGCTCGCCGACTCCCTTTCCGGCCATGCCAAATGGCTGAAGGTCGGCATGACGCTCTTTTACGCCGAGGGCCCTCAGATCGTCCGCGAGTTCAACGAGCGCGGATTCAAGGTCTTCCTCGACTTGAAGTTCCACGATATCCCGCACCAGGTGCGCGGCGCCGCGCGTTCGGCCGCCCTCGCGGGCGCCGACCTGCTCTCCGTCCACGGCCTCGGTTCGGGCGCCATGCTCGCCGCCTGCCGCGAGGGAGCTGAGCTCGCCGCTGAGATTCGCGGGTCCCGCCCGCAGCTCGTCGCCATCACCGTGCTCACCAGCATGAGCCAGGACTCCCTGGCCGAGATCGGCGTCGAGGCCCCCGTGGCCGAAGAGGCGGCGCGCCTCGCCTCGCTCGCCCGCGACAACGGCATCGACGGCATCGTGTGCTCCCCGATGGAGGCCCAGGCCATGCGCGAGTTGCTCGGGCCCGACGCCCTCATCGTCACGCCGGGCGTCCGTCCCGCCGGCGCCGATCTGGGTGACCAGACGCGCGTGGCGACCCCCGCCCAGGCGGTACAGCGCGGCGCGAGCCACATCGTGGTCGGCCGTCCCATCACAGGCGCCGAGGATCCCGTCGCAGCTTACGAGGCCATCGTGTCCGAGCTGGTCGAGAACGTGAAGTAATCATGGAGCGCAGGCATCTACCTGCGCTCTCTTTTCATACGTGCCCTCTATACTGGGGTTTTGTCCGCTGATTTTGGACCGATATCTTGCAATTTGGGTGAGCATGGACTACCCTAGGATGCCGTTGAAGGTTCAAACATGCACGTAAACGTATGTATTGCACCCCGAACGCAGTAAGAAGATGCCTAGTTTTATGGAGGTTCAAATGGCGCTTCCTCAGCTCACCGATGAGCAGCGCAAGGCCGCTCTCGAGAAGGCCGCTGCCGCCCGCCACGCTCGTGCCGAGCTCCGTGAGAAGATCAAGAAGGGCGAGGTGTCCCTGGACTCCGTCCTGAACTCCGACGACCCCATCGCTTCCCGCATGAAGGTCTCCACCCTCATCGAGTCCCTCCCTGGCTATGGCAAGGCCAAGGCCACCAAGATCATGGACGAGCTGGGCATCTCCGCCACCCGTCGCGTTCAGGGCCTCGGCGTCCGTCAGCGCGAGCAGTTGCTCGAGCAGCTCACCAAGTAAGTGGGCCAGAGCGAGTCAAAGCTCTTTGTGATTTCCGGGCCGTCAGGCGCAGGGAAGGGCACTCTTGTCGCGCGCGTGCGCGATCGGGTCCCCGGCCTGGGCCTGACGGTTTCCGCTACCACGAGGAGCCCACGCGCCGGTGAGGTGGACGGCGTCAATTACTATTTCCTGTCCGACGATGAGTTCTCCGCGCGCATCGAGGCCGGCGACTTCATCGAGTGGGCGCAGGTGCACGACCATCGTTACGGCACGCTTGCCAGCGAGGTCGAGCGCAACCTGTCCACCGGGCAGTCCCTCATTTTGGAGATCGACGTCCAGGGGGCCCTGGCCGTCAAGGAGCGCTTCCCCGAGGCGATTCTCATTTTCATCGAGCCTCCGTCGCTCGATGTCCTGCGCGAGAGGCTCATGGGTCGCGGCTCCGAGACCCCGGAGTCCCTCGAGCTCCGTCTCCACACCGCCGAAGGCGAGATGGCCCTGCGCGACCGCTACGACGAGATCCTCGTGAACGACGATCTCGAGCGCGCCACCGAGGAGCTCATCGCCATATTGCACCGTCACGAAAGGAATTGATCCGAAGTGTCTGTTGTGAAGCCTGCCATTGATGACCTGTTGGAGAAGACAGACCACAATAGGTTCCTGCTCTCCTCGCTCGCGTCCCAGCGCGCCAGCGACATCAACAACATGCTGCGCGGCCAGCATAGCCGCGTCCTCGCCGTCCAGGACACCGATGACCTCACCGTCATGCTGTCCGGCAAGGACACCATCTCCATGGCCATGGAGGAGATCGTGGATGGCACCATCTCCTACGACCACGAGCGTTATGAGGCCGCCCTCGGCCACATCGACCCCCAGGAGGCCTAATTGGCAAGTCGCGTATGCCTGGTGCACTATCACGAGATAGGGCTCAAGGGCAAGAACCGCACGCGGTTCGAGCGCGTCCTCATGGATTCGTTGAAGGCGGCCTTGGCCGCCTTTTCCGTTTCGTGCGTGACGCGCATCTCCGGCCATATTCTCGTCACCTTCTCCTCCAAGGGCGAGGCCGAGCGCGCCATGCCGCTCATCGCCCAGGTTCCGGGTGTCGCTCGCTGCTCGTGCGCGTTCCACACGAACCGCGAACCCGATGAGTATTGCCGCGCCGCGATCGACGCGTTGGCCGAGTTCGGGCCGTTTGAGACTTTCAAGGTCGCCGCACGCCGCTCCAATACGGACTACGAGCTCACGAGTATGGACCTTAACCGTCAGGTCGGCGAGGCGCTCTGCCTTGCATATCCTGAGAAGAAGGTCCAGATGCGCGAGCCCGATGCGACCGTGCATGTGCTTGTCGTCCAGGGCAGCGTGTACGTGTACGCCCGCAGCATGCGCGGCGTGGGCGGTCTGCCACAGGGCAGTGCCGGCAAGGTCGTGACGCTGCTTTCCTCCGGTATCGATTCTCCGGTCGCGACTTGGCAGCTCGCCCGACGCGGCGCCGTCGTGGTGCCGATCCATTTCTCCGGTCGTCCCCAGACCGCAGATACGAGCGAGTACCTGTGCTGCGACATCATCGAGCAGCTCGCGCCCGCCGTCCAGATCGGCCGCATGTACGTCGTCCCGTTCGGCGATTGCCAGCGCGAGATCTCGATGAAGACCCCGTCCGATCTGCGCGTGATCATGTACCGCCGTGTCATGTACTCCGTCGCGGAGCGCATCGCGCGCCTCGAGGGCGCCAAGGCAATCGTCACAGGCGAGTCCCTCGGCCAGGTCGCGTCGCAGACACTCGAGAACATCATGGCCGTCAACGAGGTCGTTGATATCCCGGTGTTCAGGCCGCTCATCGGCTCGGACAAGCAAGAGATCATCGAGCGCGCCAAGCAGATCGGCACGTACGAGATCTCGTGCGAGACCGCGCCCGATTGCTGCACGCTGTTCATGCCGCGCCGTCCCGAGACCCATGCGAAACTCGACGAGGTCCACGAGGCGTGGGAGATGTTCGACCATGAGGCGATGATCGATTACCTGGTCTCCCATGTCGAGTACGTCGATTTCGAGGCACCGGTGTACAAGCGCCCCCGCTGTATGCGCGAACGCCACAGCGAGATCGAGATTCGCTACCAAGCCGCTGAGTAATCCACACGCCTTTCCATAATCTGGTGCTAAATCTGGCCGCAATCTGCCCACGTTGGACAGATTGCGGCCAGTCTCCTTTGCAGACGGCCCCGCAGTTTCGCTTTGCGTTATGAGACGCCGGCCAACGTCCCGCCATGCTTGAAGGGGGAGGTGCGAACATGGCACAGGTACGGGAAAGTCGAAGGACGTGGATGGGACGTTGCCTACTCTATGCACGGCAGAGGCCGGTTGCGCTGGGCGTCGGCGCGATCGTCGCGGTGCTCGTCGCCGTGGCCGTTGGGGCGGGGGTGACGGGAGCCCTTGGATCGACGGGTGGCAAAGACAGCGGGGTTCTGATCACGCGCTCGGGGGCGGAGACATCGGGGCGAGATGCGAAGGACCTTGGAAGAGGCGACGCGATCGCTGGCGTCGGCTATTCGAGGGCCGATGCGGAGTCGGATGACCCCATCGTCATCGTGGTGGATGTTGCAGGTGCCGTGGGCGCACCGTCCCTTGTGACCCTGCAAGAAGGCGCCCGGGTGGGGGATGCCATCGAGGCGGCTGGCGGGTTTGCCGCCGACGCCGACGCCGCCCGCGTCAATCGCGCCGCGAAGCTGCAAGACGGGCAGCAGGTATACGTTCCCCGTGTGGGGGAGGCGGGTGGCGTGGGAGCGGCCGGCCCGGGCGTTGATGCGACTGCCCCGGATACCACCTCGGATGGCGGGCCGGTGAACATCAACCTTGCCGGTGAGGCGGACCTTGATGCGCTGCCCGGTGTGGGGCCGTCGACCGCCCGCGCCATCGTCGAGGATCGGGAGGCGAACGGTCCGTTTTCGACCATCGAGGACCTTATGCGCGTGAGCGGAATCGGCGAGAAGAAGTTCGAAAAACTCAAGAGCTCGATTTGCGTGTGATCGGGATGGAGCGCGCCGGTGACGAGATACCCGTCCGACCTTATGTTCCGCCCACGGCCTTTCTCGCGGCGGGCGTATGCGCGTCGGCGCTGCTTATGCTCGAGGGAGGATGGCGGCTGCACGGCATGGGAGACATGGTGCCTTGGTCAAGGATGGTCGTGCTCGGGTTGGTTGCCGCCGCGGCTCTCGTCCTCGCCGTGCGTCTGCGCGGGCAGAATCGGTTTGACGCGGCGGTGCACCCCCTTTCGATGTTGGGCGTCGGCATGTTGATCGGATGCATCGCGACGCTCGGTTGGCTGTCGAGGTGGCATGCGGAATACCGGTCGGTGCACGGCGCCGGTGGCGGCGTATGCGCCCTGGTCGTTCGGGGTGACCCATCGGCTGGAGAAAGGGGGTTCTCCTCAACTGCCCTCATGGTCGATGCGCGGTCGGGCGCGAGGCTCGGGCTCGTGCGCGTCTCAAGCGATGAGGCGCTCGAGGATGGGGCGGTTTTGCGTGCCGTGTGCCGCGTGAAGGGATTGGACAGATCGGATTACGCTCGTAGCCGCTTTGCGAAGGGCGAGGTCGCCATCGCGCGCATCGTGTCGATCTTGGACCGCGATGTGGAATCGCGCGGCCTGTCGGTCGGGGTGCTTCGAGCCCGCGCGCTTGGCCTGATCAATGCGGGCGGGAGCGATTACCGGGCGCTGGTCGCCGGCACGGTGTGCGGCAGGACGACCGAGCTCAACCGGTCGGAGACGCAGGCTGATTTCTCCGCCTGCGGGCTCACGCATCTCGTGGCGGTGTCGGGAAGCCATTTCGCCTACATCGCCGCCATGCTCGAGCGCGCCTTTCGCCATGCGAAGCTCTCGAGGGGCGTGCGACAGCTGGTCATGCTGCTCGTCATGGTCGCATATGTGGTATTCACCGGGGGCGCGCCCTCGGCGATTCGATCGGTGTCCATGGTCGCGATCGCCATGGCGGCTGCCATGGGCAATCGCCGCGCGCATGCGCCCTCGGGGCTCGCGATCGCGGTGACCGCCCTGGTCGCCGTCGATCCCGGGACCATCTATGACCTCGGGTTCCAGCTCTCCGTCGCAAGCGTGCTCTTCATCATCTTGTTCGGTCCGTATGTGCGGCATCATCTGCGCGCCCTGCACGTACCCGCCCCCATTGCGGACGCGCTCTCCATCACGCTGGTCGCCCAGTGGGCGACATTGCCGTTGACCTTGCCGGTGTTCGGCGAGTTCTCGCTCGTCGCGCCGTTGGCCAACCTGCTCGTCGGTCCGGTCATGAGCGCCCTGCTTGTGGCGGGGCTCCTCGGTACGGGGGCGGCGACCGTATCCGACACGGCGGCGCGGCTCATGGGCACGCCAGGCGTCCCCGGTCCCATCACCGACTTCGTCCTCGCGCCCGCCGACGGTCTCGCGCGCGTCTCCGCATTCGTCGCGCAGGCGTGCGCCGACATCCCCTTTGCACTCGTTCCGGTCGATTCGCCGTGGGTCGTGGCACCGATCGCCTACGGGACGGCGTTCGCGGCGTATGCGCGCTGGAGATTCGTCGAGCCGAAGCGCCTGCTGTTCGCGCTTGCGCTCGGGTTCTCCTGTGCCGTCATGCATGTCGCGTATTGGACCCGTTTCGCGCCTCCCGAGATCATCGTGCTCGACATCGGTCAAGGCGATGCGATTCTGATACGCGATGGCGCATCGACGCTGCTCGTCGACGCGGGGATAGGGGAGGCGACGCGGACGGCCCTGGCTCGCAATCATGTCTTCCAGCTCGATGGGGTCGTCGTCACGCATTGGGACAAGGATCATTGGGGCGGTCTCCCCGATGTGCTCGAGGGCGTGCGAGTCGACCGGATATACGTCGCGGATGGGGCGGCGGCCCATATACCGGCGGAATTGTCCGACGGGCCCGACGTCAGCGAGGTGCGCGAGGGAGATGTGGTGCGCGTCGGTCCCTTCGCCTGCGATGTCGTGTGGCCGGATTCGCGGGTCGAGGGCGATGAGAATGCGGACTCGGTGGTGCTTCGCGTCTCTTATGCGGGGGAGAAAGGGCGTCTGCGCGCCCTGTTGACGGGCGACACCGAATGCGATGAGCTCGCCGAGTACGTGAAGGAGGTCGGCGATGTCGATGTGTTGAAGCTCGGCCACCATGGGTCCCGCGTGTCGGTGTCCGACGAGGCGCTTGATTTGTTGCTGCCAGAGCTTTGCGTGGCGAGCGCCGGGGAGGGGAATAGCTATGGGCACCCCGACCCAGCATGCGTTCGCACGGTCGAGGCATCGGGGTCGATGTTTCTGTGCACCAAGGACGTCGGCGATGTTCATGTGTCGCCGGGGAATCCGCACCCGCGCTTTCGAACGCAGCATTGAGCGCTTCGCTATACTGGGACGACGGATGGTCGATGAGAGAGGAGGGCCGCGCGCATGGCGGAGTTGTTGCCGGGGTATCTCGTCGTGGGAGCCGACGAGCTCAAGAGTTCCCGCACGATCGAGAAGATGAAGGCGCGCTTGGATGCGTCAGGTATGTCGGCGTTCAATCTCGATGAGCGGGACATGGCCAAAGACCCGCAAATCGACGATATCATCGCCTCCCTCAACACCTTCCCCATGGGGTCCGATTTTCGCCTGGTCATTCTGAGGAACTGCGACAAGCTGCCCAAAGCGGTGAGCGAGCCGCTGGTGGAGTATTTTGCCGATCCTGCCCCCACGACAGTGTGCCTGGTGGTCGCAACGTCGCTCGCCAAGAACACGAGACTCTACAAGGCCATGGCGAAACTCGGTTCGAAGGCCGTCATCTCCTGCGCCCCCATGAAGGCGTATGAGCTTCCGCCGCGTGTGGCGAAGATGGCGCAGGCGCATGGGAAGATGATGGGCATCCCCGCGGCCGAGGCCCTCGTCGCGCGTGCAGGCGAGAACATGCGCATGCTCGACAACGAGCTCAAGAAGCTCGCCTCGATGATCGACGGCCCCGAGATCTCGCTCGCCGATGTCGAGCGCCATGTCATGCGCACGGCCGAGGTCAAGCCGTGGGAGCTTCTCAACGCGGTCGCCGCCCGCGACCTCGCCCGTTCTCTCGAGCTGCTCAAGCTGCAGCCCGCCAAGAGCGAAGTCCGGATCTGGTCGTTGCTGGTCACGCGCCTGCGCGAGCTGATCATCGCGAAGTCGCTCGACGCCCGCGGGCAGGGAGGTCAGCTCGCGTCGACGCTCGGCGTGCAGTCCTGGCAGGTTAAGAATCACCTGAGTTGGGCACGTCGATGGAAGATGGGGGAGTTGATCGACGCGCTCTCGTCCGCGGTCGAGGTCGAACTCGCGCTGAAGGGCTCGCGTGACAGCGAGCTCGCCCTGAGGATGTGGGTCATCGGGATGTGCCGACCGCGGAAGCCCGCTTCAAGGTGATTGATGCCCGCGGTTTCCGTCGGGCGGTCGGTGAACTTGTGAATTATCGCTCGCAACCAGCACAATTATCGAATTGCAGTTGCGTGCGCCCGTGCTCGCGTGTAAAATACTCGCCCGTATGACCTCAACAACCGTGTCTCAGAGGCCGGATAGTAAGACCTTGTAAGTACCCGAAAGGAACCGAACCCGATGGCAAACATCAAGTCTCAGAAGAAGCGCATCCGCACCAGCGAGGTTGCTCGCGTCCGCAACAAGGCGATCCGCTCCGAGCTCAAGACCGTTATCAAGCACGTCAAGGCCGCCGTCGAGGCTGGCGACAAGGCCGCTGCCCAGGCTGCTGCCGTGACCGCCTACCGCAAGCTCGACAAGGCCGTCGCCAAGGGCGTCATCCACAAGAACCAGGCTGCCAACCGCAAGTCCGGCATCCAGAAGCTCGTGAACACCCTCTAAGGTTTCGCGAACAATTCATCTTGCAACGGGTCCCGTCATTCGGGGCCCGTTTTTGTCCGTGCTCGTTTTCGGGACGTGCTGGTGCGTGCCATGTTGGTGAGGGGTGTGCTGGCGCGTGTCGGGGCGGGGGGGTTGAGCTTCGGGCCCTCCTCACGCAGTATTCGGTAGCACAACTCGACAAAACTTCGCGAATCCCGGAAGTTTTATCGAGTTGTGCTACCGTTATCGACTGAAGTTTTCGATTGAAAGGCGGGGCGCCCGCGTTCATCCAAGTTGAACGCGGGCGCCCCGATTGCCTGTCGTTAGACTCGTTGTGCCTGTTGGCTCGGATGAGCCGACTCCCGACTCGCGACTGCCGAATCCTGGCTTGCGACTCCCGACTCCCGGCTCGCGCTACTTCAGGTTTCTGCCAAAGGCGTCGGCGGCCTTGATGGCCTCGATGAACGCCTCGGGCGAGAACGGGGCGGGATTCGCCTGCTTCCACTCGTTCGTGTTCTGGGCCAGCTCGGCGATGCGCTGTAGGTGGCTCTCGTCGAGGTCGAGCTCGGCAAGAGTGACGGGAAGACCGAGCTTCTTGTTGAAGGCGGCGTAGCGCGCCAGTTGCGCGGTGTCGCCCGTGTAGGCGAACAGCACGAGCACGCCGAAGCTCACGACCTCTCCGTGCAGGTGCGTGCGCCCGGGGCGCGGGATGCCGGTCGTGGCGTTGTAGAAGGCGTGGGCCAACGAGGAGTTGTAGTAGAAGTCGGGCTGGTTGGTGAGGTTGGAGACATACCCCGTGTTGACCACGATATCGAGTGCGATCTGGCGCACCGCTTCACTCGACTGGCCGGCGCGGACGTCGGCGAGGCCCCGCTCACCGTAGGTCAAGAGGGGCTCGGTGCAGGTGTGTGCGAGCGTGAGGCCCAGCGTGCCGGTGTGCGTGAGCTCGGCCTCGCTGGTGGCATATTCGACCTCGGGCTGCTTGGAGAGGGCGTCGCCGATGCCGGCCCAGAAATACTCCTCGGGTGCGGCGGCGATGATGGCGGGGTTGATAAAGATGTGCGCGGGCGCATCGGGATAGGCGTACCCCTTGAGCGAGTGGTCGTCGTTGTAGACCACGGCGATGGCGGTGGCGCTCGAGCAGTTCGAGCAGATGGTCGGAACGGAGAAGACGGTCTTGTCGAGCTTCTTGGCAGCGGTCTTCACCGTGTCGATCGCCTTGCCCCCGCCGATCGCGAAGGCGATGTCGGCCGCACGGAACGCCTCGGTGTTCACGAGGGCGTCGATGGCGGACTGGGTGGAGTCGGTGCCGTAGACGATCTCGTCGAGGATCTGCACGTCGGTGCTGTCGAGTGCCGCGCGGATGCCCGGTGCGGCGGCGGCAAGGGCTCGGCGACCGCCCACCAAGACGACGGACTTGGCCTGGTAAGGCGCAAGAACGGCGGGGATCGCCTCGAAGCAATCCTCGCCAACGGTATAGCTGCTCATTTGAATGGTGCGCATGTGACCTCCTTGACGAGTTGTCGTTCGTGACATTCTAGGACGGTGTTCGCACGCGGCGCTCTGTATCGAAAGCGGAAAAAGAGTGTTAACGTGAGATTTCCGTTCCGGGAAGAAAGGTAGCTGTCATGAAGGTCGCGGTGAGCGCCTGTCTGCTGGGCGAGAATTGCAAATACAGCGGGGGCAACAACCGCTGTGAGCGCCTGTTGGAGGCGCTACATGCCCGTCCTGATATCGAGGTGATCCCCGTATGCCCCGAGGTCGCGGGCGGTCTGCCCACGCCGCGCCCGCCCGCGGAGATCGTGGATGGGGAGGTCGTCAACAACGTCGGCGAAAGCGTGGACGCCGCGTATCGGTCGGGTGTCGCGGTCGAGATGGCGCGCTTGGCGCCGGCGATCGAATCTGGAGAGCTCGCCGCCGCCGTCCTGCAGTCCCGAAGCCCCAGCTGCGGTGTTCACCATGTTTACGACGGCACGTTCGCCGGGCGCCTCATTGCCGGGCGCGGTCTGTTCGCGCAGGAGCTCTCACGTGCCAACATCAACCTTATCGATGTGGCGGAGATCTAGGCAGATTATTCCGGTTCGCGCACCACTCTATAGAGTGGTAGTTCCACCTGTCAAGGTGGAACTAATGATTCATGGACTTTAGTCCGTGCCGCGCGCCAGCGCGGCATAGAAAACCACCCGCT
>CAUWMY010000026.1:0-23518 GCA_963560155.1 uncultured Collinsella sp.
GTACAAGTTCATGTTGAGGGAACTCCGAGAAAGGTCCCTAAACTAGGCAAGCCCCAACATTTTTAGGACGGAAGACCGCAGGCGAACGTTGCCGGCGGCATGTCACGAGGCTCCTGAATCGCGTATCATTGCGGGCGAACAAGCGATAAGGAGATCCCCATGAAAGCCCTGGTACACGATGGCGACGGACACATCGCGCTCGAGGATCGGTCCGGGCCTCAGCTGCGGGTGCCCACCGACGCCGTCGTCCGCGTCACGCGCTCGACCATCTGTACGAGCGACCTGCACATCATCCACGGTGCCGTGCCGCGCGCCACGCCGAATACGGTGCTCGGCCACGAGTTCGTGGGCGTGATCGAGCAGGTGGGGGAGGGTGTGCGCACTCTCAAGCCAGGTGACCGCGTGGCCGTGAGCTGCGAGACCTTCTGCGGCGAGTGCTTCTACTGCGAGCGCGGCTGGGTCAACAACTGCGTGGAAGGCGGTTGGGAGCTCGGCTGTTGCGCGGACGGCTGCCAGGCCGAGCTCGTGCGCGTGGCGCATGCGGACCATACGTGCGCGCCCATTCCTTCGGACGTGTCTGACGAGGACGCGCTCTTCCTGGGCGACATCGTTGCCACGGGCCACTGGGGCGCGAGCATCGCCCAGATCGAGGCTGGCTCCACGGTGGCTGTGATCGGCGCCGGCCCGGTCGGACTTACCACCATGATGTGCGCCCGCCTGCATGAGCCCGCCCGCATCATCGCGATCGACATCGATTCCGCGCGTCTGGCCCTCGCCCGTGAGCGCGGCTTGGCGGACCAGGTGATAGACGCGAGCACCATGGACCTTGCCGCCGTCGAGGCCGCCGTGCGCGAGCTCTCTCACAATCGCGGTGCCGACAGCGTGATCGAGGCCGCCGGCGGCTGCAACACCTTCGAGATGGCCTGGCGCATCGCCCGCCCGCACGGCGTGGTGGTGCTCTCCGCCATGTACGAGGGCCCGCAGACGCTGCCGCTGCACCAGATGTACGGCAAGAACCTCGTCTTCAAGACGGGCGGCGTGGACGCGTGCAACATGGGGGAGACCATGCGCCTGGTGCAGGAGGGTCGCATCGATACGAGCTGCCTGATCTCCGCCCGCTACCCGCTCAACGACATCGTGGAGGCCTATCGCGCGTTCGAGTCGCACGAGGGCGGCTGCCTCAAGCTGGTCATCACGCCCTGGGAGGATCGCTAGATGATCTATTCGCTCGCCCCCATGGAGGGGATCACGGGGTACACGTTTCGTCGCGTGCATGCCGAGTGCTTCGGTGCGCTCGACCGCTATTACACGCCGTTTCTGGCTCCGCCGCGCGTGGGTAACTCGTTTGGCGGCAAGGCCTTCAAGGAGATCGACCCCGCCAACAATGAGGGTCTGAACGTCATTCCGCAGCTGCTTACCAAGAACGCCGACGAGTTTGTGTGGGCCGCACGCGAGCTGGCCGAGCTTGGCTACGCGGAAGTCAATCTCAACCTCGGCTGCCCTTCGGGCACGGTCGTTTCCAAGGGCAAGGGCTCCGGCTTTCTGCGCAACCTCGACGAGCTCGAGGTGTTTCTGCGCGATGTGTGCGGCCGCTCTCCGCTGCCCGTCTCGGTCAAGACGCGCCTGGGCCTGGAGGACGATGCCGAGTACGAGCGCATCCTCGAGTTGTATTGTAGCCTGCCGCTTGCGGAGCTTATCGTGCACCCGCGCGTGCAAAAGGACCGGTACCAGGGAAAGCCGCGCTTGGAGCCGTATGGGGAGACGCTCGCGTGCGCGCCGTTTCCGGTGGCCTACAACGGCGACGTTTTCGACGCGGAGGACCAGGCGGCTCTCGTCGCGGCGTATCCGCAGACCCGTCACGTGATGCTCGGGCGCGGGCTGCTGGCTAACCCGGCGTTGGCGCGGATGCTCACCGGCGGCGCTCCCGCGAGCGCGTCCGAGCTCAAGCGCTTTCACGACAAGCTCTTCTGCGCGTATCTCGACGAGATCGGCGGCAACGCCGTGTTCCGCATGAAGGAGTGGTGGTTCTACGCCAAGTGCGCCTTCACCGACCCTATGGCGGTCCATCGCGCGGTGCGCAAGGCCCGCAAGGTCGAGGAGTACGAGGCGGCGGTCGAGCGCGTGTTCCGCACCGAGCCCCTGGCTCCCGTCGCGCGGTTCCACGGGTAGGGGGCCGGCATGGAAATGACGCCCATCGCGCATATCGAGACGGACCTGCCGCAGAAATTCGGCATTCCGCGCAACAGCTTCTTGGCTCCGCATCTGCAGGGGTGCATCGTGTTCGAGCCTGAGTTCGCACTGCCCCAGGCCGTAGCGGGTTTGGAGGAGTTCAGCCATCTGTGGCTGCTGTGGGAGTTCGAAAACGGCACGCCCGGTGGAACGGCGGCCGATATCGCCATGGACACGGTGACTGCCGGTAAGCCCGGCACCACGGCGAAGTGGACCCCCACCGTTCGCCCGCCCCGCCTGGGCGGCTCCGAGCGCCGCGGCGTCTTTGCCACGCGCAGTCCCTTTCGGCCCAATCCCATCGGCCTGACCTGCGTGAAGCTCGACCACGTGGAGCTCACCGACGCCGGCCCCGTGATCCACGTGCTCGCCGCGGACTTGCGCGACGGCACGCCGATCTTCGACATCAAGCCCTACATCCCCTTCGCCGACTGCCATCCCGAGGCCACGGGCGGCTGGATCGACCGCGCGCCATGGCAGGTGCTCGAGGTGGACTTTCCTTCCGAGCTGCAGCAGCGCGTCTCTGCCCCCAAGCTGCCGGGCCTAGTCGAGGTGCTGCGGCAGGATCCGCGCCGCGCCGGCAGCAAGCACGAGCCCGAGCACGTGTATCATTTGGCCTACGCGGGGCTCGACGTGGCGTTCACCGTCGATGGCGAGTCGCTGCGCGTGGTCGACATCACGTAAGGGCGGGGAAGGAGCACCATGATCGATCTCGATCGCACGATGTTCTTCAAGGCGAGGTTCGAAATCGAGGCGCCTCAAGGCGAGGATGTCCTGTGGTCTCTCGTTCTGAGCGTACGCGACTGGTCATTGCGCAAGGCCCGCCGCGACGGATACTCCCTGCCCCAGGAGATGCGCTTTTGGAGCAAGCTCAAAAGCGGTGAAATGCTCGAATCCCCAGATGGCAGCGTCAGGCTCTACGCAGCGCTCCATCACGGCGAGTTTGACCAGGCATGGGCGTGCCAGCACGTGGAGGACCAGAGGGCGCCCGGCTGCGCCCCGCGCCGCTGGATAACCGAGGTCGGTTTTGAAGGTCATTCGGTCGACCGCGGCACTGTCTCGATCATCACGATGTTCAGCGACATGCCGGGCTACATCGGTCCGCTGCAACCCGCGCCAAAGCCGAACGTGCCCAAATTGATTGCCAGTATGCTGGAAAACGATAGGCTCGTTTGCACGATAGACGGATGCGAGTTCGAGCTCGCCCCGGTTGAATTCTCGTGCTCCGATGCCCCCGGTATTCACGAGCGTCTCGCGAATTCGTATCGCGAAGCCCCCGCCATCGTGATCAGCCCTACCCGCGCCGGCGAGTGCCTGATCGATCCCGAAGCGCTTGCGTCGCAGCTCGGCCCCAATGCGACCGTGTACTACACCGTGAATTGCGGCGCCATGGATGCGCTCAATGCGGAGTTCGAGGACGAGTCGCTACGATGCTACGGGGGAGCCGTTCGCGTGTACGCCCCTCATCCGCACTTTGGCATTTTGGGGGATGGCTTCAATCATCGGTTCTTTTCCGCTGCGGACATCCGTGCGCAAGGGGCGGAGCACTACATGGCCATCTTGCGCCGTGCGCTCGCCGAGGACGTGCTCGCGCGCGACACGTCGGTCCGCATCGAGGACGTCAATCGGCTCAATCGCAATGCCAGAAAGGAGCTTGCGTTCAAGCGCCGTGCCGAGCAGATTCAGGATATGGCGCTCGACCAGGTCAAAGAGATGCTCGATGAGGCCGAGGGCCTCGCGCGCCTCGCCGAGGACGAGTGCGATGCCATGCGCGAGGAGCTGAGGCAAAGCAGGCAGACGAACCATGATCTCGAGGCGCGCATCGCCTGGCTTGAGCATGCGCTCGACTCGCAAGGCGGCGCGTGGCAGAGGATGGCACTGCGACGGCGATGACGGATACCTCCGAGCTCACTATCCCGGCCATTGCCAGGCTGTTCGTTTCGGCATTCCCCGATCGAATCGATTTCAGCGAGCGCGGATGGGCGTCGTTGGAGGATTGCAGGTACGAGCCCAGGGCATTTTGGAGCGCCTTGCATAGCATGTGCACGGTTTTGCATCCGCTGTATCGCGATGGCGCCGTGGACAAGATCGGTGAGTTCAACAGTCGGTCGCGGTTTAAGTTCGCACGTGGCGAAGGGCCGCAGACCAGGGCGAACTCCAAGTTCATGCGTGAGCGCGAGGATGTGTATCAGGGGCGGAGGCTGTTCATCGAGCCGCATATCTGTTCGAGCGTGGGAGATCCGAACAGTCCGCAGTTCATCCGGATTTACTTCAATTGGGATGAGGAGACCGAGAGATTGGTCATCGGCGATACGAAGCACCTGACGAACTGCACGACGCGAAAGCTGTAGATCGACAGATACGGGAAAGGGGGCGCGACCAGGGAAATCTGGTCGCACCCCCATCTGATTTAAGGGTGTTTTACTTGGTAAGGTCGGGCTGCGGTCGAGCCCGACGGGCGGCTGCTATTCGACCTCGTAGGGCCAGCTGTTGATACCGCCGAACTCGACGACATTTGTGTAGCCGAGGTCCACGAGCGTCTGCGAAGCCTGCTTGCTGCGATTGCCGCTGCGGCAGTATACGAGGATGAGCTGGCCCTTGTCGGGCGGCGCGTCCTCGGCGGCAGTCGCCACGGTGTCGTGGGGGATGAGGATGGCGCCGGGGATATGGCCTTCGTCGTACTCGGTCTGCGTGCGGGCGTCGAGGATGACGTAATCGTCCTCGGTATCCATGAGCTTCTTTGCGGTTTCGGCGTCAACCTGCTGGTAGGAGCTAGAGCTGTTACCGGATCCGCCGTTGTCGCTGGCAACGCTGCCTTTGCCTGCATTACCGCTGCTGCCGGAAGGTGCGCCAAAGCAGCCGGTGAGCCCGGCGAGGGAGATGGCGCCCGCGAGGGATGCGGCGATCAGGAATGTGCGACGGTTCATGCCGTGCCTTTCTCTTGGCTTTGTTCGATTTCAGCATATCAGGAAATGATTGTAACTTTGTCACATAGAGGGGCGAGCGGGGCTATGCACGCATTGTCGAATCATCGCAGGTAATTGGCTGCGCTTATGCATGGTAAAAAACGCGCGGGCTGAAACGCGCGGAATTTGCTCTCCGGCACCCGTTCGATTTTCCGAGTCTGGTCAAAATACCCTGTTTGTGCGCCAAAGGAAGCAGGAAAACAGCTGCGGAAGCCCCGATGATCGGCGTATCTTCCGCTGTTTCCGCCTTGGGGAGGGGTCAGGGTGCAAAGATGATGGACAGATGATAACTATCCAAGAAATGTATAAGGTTTTTTGGGCTCTTCGGGCGTCGAGTCGGCGCACAAACAGGGTATTTTGACCACGATCGCGAAAACGTACGACGTCCGGCGCTCCAGAGCCCACGGCGCCTCATCTAGAGGCAAGTAAATCCTCAACAAGGCTCGCAATGCACTCCGCAATGAGCAGAGAGCCGGCTTTGCTTGGATGAATCCCGTCGGCGGCGTAGAGGTCTTCTGGCTTCTCATGCTGGGCGGCTATGCTCGCCATATCGACCAGCGGTACGCAAGCTGCATCTGCCGCCTGCCGGCCCCTATGCTCATGAGCTCGCGAGTGCAGAGGTGGCTAGACTGGTGTTGCTGGGACGCAGGAGTGCGCAAGCGCGGGAGGGCGTTTGATGTTGCTGCAGGCAGGAGCCGGAGGAAAGGGGTCCAGATGTCTACATTCGATCACTATATGTATGTGCTCGCCTGCGGCGACGGAAGCCTCTACACCGGGTATGCGACCGATGTCCAGGCGCGCTTGGCGGCCCATCAGTCGGGCCGCGGTGCCAAGTACACCAAATCCCATGCGCCCGTTAGCCTTGTCGCTCAGGCCCGGTTTTACTCGAAAGCTCGCGCGATGAGCGCGGAGGCTCATTTCAAGCGGCTTTCTCGTGAGCAAAAAGACAGGCTTCTGGAACAGTCCAAGCTTGAGCCGCTTGAGGACGTGCTGCGGCGTGAGCTTCCGGGTTTTGGCGAGGACACCGCTGCCGAATTCGTATGCAGGAGCTTGGCAAACCACGTGGACCCCGACTACGCCGCGTTTATGAGGCCGCTCGTTCCCACGGTCGAGCCCCGTCGGCTTGTCGGCGTCCGCACGCCGGAGCTGAGAAAGATCGCTCGTGAGCTGTATCGACGCGACGACGCAACGGACTTTCTGCATTCCCTCCCGCATGCCCTGTTTGAGGAGAACCAAGTCCACGCGTTTGTCATCGGCATGGAACGGGAGTACGAGCGAGCGGTTGAGCTGTATGACTTGTTTTTACCGCATGTAGACAACTGGGCGACCTGCGATCAGATGTCGGTGCGGGTGCTGGCCGAACAGCCTGTCCGAACTCTGGAGTGCGTGCGGCGGTGGATGGGCTCGGAGCACGGTTTCACCGTGCGCTTCGGCATCGGAGTTCTCATGCGCCTGTTTTTGGACGACCTATTCGAGCCGAGGTTCGCGGAGATGGTCGCGGTTGCGCGCGTGCCGAGTCCACCTAAGCGCCCCGAGCCGGAATCGGACGCCTACTACGTAGATATGATGCGGGCATGGTATTTCGCCGAAGCGCTGGTCAAGCAGCCGATGGCGGCATGGCCGTATGTGGAGCGCCGGGATGGATGCGCGCTGCTTGATGAATGGACGCGTCGCAAGGCAATCCAAAAGGCATGCGAGAGCCGACGTATTTCCGTTGAGGTAAAAGAGTGCTTGCGTTCGTTCCGCTAAACCTTAGTCGCGGGCGGTCGTTTCCGCGTTGAGATGGGCGGGCGACGGGCATAACGCGTGCCGAGCAGGCGTGGACCTCGACTGAACGAAGATCTCAGGGGTTCATGTCACATATGCAATAGAATAAGAAACAATTTGGAGCGATTGAAAGGAACTGGCATGAAGAAGTACGCCAACAGCGCTTTGATTTACGCGATTCTCGCCATGGTGGGAGGCGTGTTCTTCCGTGAGTTCACCAAGTTCAATGGTTTCGAGGGTGCAACGACCCTCGCGTTCGTCCACACCCATTACTTTGTGTTGGGCATGATCGTTTCCCTTTTGCTCGTGCTGCTTGAGAACGCCCTGCACATCACTGATGCCAAGCTGGACCGCGCCGTCGCGGCGTACCATATCGGTCTCAACGCCACCGCGGCGATGCTCGTGGTGCGTGGCATTCCGCAGGTGCTCGGCATTGAGCTTACTCACGGTATGGATGCGGCGATTTCCGGCATTGCCGGCCTTGGCCATATCGTGCTTGGCGTGAGCATCGTGCTCATCTTGCTGGGCGTGAAGCGCGCCGTCTCCCGAGTGGAGGCGTAGGCCCTCGCAGGTTCGTTGCTTCTGCAGGTGGCGCGGCATACGCCTAGATGGTGAACTCGGCGAAGAGGGCGTTGGCAGCGGGGCCCGTGGTGGGGGCTAAGCTGGTTGCGGGGGTTGCGAGAAACGCGGCGCTCCCGGCGGCCCCCTCGGCTTCGCCCGCGAGCAGGTCCTTGAGGGTCACATCGGGGTTCTGGCACATGATGTCCAGCAGTTCGATGAAATCGCGGATCACCTCGCGCGGCGTGAGGTGCGTGTCGGCACCCACGCGGCCGAACTCGATTTTGAGGAAGTCGACGAGGTCACCCTCGTCGAGGTCGAACTCGTATCCAAAATATCCGGCATGGATTTGCGCGAGCTTTTCGATGAGCACGAGGAGCTCCTCGTAGGTGAGCGGCTGCAGCCTGATGATAGGGGCGAGCATGTCGCGCATCCCCTCCCGGGCGAAACGGCCCTGGGTGAGGCGGCTGCGCAGCGCCTCGTAGGAGAACACGCCGCGCCTGCGGTCTTCGATGGAGGTCGGCGTGCCACCCATGATGATGCCAAGGTGCTGTGCCTTGCCCTGCAGCGTGTCGTTGTACATCTGCAAGATCTTCTCGTAGTTGTACTGGCGGGTGATGGCGTTGGGGATCTTGTACAGGTTGACCAGCTCGTCGATGAGCACGAGCATGCCCCGGTAGCCCGCCCCCGTGAGGAAGCGCGCGAACAGCTTGATGTAGTCGTACCAGGTGTCGTCGTCGATGATCGCGCTCATGCCGAGCTCTGCTCGCGCTTCGGTCTTGGTGCGATATTCGCCGCGCAGCCATTTGACGGCATGGCTTTTCATCTCGTCATCGCCTTGGGTGGATGCCGCACGATAGATGCCGAGCACGCGTGTGAACTCGAAGCCATGGACCATTTCCTCGAGGTTGGCGAGCTGTCTTTGTAGCGTGGGCATCGCCGTTTTCACTGCGTCGCTCGCCTCAGGGCCGGCCGAACGAATGGCGCGGTCGTCGACGCCGGTCGTCGTGGCGCTTGAGTCGGTCGCGCAAAAACGATCTTCTTCGGCTTGGATGTTGGCGACCCATTTGTCGAGGATCAGGGTGAGCGCCCCGCCCTCGGGTCGCGTTTTGGTCGAGAGGTTGCGGATGAGCTCACGATAGGTGGCGAGGCCCTGCCCTTGGCCGCCCTGCAGGCGACGCTCGGGGGAGAGGTCGGCGTCGGCGACCACGAAGCCCTCGCCCATGGCGTGTGTGCGGATGGTCTGCAGCAGGAAGCTCTTGCCCGCGCCGTATCGGCCCACCAGGAAGCGGAAGCTCGCCCCTCCGTCGGAGATGAGTGCGAGATCGGTAAGAAGCGCCTGGATCTCCGTCTCGCGTCCCACGGTGATGTAGGGGAGGCCGATGCGAGGAACCACGCCGCCCTTGAGGGAGTTCAAGATCACGGCGGCGACGCGCTTGGGCACGCGGGGTACGGCTTGCTGGCTACTCATGGTTCAGAAATCCTTCCACGTCTTCGCGGTAATCCTCAATAAGCTTGGGGCCGTCTGGTCCGTATTCGATCACGGTGTCGCCAATAAGGTCGAAGAGGGTCTCGTTGATGGCATCCACCAAGATATCTTCCGAAGTAGACGCCTGATCGAGAGCGGCATCGGCAGCGCCCCTGTCCCCTTCGATGAGCGCCCGCAGGTACGCGGTGGCGGCGTGGGATAGGCCGGGCGTCGGGAATGCGTCCGTTGCGGCTTCCGGCACTTGGCGCACCGATACGCGTGCGCTTGCAACCGGAGCTTCCGCTTGGACCGGCGGAGCACCTACTTCGGTTGCCGGGGCGTCTGCTTCGACTGCCGAAACCTCCGCTTCGACCGTCGGCTCCGTCTCCCCGGCCGGCACCGTGCCCGCCCCGACCGCCCTGACCGCCGTGCCGTCGGCGGCGTCGAGCAAGGTTCCCGTCCCCTCGCGTTCCTCGTCGATGAGGAGCGCCTCGCGCGTGATGGCCGCGGCGTCGCGGATGCCCGAAAGGCGCGAGAGGTCGATGTCGATGTGTCTCGGTGCATGCGCGCTGCGCCAGGACATCCACGCTTCCATCTCGTCGGAGATGAATCCCTGCAGGTATTTCGGAACGCCCTTCTGCTCTTTAAGCGGGTGCTCGAAGCCGAGCGCCTCGCGCAGCATCCGGTCCACGGCTCGCATCGTCTGGCCGAGCTTGGCGTTGCGCGCGAGCCCTCCTTGAAATCGCGTGCAGCTCCACATCCCCCGATCGCAACGGTACCGGTGGACCTTGTCGAGTTCATATTCCGCATCCGGATGGGTGACGGGGTCGAAGAACATCGCGGATCCGAACATCGTGTATGCCATCGTGGACATTCCACCGAACCAGCTTTCCATGAGGCTGTACATGCGCTGCTTCAAATAGTATTCGCTCATGCGGACGAGCACCGCGCAGCACACGTGGCGAAGGGCCTCGGGCTCGGCTTTATACAGACGACTGCCGGTGAGACGGTACGTCGAGAGCGTGTCGATCGCGGTGAAGAGCTCGTTCTCGCTCGCGGCGTCGCACGGCAGGGGCAGTGCCGAGACGCCCTTTTTGCGCCGTTGCCGTTCGGGGCTTGCAAGGCCTTCCCTCAACCGCGCCTCGAGGTACGCAAATGTGGTGAGTGCCCGGTCGAATTGGAGCGTTTTCCAGGGTTCGAGCAGGCTCGGGGGCAGGGCGTGGTAGACGACGTAGTCCTGCAGCCATACGCGGGCATAGCGGTCGATCTCGGGCGAGAAGGCCCGGTACGCCTGCCAAAACGATTCGATTTTGCCAAAGCCGTCCCGAGGGTCGTTGACGCCGATTCCGCAAATCAACTCATAGAGGTACAGGTAGGCGAATGAAGGGCTCGTCTCTTCGATATCCCCTCGACGCACCGCCGCACGCCAGGTGAAGTACCCGCGCAGCTGCCGGTCGCTCATGGCATTGTAGGTGGGGAAGTACGAGGTAAAAGTGCCCGGATAGGGGCAGTCGTCCTCGAAGTCCTCCATGAAGCGCGCCTGACGGTAGAACAGCTCGGCCTCGGAGAGCCACCGCCGCCGCCCATCGGGTGCGGAGGAGTCCAAGCGCGAGATCGCCTTCATTTCGCGATAGCGCTCGGGGAGGTAGCTGGCCATTTGCCGTCCAGTGGTGAGGATCGGTTCACTCGCGTACACGCGCTCGGAGAAATGCGAGCTTGCCTGTAGGCGCTCGCTCGACATGATGCGGTCTATGAGCTCTCGCGCATCGGGCTTGGATCCGTTCATCGGCTTCATGACTCACCTCCTCGAGACACTAGATGTACTTTCCAGTGTAGCACAGACCCAAACAGATGTTCGTATTTTAGAGAGGGAAGGACCGGTGAAGTTTCCTGTGGTGCTGCGCCCTTCACGGTTTCGCAAGCTCCCTTACAAAAGCGCAAGGCGGCTGTAAGCCAAATCGATGGTGCCGCTTGCGCAGGTGGCGGATGATGCAGACAAGAAAAGGACGAACGAGGGCACCGCCCCTCACGTAAAGGAGGGAACTTATGAACGTACGCAACCCCTACGCCATCGATCCCTACGGAGCGGATGAGGGGATGGGGCGCCGCGGCGTCAAGGCTTCGCTGCGCCAGTCGGTCGAGATGGCCAGCTGCCTGCTTGCCATGGCCACTCTCTTCTTTGGCATGATCTATCTGTTGGCCAAGGCGGGTGCCCGCTAGCCACGCCACGGCGTAGATTAAGTTCTCGTGGGTCCGCGCCGTCCGGTCCGCCCGGTCCGAGCGCTCAGGTATACTGCAACAAGCTAAAGTATCCGCGGCCGTTCGGTTGCGGGAGTTGAGGCCGAATGGCAGGGATGGAGTGCGCACATGGCAGAGCCGGTGAAGCTGTATAACGGCGGCGTCTACCTCGTGGATGGGAAGACGATCATTTCCGTGGAGAGCGTGTCCGGGGCCATGCAAGACGCCCCCCAGCTCCCCGCTCCCGATGTCGCCCGCGGGGGCACCATCGCCTATGGGATCCTTGCCGAGCACAACACGAGCGGTGACATGGGGCGCCTCCGCCTGCGCTTCGATGCGCTTGCCAGCCATGACATCACGTACGTGGGAGTCATCCAGACGGCCAAGGCCTCGGGCATGACCGAGTTCCCCGTGCCCTACGTGCTCACCAACTGCCACAACACCCTGTGCGCTGTGGGCGGCACCATCAACGAAGACGACCACGTCTTCGGCCTGTCCGCCGCAAAGAAGTACGGCGGCATCTTCGTCCCGCCGCACATCGCCGTCATCCACCAGTACATGCGCGAGATGCAGGCCGGCTGCGGCAAGATGATCCTTGGCACCGACTCCCACACCCGCTATGGCGCCCTGGGCACGATGGCCATCGGCGAGGGCGGCGGCGAGCTGGTCAAGCAGCTTCTGCGCGACACTTACGACGTGGCCTATCCCCGCGTGGTCGCCGTGTACCTGGAAGGCGCGCCGGTGCCCGGCGTGGGCCCGCAGGACATCGCGCTCGCCATCATCCGCGCGGTGTTCGACTGCGGCTATGTGAAAAACGCGGTCATGGAGTTCGTCGGTCCCGGCGTGGCGAGCATGCCGACCGATTACCGCAACGGCGTGGACGTCATGACCACCGAGACGACGTGCCTCACCTCAATCTGGCGTACGGACGAGGACACGCGCTCCTATCTTGCCGAGCACGGCCGCGAGGCGGACTATCGCGAGCTCAATCCCGCTCCCGTCGCCTACTACGATGGGTGTGTGCGCGTCGATCTTTCCGCGGTGCGCCCGATGATCGCGCTGCCGTTCCATCCCTCGAATGCCTACACCATCGAGGAGCTCAACGCCAACCTCGAGGATATCCTGCACGAGGTCGAGCTTCGCGCTGCCGAGGTGGGCGGAGGACGTGCGTCGCTGTCCCTGCTGGACAAGATTCGTCCGGACGGCCGCCTGCAGGTGCAACAGGGCGTCATCGCGGGCTGCTCGGGTGGCAATTTCACCAATGTGATGCAGGCCGCTCGCGTGCTCAAGGGCAAGACCTGCGGCAATGGTGAGTTCGCGCTCTCGGTGTACCCCAGCTCCCAGCCCGTGTTCCTGGAGATGGCGAGCAACGGCGCCGCATTCGACCTCATGCAGGCCGGCGCGATCGTGCGCACGGCGTTCTGCGGTCCGTGCTTCGGCGCGGGCGACACGCCGGCCAACAATGGCCTGTCGATTCGCCATACCACCCGCAACTTTCCCAACCGCGAGGGCTCCAAGCCTGGAAACGGACAGCTCACGGGTGTGGCGCTCATGGACGCGCGCTCCATTGCGGCAACCGCGGCCGCGGGCGGCGTGCTGACCGCCGCGACCGACCTGCCCGAGGACGTTTGGGACGAGCGCGTGGCGTATCATTTCGACGCGAGCGCGTACGAGCACCGCGTGTACCAGGGGTTCGGCGCCGCAGAGGGCGAGCGCGACTTGGTGTACGGCCCCAACATCAAGGACTGGCCTGATATGGAGCCGCTCGCCGAGAATATCCTGCTGCGCGTCGCCTCCAAGATCATGGACGACGTGACCACCACCGATGAGCTGATTCCCTCGGGTGAGACGAGCTCGTATCGCTCCAACCCGCTGGGCCTCGCCGAGTTCACGCTGAGCCGCCGCGACCCGGAGTATGTTGGTCGCGCCAAGGCCGTGGCCGAGCTCGAGCGCGAGCGTCTGGCGGCTCCCGCTGGGGACTCGGCCACGGTTCCCGCAGCAGTCGCCCCCGTGTACGAGGCGCTTTCCGCCGCCGGCGCGCCCGGCACGGACGATCCGGCGTCCGTGGAGATCGGCTCGATGATCTACGCGGTCAAGCCCGGTGACGGCTCCGCTCGCGAGCAGGCCGCCAGCTGTCAGCGCGTGCTGGGCGGCCTGGCCAACATCACGCGCGAGTACGCCACCAAGCGTTATCGCTCCAACGTGATGAACTGGGGCATGGTCCCCTTCCAGATGAAGGGCGAGCCCACGTTCGGGGTGGGGGATTACGTGTATGTTCCCGGCATTCGCTCCGCCCTCGAGGGCGCGATGGACGCGATTCCCGCGTGGGTCGTGCGTGCGAATGGCAAGGTCGAGCAGATCGAACTGTTCGTCGCCGACATGACGGCCGAGGAGCGCGCCATCGTGAAGGCCGGTTGCCTCATAAATTACAATCGCGACCGTACGAAGAATAACTGACGTCTGCTTGGAGCTGCTTGTCGTGGGTATAAACGCCACGTGAACAGGGCATGCCCGCCTCACGACGAGGCGGGCATTTTGCACGAAAGGCTCCATGCATGTCGCAGATCGAAATGGACCGCAATCCCAAGGGTCAGAAAATCCCGGGCAAAGTCGCCTTTGCGGCCACATTGCTCCTGCCCATCCTCGGCGTGGCGTGCCTTGTCATGCCCGAGCCCGTGGCCGAGCACCTTCCGCACCTTCTCGGCGGCGTCATGCTGTTCGTCGGCGCGGCGGATATCGTGACGGACATCTTGGAGCGCAATTCGAATCCCGGCAAGATCACCGTGGGCACGGACGTGGTCATGATCGTGCTCGGCATCGTCACGCTGCTCAACACGCATGAGTCGCTCAACGTCATCGCCGTCATGTGGGGCCTGCTGGGTTTGGAGAACGCCGCGGCGGAGATCGACGAGTCCCTGAGAGCGCACGCTGCCGGCCACAAGTGGATCGCTCCGCTGGCCACCGGCATCTTCGAGCTGGTGCTCGGCACCATGCTGCTACTCGCGCCCATTGCCAACCTGGGTCATCATGTCCTGTTGCTCGGTCTGGAGCTCGTTGTCTACCCGTTCCACGTCGGGGATCGCGAGGAGGGCGTCGAGCCCGCGCAGCCGAGCGCGTAGCGGCGCGGTGGCGGCACGGCATCGCCCGGTCTTCACACATGGCCGCCGTGGCATCGGTACAATAGTCAGCTAACGGTTCACATGCGCCCGCCATCGCGGGCGCTTCGCATCTGCGCGCTTGCCTGGGCGCGATAAGGGAGTTCGCATGGCCGAGCAGCACGATATGTTCGACGACATCATCGAGATCAGCAAGGGCGTCGACGCCCTCAAGAACCCCTTCGGGGGTATCACGGACGCGCTGCTGGGCACCGTGGACGAGAGCAAGCCGCATTGGAATCCCGCCGATTACAAGGAGCGTCCGCGCGTCAACTGCATTCCCTGCCTGGCCTGCAAATCCGAGAAGAGCAGCTGCCATGCGTGCATGGACGTGTGTCCGGTGAACGCGATCGAGATAGAGGACGGCGCGATCGACGTGCTGGACAGCTGCCGCAAGTGCGGCCTGTGCGTCGCCGCCTGCCCCACCGAGGCGTTCGTGAGCCCGCGCCTGCAGCCCAAGAAGGTCTACGACGCCGTGGCCCGCGCCGCCACCGCGCATGAGACCGCGTATGTCACCTGCACGCGCGCCCTCAAGCGCATTCCGCGCGAGAACGAGGTGCTCGTGGCCTGCGTCGGCGACGTGACGCGCGAGACCTGGTTCTCCATCCTGACCGACTTCCCCAACGTGAGCGTCTATTTGCCGCTGGATATCTGCGCCAACTGCCGCAACACCTGCGGTGAGGAGATGCTCGGCGAGGCGATCGGCGAGGCAGAGGTGTGGGCCGGCCGCGGCATGGGCCTCGAGGTCGAGCCGCGCGACCTCAAGTGCAACAAGCGCCGCGAGTACGAGCGCAAGGAGTTCATGGACAAGATCGTGCGCCAGACGGGCCTCACGGTGTCCAAGCTCACGCCCGCCACGGCTGCCGTTGCCAGTGTGACGCAGCGCATTCGCGAGCACTCGAGCCGCGTGAGCGCTCTGGAGAAGACGCTGAACAGCGCCTGCGGCGTGACCACGCAGAAGCGCCGCCGCATCCTCACGCAGGGGCGCCAGCTCATGCTCTCCACCTTGCAGCAGCATCCTGAGCTCGCCGAGAACGTCCGCGTGCAGTTCCCCGAATTCGACCACGACAAGTGCACGATGTGCGGCGCGTGCGTCGAGGCGTGCCCGACCTTCGCCTGCGACCTGCTCGACGGCGGCAAGCTCGCCATCGAGCCGACGTATTGCATCGGGTGCGGCCTGTGCGCCGAGGTCTGCCCCGACCATGCCCTCAAGATGGTCGAGCGCGACGGAGCCGAGCTCGTCGTCCCCGATCCGGAGGCGGAGCGCAAGGCCAAGCTCGCCGCAGAAGCCAAGGCGGAGTACGCGGAGGCCAAGGCCGAGGTCAAGCAGAAGCTCGGCCGCGCGCTCGACCAGATCGAAAAACTCGCAGACTAAAGGGCTGTCCGCCTAAATTGCAGAGTGGGGCGAGCGTCATCTGGCGTTGGATGCCCTGATTGCGGAGTTGTCGCCCGCGTGGACCGCGTGTTTTCAAGTTGAAACGCCCTCCTTCGCTCTTTGCGATGGAGGGCGTGCTACATCAATTCGAGGTTTTACCGTTCCTTGCGAGAATTGACTACGCCACGGGGGAAATTGCCTATGGTGTTCTGGAGACTGCCTATGGTGTGTTGGGAATTGTCTATGGGAATCTTCTTTTCGGGTCGGTCAAACGGGTGAATCTCATAGGCAATTTTCACGATTGCAAATGAGAGGGGCGCGCCGTACGCGCGCACCGTCATGTTCGTCCGGCGGTGCTCCATTATCGAGGTCGTCTTACCGCTTACAGAAACAAGATCCTTGGCTTGAAAAGACGAACACACGTTCTATACTTGATAACCCAGGGAATGGCGGGAGGACAGACCGGCTGGTTCTGGCTTTACATTGAAGATATGCCAGAAGTAGTGGCGCTCTAATAGTCTGTAGATATGAATGGAATCCCGTTTTCGCTTATCGGTCTATAATGGCAAGGTTTACGTATACGCAGCGCTTGCGGCGCTGAGCTTTGAGTAAAGGAATCCCATGGCACTTTCCATCGGAATCGTCGGTCTGCCCAACGTGGGCAAGTCCACGCTGTTCACCGCTCTCACCAAGAAGGGCGGTCTGGCCGCGAACTATCCCTTCGCCACGATCGACCCGAACGTCGGCATCGTCGACGTGCCGGACGACCGCCTGAACGCGCTTGCCGACATCGTCCACCCGGGCCGCACCGTCCCGGCCACCGTCGAGTTCGTCGACATCGCCGGCCTGGTGAAGGGCGCCGCCGCCGAGGGCGCGGGCTTGGGCAACCAGTTCCTGGCCAACATCCGCGAGTGCGATGCCATCTGCCAGGTGGTCCGTTACTTCAAGGACCCCGACGTCATGCGCGAGGCCAATCATACGGGCGAGTTCGTGGACCCGGCGAGCGACGCCGAGACCATCATGACCGAGCTCATCCTGGCCGATATCCAGACGCTCGAGAAGCAGCTTCCCAAACTCGAGAAGGAGGCCAAGCGCGACGCCGAGCTCGCCCCCAAGCTTGCGGTGGCAAAGCGTCTGGTCGAGTGGCTGAACGAGGGCAACCGCGCCATCACGATGGAGATGACCGATGAGGAGCGCGCCGCCGCCAAGGGCCTGTTCCTGCTGACCATGAAACCGATGCTCTACGTCGCCAACGTCGACGAGGACATGCTCACCGAGGACCTCGATCCCATCGACGGCGTGAAGCCCATTCCGATCTGCGCCAAGGTCGAGGCGGAGCTCTCCGAGCTCGACCCCGAGGAGGCCGCCGAGTTCCTGGCCGATTTGGGGCTCGAGCGCTCCGGCCTCGAGGTGCTCGCTCAAGCCGCATACAAGCTGCTCGGCTTGCAGAGCTTCTTCACCGCCGGTGAGGTCGAGGTCCGCGCTTGGACGGTCCGCCAGGGCGCCACGGCCCCGCAGGCCGCCGGCGTGATCCACACCGATTTCGAGCGTGGCTTCATCAAGGCCGAGACCATCGCCTTCGACGACTACGTCGCCCTCGGCGGCGAGAAGGGCGCCAAGGAGGCCGGCCGCCTGCGCATGGAGGGCAAGGACTACATCATGCAGGACGGCGACGTGGTCCACTTCCGCTTCAACGTGTAGATGCTCAAGTCCGCCGGGGGAGACCTCGGCGGCCTTCGCGATGTGATTCCGAACGCCGCTGCACGGCGGCTCATTCTCGAAAGGTGCGCTATGTTCTCTTACGGTAAATCCGCCGGCATGAAGGCGATGCTCGCCCTCATGATCGCCTTCGTCCCCGTGCTCATGGTCCTCATGGCCTTCCCGGAGCTGGGCGATCAGGTCCCCATGAAGGTCAACGCCGCGGGCGAGGTCCTTCGCTACGGCAGCAAGGGCGAACTGCTCTTCCTGCCCGTCATGGGCTTCATGATCAGTGCGGCGACCATCGCGATGGGTCTCAAGCAGGCCCGTAAGTACGGTGACGACCTCACCATGGCCACCATCACCTTCACCCGCGCCGGCCGCAACGCCATCGTCCAAGGCGTGGTGTTCGTCGCCGCGACGGGCATTCTGCTGTACGGTGCGCTCTCCGGACACGGCATCGGGTTCTAGCAAAGACCGTTCCCCCAGCTATTCGCCACTGTCATATTTCGCGGTGCAAAGGCCGCTCCGGTTCGTTTCGCGGGCTGGGGCGGCCTTGATCTTGTGCGCCCGCCCTTCCGCGGGATGGCGATTAAACGCTTCAAGCTGCAGAAATCTGCCATTTGGCAGTCTATATCGTGGTGAAACCCGTTACAATTTCGACCTGATATGCGTCGCGGCCGTGTGATATGCGCGGCCGCACACAGTTGGGGGAAATATGGAAGGGAAGCCAATGTTTTCTCTGCACAAGACAAGGGGCGGCGTGCATCCGCCTCAGTGCAAGGACATGCGGGACTTTGCCTGCACGTCCATCACTCCGCCCGAGCGAGTGCTCATCCCGCTGAACATGCACATCGGCGCGCCGGCGAGCCCGGTGGTGAGCGAGGGCGATCATGTATATGTGGGCACGCTGATCGGCCAGGTGAACGGCCTGGGCTCGCCCATCCACGCGAGCATCTCCGGCACGGTCACCAAGGTCGCCGCCGAGTTGCTGCCCACGGGCGCCACCGCGCCCGTGGTTGAGATCGTCTCCGATGGCAAGATGGAGTCCGATCCCGCGCTCAAGCCGCCGACCTATTCGAACAAGGAGGAGTTCATCGCCTGCGTGCGTGACTCCGGCATGGTCGGCCTGGGCGGCGCCTCGTTTCCCACATGGTTCAAGATGCGCGCCCCCGAGGGCAAGAGCTTCGAGTGCCTCGTGGTCAACGGCATGGAGTGCGAGCCCTTCATCACGAGCGACTACCGTCAGATGATGGAGCACTCCGAGCGCGTGATCGACGGTGTGTTCCGCACCATCGAGGCGCTCGAGATCCCCGCGGCCGTGATCGGCGTCGAGGACAACAAGCCCGAGGCCATCCTCGAGCTCAAGCGCGTGGTCAAGGAGAAGGGTCGCGAGGACCGCATCGAGGTCATGGAGATCCCGACCAAGTACCCCGCCGGCGGCGAGAAGGTGCTCATCAAGGCCACGACCGGGCGCGACGTGCCCGCCGGCGGTCTGCCCATCGACGTGGGCTGCCTCGTGGTCAACGTCACCACCATCTCCCGCGTGGAGCAGTACTTCCGCTACGGCATGCCCCTCACCTGCAAGACCGTCACGGTCACCGGTGACTGCGTCGCCAATCCGGGCAACTATCGCATCCCGCTCGGCATGAGCGTCCGCGACGTCATCGAGGCGACGGGCGGCATGGTCAAGGAGCCGAAGAAGATCATCATGGGCGGTCCCATGATGGGTCGCACCATCACGAACATCGACTGCCCGATCCTCAAGGCCAACAACGCCATCGTGGCCCTGCACGATCACGCCGTCCTTCCGGATGAGACCGCCTGCATCCGCTGCGGCCGCTGCGTGCGCGCATGCCCGTTGGCCCTCGAGCCGTTTGCGCTCGATTCCGCCTCTCGCAGCCATGATGTGGTCGCGCTCGACGAGCTTGCCGTCATGAACTGCATGGAGTGCGGCTCCTGCGCCTATGTGTGCCCGGCGCACCGTCGCATCACCGCGTCCATCCGTGAGGGCAAGGCCGTCTATCGCGGCGAGGTCGCGCGCCTGACCGCCCCGTCCGAGCCCGCCGCCCCGTCCGAGAAGAAGAAGGAGGAGGCGTAAATCCATGAACCTCATCAACGAGGCCTCGCCTCACTTCCACGGCAAGGGCTCCACGCAGTGGATCATGGGCATGGTGTGCCTGTCGCTTTTGCCCACGCTCGTGGCGTCCGTGTTCCTGTACGGCCTCGGCGCCCCGCTGCTCGTTCTGGTGTGCGTCGCCACGGCGCTCGTGACCGAGCACGTGTGCTGCCGCCTCATGAACCGCGAGAGCACCGCCGGCGATCTGTCCTGCGTGGTCACCGCCATGCTCTTCGCCTTCACGCTGCCCGCCGATTGCGGCTACTTCCCCGCGATCCTCGGCACCGTGTTCGCCATCGCCGTGGTGAAGATGCTCTTCGGCGGCATCGGCTGCAACTTCGCCAACCCCGCTGTCGCCGCCCGCGTGTTCATCATGCTCGCCATGCCCATCGCGCTCGGTGCTTACCCTGACATCATGGGCCGTCCGCTCGACGCCATCACCGGCGCCACCCCGCTGGCCATGAACGCCGCCGGTGACGCACCGTACAGCTACATGGATATGCTGTTCGGCCTGCACGCCGGCGCGCTCGGCGAGACCTGCATCATCACGCTGCTCGCCGGCTATGTGTTCCTGCTCGTGATGCGCGTCGTCGACGCCTGGGCCACCGTGCCGTTCATCGCCACCGTCGCCGTCATCACTGGCATCGCTGGCCAGGATGCAATCTACCAGGTGCTCTCCGGCGGCCTCGCCCTCGGCGCCTTCTACATGGCGACCGACTACACCACCACGCCCATGACGCCGAAGGGCAAGATCATCTTCGGCATCGGCTGCGGCGTCATCACCGCGCTCGTGCGCCTGTTCGCCGCCGCCCCGGAGGGTGTGGCGTTCTCTATCCTGTTCATGAACATGTTCACCCCGCTGATCGACCGCTACACGCGTCCTCAGCCCGCTGGAGGTGTGAAGCATGCCCTCGTCTAACAAGTGCCCGATGGCCCGTCATCGCAACGGCGCCATCTTCTCCGCCTTTGCCGTCCTCATTGTCGCCCTGCTGTGCGCGGGCGTGACGGCCGGCGTCCACCATGGCCTCGCGGGGGCCTTCGAGCAGTCCGACCTCGCGCTTGACGAGGCCAAGGGCGGTGCGCAGCGCAAGCTGCTGTTCCCGGATGCCACGTCCTTCGAGTCCCAGTCCGCGCCTGCGGTCGAGGGCCTGAACTCCGTGTACAAGGCCGATACCGGCGCGTGGGTCTTCGATGTGACCTCCGCGCAGGGTTACCACGGCGATGTCGAGCTCATGGTCGGCATCAACGCCGACGGCACCGTGGCGGGTATCCAGGTCGTGGCCGAGGACGAGACCGATGGCATCGGCACCAACGCCCTTACCGAGGAGTACTTTGGCGGTTTCGCCGGGGCGCCTGCCGCCGGTGAGCTCACGGTCGACGAGGCCGGTGCCGGCCAGACTCACGTCGACGCCGTTTCCGGCGCCACGTTCACCTCGCGCGCCGTGGTCGACTGCCTGAATATCGCCTTTGCCGCCTACGCCCAGATGGGAGGCAACTAATGGCTCTGAACGAGAATATCGTGCGCGAGCAGGACGCTCGCATCTCCAAGATGGTTCACACGCCTACGTTCCTGGTCGTCGCCGGCGCCCTGCCGGGGCTCTTCGCCGCGACTTCGCTCGAGAACGGTCTTGTCATCGGCGCCGTGACCGCCATCGCCATCCTCGTGATGGCGCTTGTCGCGCCCGCGCTTCGTGCCTTCACCGGTACGTGGTCGCGCACCGCGGTGATGCTTATGGTGAGCGTCACCGTTGTGACGCTGCTCGGCTTCGGCGTGCGCGTCATCAACCCCGTCGCGTTCGAGGCGCTCGGCATCTACCTGCCGCTCGTCGCCGTGAACGCGATCGTCGTGGCGTGGATCGCCGGTGACGGCCTGGTGGTCGCCCCCGCCAAGTCCCCGCTCGCCACCGCCGCTTTCGCCGCCGTGTGCGCGTTCGCCACCCTGGTGTTCGTCGGTTTCATCAACGGCATGCTCACCACCGGTCAGGTCTTCGGCCTCATCATGGGCGAGCTCGCCGCCTCGCCGATCGCCGCCTTTGGCAAGCCGACCGGCTCGCTGCTTGTGCTGGCACTCGTGGCCGTGTTCGTCCAGTCCATCGAGCAGATGTGCGCCAAGGGCGCTGCCGCCGATGACACCGATGCGGAAGGGGGTGAGCGCTAATGGCGTTCCTGAACGCGCTGTTTACCGCCGCTCTCGATAACAACCTGGTGTTCGCCCAGCTCATCGGCATGGTGTCCGTGATCGTGGTCGCGGCCCGCCCGCAGGACTCTTGGCGCTTCGGTGCCATGATCGCCATCGCCACCGCTGTTGCGGGCGCCCTGGGCTGGCCTCTGTACACGCAGCTCCTGCAGCCTTGGGGCGTCACGTTCCTCGCGCCGCTCGCTTACGTGCTGGTGAGCTGGACCGCGATCGTGGTCGCGGCCACGGTGCTCGGCTCCGGCAAGACCGCTGCCGAGCGCGAGCGCCTGCTGCGCGTGTGCCCGATCGTAGCCTGCAACGCCGCCGTCCTGGCAGTGGCGCTCGGCAACGCCGCCGTGGCCGAGACCCTGACGTGGGACGCCGCGCTGGGCACGTCTGTCGGTGCCGGCCTGGGTGTTCTGCTCGCCGTCGTGCTCTTCGCCTTCGTGCGCAGCCGTATCGACGAGCGTCTGGTTCCCGCCGCCCTGCGCGGTCTGCCCATAACGCTTGTGACCGCGTCGCTCATGGCGCTGGCGTTCACCGGTGTCGCCGGTATCGCCGGCGGCCTGTTCGCCTAAGGGGGTTTGAGCCATGTTCGAATCTGCGTTCTACACTGTTGCGCCCATGGTCGTGATCGGTTTTATCGCCGTTCCCGCCGCTCTCGTGCTGTCCATCTGCGCCGGTGTGCAAAAGTACACCGAGTGGCGCGAGTACAAGGCGGCGCTTGCCGCCGGGGAGGCCGATGAGGACGGGGCGGAGACGGGAGCCGAGGTCGCTTAGGAGGCCGCCGAGCCCGCCGACATCTTGCCGTTGACGAATGAATCTCAAGGCGTGTCCCGGCCGGGGCACGCCTTTTTGTGCGCAATGGCGCCACATGCGCTTTGAGGTCGTGCCCGTGGCGCCAGCTGGTGCGCGCCTTGTTGTGTGCGATGGGGCGCGGCGCCCAAGCCGAAATGTAACCAATGTCACAATTGTGGGGCCTGATTTGTGACTTTGGGTGACATTCGGCAGCTGTTCTCCTCGAAAGGTGTCCAAAGTCACATATAGAATTGCTTGCCGGGGGATCGATTGCATAGGGGTTCGCCTACTGAGGAGGGGGCCTGGGCTGATTGCGGGGCTCTCCAAGCATGTCGAGAACCCTCTCATTTTTTGCGGTGGCTTTTTCTGGGCCGTTCGACTTGCCGTGTGACCTCATTTTCTGCTATTTGCAGAAAGTCTTCTCGGTAATCAAGAAAATGGCTGGATGCAAAGAGGCTTTTGCATCGCGATTGCCGAGGTGGGCAGTAGCAGTGGGTAGAATTGCGGCATCAGCAGGGGGACACGCACCGCATCACGTCCCGTGGGGCTGTGGCGGCTCGTCAAGAAGGTGCCTGCCTGTTTGGCCCATGTGGAATGGGGGCGAGAGATGAATATCGCATCGAAGGTCGGCTCGCGCATTCGCATCTTGCGGGAAGCGGCGGGATTGACGCAGTCCGAGCTGGCCGCTACCGCATACATCACGCGTCAGAGCGTGGGCAATTGGGAGCGCGGAAACACGTTGCCCGATGTGCAGAGTCTGCAGCTCGTTGCCAAGGCCCTCAACACCACGGTTGACGGGCTTCTGGGCGATGAGCTGCCCGACATGCTGGAAGAAACCGCCGAAGCCCGCCGTCAGTTGACGCGCTGCCTTGCTGCGCTGGACGCTATTTTTGCACTTGAGCTCTTACTGGCTTTCTTGTAGGGGCTTGCCTAGTTTAGGGACCTTTCTCGGAGTTCCCTCAACATGAACTTGT
>CAUWMY010000027.1:0-21956 GCA_963560155.1 uncultured Collinsella sp.
GGAAGCCCGTGGGAGAGCAGGGCGCCGCTGACCGGTGGACGGCTTTCGCGCTTTTGAGGCGAAAGCAGTAAATAGAGGGTGGTCATTTGACCGCCCTCTTTTGCTTTATGGATAGGCCATATTCAGGCTTTGGTCTATCATGTTCCATTGCATCGTTACGTTGGGGCGTCAGATCGAATGGTTAGGAGACTCCATGTCTGAGGAAAACTGCAACAACGAAGCTTCTCAGGATGAGGTCTCTCCCGAGCTCGATGGCATGGTGTGTGATCTGATCGATGACATGCTCAATGCCCTCGCCAATGGTGAGGACCTTGGAGTCATGCTCATCGCCGAGGATGAGAACGCCAATCGCTATCAGGCGTGCTTCACTGAAGATGGTCCCGAGGCCTGCCTTGAGGGAGCCCAGCATTTCATCGAGAGCAATGCCTCGGGTATTCAGTCCGACCACGTCGGGCCACTTGATCGTTATGCCATCGCCTACGCAGGCGGCGTTGAATTGGATTGTGAGTTCCAGGACGCCGTCATTGTGAGCTTTTTTCAGCGAGGTATGTCCATGGGATACTCGGCGTACGTTCTCTACGAAGGCGCCGGGACCGGCGAGGATTTTCGTTGGTGTGATCCCGAGCCTGCCGGCGAGGAGCCTGCCCTGCTTTAGTGCGCATCGGGCAACGTTTGTCTTGAGGTGGTATCCTCTGTCGTTTCTCGGCGGGACGATTTTCCTCGATCTTTCTTCGACGGGATAATCAGCCATCGTCAAAATGGTCGGCCATTGACAGGATGGTCGCCCCCTTGCCGCGATATTTGCTTAATCGCTCTGCCGGCCGGTCCTCAGTGCCTCTTAGCTTCAGATTATGTGTAACTGCCGGCAAAGCCGCTGGTGAGACATGCCTGCGCTATGCACAACAGCTACAATACCGCCGTTACGATTTCCGTATACCGACTAATATTCACGTTCATCGGAATTGGCTTGCGTGAAGCCGAATAATGGATAGGGGACGCCCATGCGCGTAGACAACCTTCGAGACATCGCCATCATCGCACACGTCGACCATGGCAAGACCACACTGTGCGACAAGCTGCTCCGCGCCGCGGGTGCGTTCCGTGCCAACCAGGAGGTCCAGGACCGAGTCCTCGACTCCAACGACCAGGAGCGCGAGCGTGGCATCACCATTCTCGCCAAGAACATTTCAATCGATTACAACGGCGTGAAGATCAACGTCATCGACACCCCCGGCCACGCCGACTTCGGTGGCGAGGTCGAGCGCGTGCTGCGCATGGCCGATGGCGCCCTGCTGCTCGTCGACGCCTTCGAGGGACCCATGCCCCAAACCCGCTTTGTTTTGCGTCACGCCATCGACACCGGTCTTTCCATCATGATTGTCATCAACAAGATCGACCGTCCCGGTGCCGATCCCGAGAAGGCATACAACGACTGCCTCGATCTAATGGCCGACCTTGGCGCCACCGATGAGCAGCTTGAGTTCGCCATGGAGCACGTCGTGTACTGCTCCGGCGTCAACGGCTACGCCCGCCTCGACCCCGAGGACGGCAACATGGACATGTATCCGCTCCTCGACATGATTGTGAACGACCTCCCCGCGCCTGAGGTGGACATCGACGGACCGCTCGCCATGCAGTGCGTCACCATCGACCACTCTAACTTCGTGGGCCGCATCGGCATCGGCCGCGTGTACTCCGGCACTATCCACACGGGCGACCAGATTCTCGTCGTGAAGAACGATGGCGAGCGCAAGACGGCTACCGTCAAGCAGCTCTTCACCTTCGACTATCTGGGCCGTACCGAGTGCTCCGAGGTGAGCGCCGGTGACCTGGCGGCTGTGGTTGGCGTTGACAACACCGACATCGGTGACGTGTACACCGATCCGGAGAATCCCGTTGAGCTCGATCCGATCGAGATCGACCCCCCGACACTCTCCATCGTGTTCGAGGCGTCCACATCTCCGCTCGTCGGCCGCGACGGCGATATCGTCGGTGCCCGTCAGCTCAAGGAGCGCCTGTTCAACGAGCGCGAGAACAATGTGACCATGCGCATCGAGGAGCTGCCGGACAAGACCGGCGTCGAGGTGAGCGGTCGCGGCATCCTGCATCTTTCCGTCTTGATGGAGACCATGCGCCGCGAGGGTTACGAGTTCCAGGTCGGCCGCCCGCGCGTCCTGTTCAAGAAGGATGAGAACGGCAACCTGCAGGAGCCCATCGAGCAGGCCGTCGTTGAGTGCCCGGACGAGTATGCCGGCAAGGTCATCGAGATCTTCGGCAATGCCGGCGGCACCATGACCGGCATGGAGACCGGCACGTCCGTCACTCACGTCGAGTTCCGCATCCCGACCCGCGGCATCATGGGTCTGAAGAACCGCATCCTGAACGTCACTCACGGCGAGGGCGTGTTCTACCACACCTTCCTCGAGTACGGTCCGTATGCCGGTGAGATCGGCGGTCGCAAGAACGGCGCCATGATCGCCATGACGACCGAGAAGGCCGTCGCATACGCGCTCGGTACGCTGCAGGAGCGCGGTGCCCTGTTCGTCGAGCCCGGCACCGAGTGCTACGAGGGCATGCTCGTGGGCGAGCGCAACCAGCCCGGCGACATGGTCGTCAACATCGCGCGTACCAAGAACCTGGGCAACCAGCGCTCCTCGACTGCCGATATCTCGGTGCAGCTCGTTCCGCCGCGCACCTTCTCCCTTGAAGAGGCGCTCGAGTACATCATCGACGACGAGCTGGTCGAGGTCACGCCTAAGAACATCCGCATGCGCAAGCGCCTGCTGAACGCCACCGACCGCAAGAAGGCGGCCAACCGCGCGGCCAAATAGGGTCGGTCGCGGTAAGGGCGGCGCGGATGCCGCTCCCCGTGGCTTTTGCACTGCGTTCGGATGACGAGACCCGCGCGTTCGATAGAGGACGGGGCCGATTCGCATGCATGCTGGTAAACTGGCATGCGTACGGATTGACCCCGTCCTTTTCATTTGAGGTGCAGGGCTGAGTTTTGAGGTGAGTCATGAGCGATGAGCTTGGGATGATGGGTTTCGGGGTCGCATCGGGCGTCGCCGGGCAGGGCGCGGCTGTCGCTCCGCGAGCCGAAGCCGGGGTTGCCGGGGAGTCGGCCGCGGCGGCGCCTTCGGCCGAAGTCGAGGCCACCGGGGAGTCGGCTGCGGCGGCGCCTTCGGCCGAGGAGGTTGCTGCCATCCATGCTCGCAACGACTGGCTGATCGCGGCCGACCAGGCGCTCGCCGATCTGCGCCGCCGTTCGTACGACGGCAAGCTCACGTCGCCCGAGCGCTGGGTGAAGCGCGCGTATGCGCCGGCTGGCGTGGATGCCAAGACGTTCGCAGACGAGTTGCTGTCCTATATCGAGGACCATCCGCATGCGGAGGATTCGCCCGCCATCGGCAAACAGGATGTCCCTTTGGGGTACGACGATCGTCCCGAGCTCGACGAACTCGGCTTGGACGATCCTCTCCCCGAGCCCGAGGTGTCCGACATCGTTGCGCTGTACGGCAAGTCCGGGGTGTACCTGTATTCCAAGCCGCTCATGTCCCACAGTTTCGCCCATGCGCTGTTCAACACGGCGGAGGGGGACGACCTGGCGACGTTCGCGGATGTGGTCCGAACCGAGTCGCGTGTGTATCCGCGCCCCGTTGCGGCATCCGACTTTCTGAACCAACCCTACCTGTGGTCCGCCTCCAGGGTCGCCGGGCTTTTCGAGCGCGCGATGGCCGACGAGGCATACTCCGACATCGAGATCACCACGACGAGCCTGAACGAGTCGTTCTTCTTCTCGACGCGTCATCTGAGCCCCGCCCAGGGCAAGGCCCTGGCCGAGTGGTATGGCGTGGAGAAACTCCGAAACCCGTAGAGGTTCGCCGTGGGGGGTGGATGGTCGTAAAATGCCATCCTGTTGCAGCGTGGCATTTTACGACCGAAAACTTGGTTGTTTGCGCTGAGAAACGGTTGTAATTTGCCAACGTGAGACAGCGTGGCATTTTGCGACCAAAACGCCGCCCGCTAGCGTATGAGAATGGTCGTGATTTGCCAATGTGGGGCAGCGAGGCAGAATGCGACCGAATGTCCGAATGTGATCGAAAGCCCGAATGCGCCGAATGTCCGAAAGCGACCCTGCGCGAGATCTTGCAGCAAGCCAACGCCGCCTTCGCGACGGCACGTTGATAGGGATAATGACAGGGAAACCCGATAGAAAGGAACCACTGACATGGCCAAGCGCCGCCTGACCGAGGACACGCCGTTTTTGCGCACGCCCGACATGTATCAGATCGAAAACGACGCGCCCATCACGGAATACTCCGAGCGCGCCCTCGGCCTCATCGCCGACGCCAAGAACGGTGGCATCCCGGATGGGGCGAACGCGTTCTGCAGCGTTGGCAAGGAGAAGCGCGGCACGGTGCAGATGCAGCTGTTCGCGCAGGTCGACCCCGAGACCGAGACGTTTGTCGAAGTCGGTTTCCGCAGCCACGGCTGCCTGGCCGCTATCGCGTGCGCCACGGCGCTCGCCGCGATGCTGCGCGGCAAGACGTTCGATGAGGCGCTCGCCATCACCAAGGAGGACGTCCTCGAGGCGGTCGACGGGCTCCCGAACGGTCGCAAGTACACCCTCACCTATGCGGTCGAGGCCGTGCGCGCGCTGATCGGTGACTATCTACTGCGCATTAAGGGCTACAACCTCGCTCAGCTCAACGAGGTGATCCGCTGCGAGAGCATGTGCCCGAACTGTCTGCTCACCGAGAACTGCTCCCTGCGTGACGAGCGTGTCGACCAGGAGCTGCGTGAAGCGGGCGAAATCGAGTAGGGGCGGGTGCCGCCACGGGTCTGCATGAGATGACAGGCCATGCACCACGGTATTGTTCTCGAAATAGAATAATGAGCAACTGCGGATTAAACGCTTTATTCAGGCATAATTGAACCTGTCTGCATGTGCGCATTTTCGCCGTGCGCGCAGCTTTTTACGTTCCATGGGCGCAGGGGCGTCCGTGAAGCCTTTTTGGGGAGGGAACTATGAAAGAGAATACCGCCATGGAGCAGGTTGGCTCCGGTGCGGACCGTCTCGACTCCTTTTTTACCCGTCGTGGGTTCGTGAAGGTGTCGGGCGCGTTCGTGGCGGGCATGGTGGCGCTGGGATTGCTCCCGGATTCCGCCGCCGCTGCCCCCACGAGCTCCAAGGGCGAGGTCGACTATTACGCGACCCCGGCCCACGTGCTCAAGGTCAACCGTGCCCGCTGCACCGGTTGCCAGCGCTGCGAGATGATGTGCACGCTCAAGAACGACGGAGCCGCTCAGCCCGCCGCCGCCCGCATCCATGTGCATGACGGCTTCCAGTTCGGCTCCGATTGGGAGTCCTGCGACGGAGTCTATTACTCCTGCGAGTGGCAGATCCGCGCGTGCCATATGTGCACCACCGCCCTCTGCCAGACGGCCTGCCCTCACGGCGCCATCGTGACCCTCGAGGATGGCACCCGCACCGTCGACCCCGAGAAGTGCGTCGGCTGCGGCACCTGCGTCGCCGCCTGCCCGTGGCACATGCCCGTGGTTAACACCGAGACCCACAAGGCCAGCAAGTGCATCGCCTGCGGCCGCTGCGCAGAGCAGTGCCCCAACGGCGCCCTCGAGCTCATCAAGTGGGAGAACGTGAACCACTCTTCCGGCCCGACCCGTTCCGAGACCAAGTGGCCCTATGCCGACGACATCCAGGACTTCGTCGGCGGCGGCAAGGTCGCCGGTTCAGAGAACGCCCAGTAAAGGAGAAGCGCAATGGCTGAAACCTCTTACGGTTGGGCGGGATGGATCGCCCGCGTCAACCTCACGAGCGGAGATATCGCCGAAGAGTCCGATGTCGAGATGCAGAAGGACTATATCGGCGGCATGGGCTTCGCGAACAAGATCATGTACGACGAGGTCGGCCCCGAGGTCGATTGGATGGACGAGGAGAACAAGGCGGTCCTCGCCGTCGGTCCCCTGACCGGTTCCGGCGTGCCGCTGGCCGGTCGCTCCACCTGGGCCTCCCTTTCCACCTTCACCACCGACCACCTCGTGGTCGACATGCACTGCGGCGGCCAGCTCGGCGCCATGCTCAAGTACTCCGGTCACGACGGCCTGATCATCGAGGGCAAGGCAAAGAAGCCCTGCTACATCTTCATCGACGACGACAAGATCTCGATCGAGGACGCCTCCGCCCTGTGGGGCAAGGGCACCCGCGAGACCACCGAGGCCCTGTGCAAGAAGCACGGCGCCGAGTGCTGCGTTGCCGCCATCGGCCCCGCCGGTGAGAACCTGCTGCCCTACGCCTGCGTGATGAACACCCGTTCCCACTCCGCCGGCGCCGGCCTGGGCGCCGTCTTCGGCGTCAAGAACCTCAAGGCCGTCGTCATCCGCGGCACCAAGGCCTGCCACGTGGCCGACCCGCAGATGGTCGCCGACCTGTCAGACTACATGATCTCCCAGGTCATCGGCTCCAACAACAACCACGTCGTGCCGAGCACTCAGCAGTCCTGGGCCGAGTACTACGACGCCGGCTCCCGCTGGACCGCCCGCAAGGGCCTCTACTGGGCCGCCGCCGAGGGCGGTCCCATCGAGACCGGCGAGCCCAAGCCGTTCGAGCCCAACACCATGGGCTACCGTTGTATGAAGTCCACCAAGGACCTCGGCCCCGCCGCCGAGAAGTACACGGTCAAGATGGCCGGCTGCCACGGCTGCCCCGTGCGCTGCTACGCCCAGGTCCACGTGCCGTTCGTCCAGGAGAAGACCGGCTACGAGTCCGCCGGCAACACCTGCGTCCCGAACTTCCCGTTCACGGCATACATGCAGTCTTTCCTCAAGGCCAACGGTATTTATGAGGAGGACGGCAAGACCCTGTCCGACCTTTCCGTGAATTACAACATGCTGATTTCCGCCACCGTCGATGATCTGGGCCTGTGGTGCAACTACGCCCAGCTCTACCGCGATCTGGCCTACACCTACTCCGCCGGCATCCTCGATGCGCATGTTCCCGCCGAGCAGATGGCAGAGTACAACTTCGACGCCATCATCAACGGCGGCGACCCCTCGAGCTTCGTGAAGATCCTCGTCGACATCGCCTCCAACGACGTTGAGAACAAGCCGATCTCCCTGCTCGGCCACGGCCCCATCGTCTGGGCCAAGGAGTGGGACTGCATGGACTGGTTCGACAACCAGAAGTCCGCGCTGATCAGCTACCGCGGTTGGCCGGTCCACCACTCCATCGAGACCTTCGGTCAGGTCGGCGGCCTGTACAACATGATGTTCAACCGCGACGATATGATCCACTCCGCCGTCAACTTCCACGGCTGCGGCCTTCCGTACGAGCTCAAGGAAGAGATGGCCACCGAGATGTGGGGTAAGGGCGCCATCGACCCGGTCAAGGATTACACCGAGATGAACGAGGCCAAGGCCGAGTTCGCCTGGTGGAGCATCGTGACCGACGTCCTGCACGACTCCCTGGTCCTGTGCAACTGGGTGTGGCCGATGGCCATGGCCCCCGCCAAGGAGCGCAGCTACCGCGGCGACTTGGACCTCGAGGCCCAGTTCTACACCGCCGTCACCGGCCAGAAGGTTACCATCGACGACCTGTACAAGGCCGGCGAGCGCATCATGACCCTCCAGCGCGCCAACACCGTCCGCGGCATGAAGGACAAGGACGGCAACGTGGGATGCAACGACATGCGCGGTGTCCACGACGTCATCACCGAGTGGGTCTTCGAGAAGGATCCCGAGATCGAGCCCTTCACCCCCGGCACCGACAAGATGGAGCGTAAGGACTGGAAGAAGGCCCTCACCATGCTCTACAAGCGCTTCGGTTGGGACGAGAAGCTTGGCTGCCCGACCAAGGAGTGCCTGAAGGACCTCGGTATGGACGACGTCGCCGAGGACCTCGAGTCCCGCGGCCTGCTCACCGAGGGCGGCGCGTCTTACGACAAGCGCACCCGCACCTACGATCACATTCTCGAGAAGTACTGCGGCGACAACCCGGCCCTGTCCGCGTAAAGATCGCTTGAGGTAGAGGAGCAACTATGGCTGATGAGACCAAGGAGACGAGCGCTGCTGCGTCCGCGCCCGAGACTCCCAAGAAGAAGCGCGACTGGAAGGGCAAGCGCCTTCCCATCGTGATCGCCGCCGTCGTGGCCGTGACCGTGCTCGGCGTCGCCGGCTGGGCTTGGCGCGCCACCCCCGGCTACTGCGACGCCTTGTGCCACAGCACCATGGGCAAGTACTACGACACGTTCGAGAACCAGACCGATTCTTTGGCGTTCGCCCACAAGGGCGTCGTGAACGGCAAGTGCCTGGACTGCCATGAGAACACGCTCGGCACCTCCGTGCGCATGGCCCAGTCCCAGCTCACGGGCAATCACGAGACCCCGCTCGCCAAAGTGACCTACACCAACGAGTTCTGCCTGCAGAGCGGCTGCCACGCGGGCGCCGGCATCATGCCCGGTGCGAGCGAGTCCTCCACCAAGGACCTCGCATTCGACCCGCACAGCGACTATCACGGCGTGCAGCAGTGCAACTCCTGCCACCGCATGCATGACCAGAGCGTCTTCACCTGCGCCGGCTGCCACCAGGTCGGTGCCTGGGAGGGCGAGGGCGGCATTCCCGAGGGTTGGAGCAAGGTTGAGCTCGGCGACGGCCAGCAGGGCGCCGTGCCGGACGGCTGGACCACACCGTTTCTGTTCGAGGCCGCCGAGTAGGTTCGGCGGGCTGCGATAGGGCACCAAGAAAGGGCGGGCCTTCGGGCTCGCCCTTTTTCCATGCGCCGAATGCGGGTGCGCGGGGCGCGCAACGCTCTCGTGCCTCGCGCTGGGTGAGATTGCCTATGCCGCATGGTGATTGTCTATGGATATCTGCCGTTTGTGCCAGATAAAAGGCAGATATGCATAGGCGATCTCGCTTAGGGCATAGGCATTTGTCGCGGGTTGCCCGCATGCGGCGCATCCCTAAACTCCACATATGGGTGTGGCATACTTTTCCAGCAGAAAGACCGATAGGGAGGGCATGACCATGACCGAGCTCGACTTCAAACCGCGCGGCGTCTGCGCCCGCATGATTCACGTGGAACTGTCCGATGATGGCCAGACCATCGAGGGCGTCTCGTTCGAGGGCGGTTGCAACGGTAACCTCAAGGCCATCGGCAAGCTGGTCGCGGGCCAGCCCGTCGACCGCATCGTGGAGATGCTCGAGGGCAACACCTGCGGCCCTCGCAAGACTTCCTGCGCCGACCAGATGACCCGTGCGCTTCGCCAGGCGCAGGAGATGGCCGCGGAGTGATGGGCGGCAGGCATCGTGATCGAATGACTGAAGGCATCGCCCCCGCCGGCAAGGCGAGGGCTGGTTTCACGCGCCGGTCGCTCGTCAAGGGAACGGCGGCGGCCACGGCTGCCCTCGGCGCCCTCTCGCTCGTGGGCTGCGGGTCCGAGGGCGATGCTATCAAGGTATCCGGCGAGCCCCAGGTCATCACGGATGATTCCAAGATCACCGATGTGACCGAGGAATATGAGAACGTGGACAACACGCTCGAGGCGCAGTTCGCGTGGGATCTGCCCCTCGGCACGGTCCCGTTTCACACCGAGGGCGCATGGGCGGCGCTGCTCGAGGCTCCCGCGAGCGCCCGCTCGGTCAACACGCTCGGGATCATATCCCTGGCGACCGGCTCGCGCACCACGCTGATCTCACAGCCGACCCAGGGAGGGACGTACGGTTTCCACGACGTGCGTTGCAGCGAGACGGTCTACGCATGGATCGAGATGAATTACGCCGAAGGAGAGTGGGTGCTGCTCGCCCAGGAGCTCCGAAACGGCGTATTGTCCGGTGACGCGGTCGAGCTCGACAGCGGTGACGTCGATTGGGAGCCCGCGCGCTTCACCGTCGCGGGTGGCAGCGTGGTATGGCAGAAGATGCCCCTGGCGAGCGGTTCCAAGCGGGCCGAGTTCTCACACTGCTATAGCTGGGCGTTTGGCGATGTGAAGGCGAAGGACCTTTACGAGAGCCCTGGCCGATTCGCCACCTGGCCCCGCGTGAGCGGCGGGTACCTCGCAATCGCCCCGCGCGTGAACACCGAGGACGGCACCTTCTACGGCATCACCGCCATCGACCTCTCCAATGGCAAGATGGCCGATCAGTTGGTCATGCCGCAGAACGTGAGCCCGTTCGAGGCTGTGTACATGAACGGAACCTTTGCCTTCTCCGTCGAGGCGAACTACGGTTACGGCGGAAGCCTGGGCAACATGGGGACGTTCATCGGCCGCGAGGGCGGTCCGTTCGTCTATTTGAGCCGCGAGCCCCTGGCTTGCGTAGCGGGAAAGGGGAGTCGGTACCTCGTCAAGGCGCGCTCATCGCACTTTGTCGTGGACACCGACGCCCAGACGTACGCCATCCTTCCGGCCCCCGACAAGGCGATCGACTACGGAGATTACCCTGCGAGCGAGGGGGAGACCGACCGTTTCGTGACCTATGCGACGGTGCGCGGGGAGGATGGGCTGCCCGCGGCGGTCCAGGTCAGGGTGTTCCCGCTCGCGTAGCTCGAGGGGGCGCTTGCGGTGCATCGCCCGCGCGCGTCTCCCGTGCCCGTGCGCTTCGCCGACCTCGGCTCTCTTAAGTGATTGAGCGTTCAGCAGATTGGGCATACTGGTTGAAAGAATGCGTCGCTCCTGTGAGTTAAAATAAAACGACGCTTGATCACGAGACGAGGAGGCCGCCCATGGCTTCAGATGCACGTAAGATTTTGTTGGTTGAAGACGAGAAGGCCATCCGCGACGCGGTTGCCGCATATCTGGAGCGCGAGGGCTATTGGGTCGTGGGCGTCGGCGATGGCCAGTCGGCTGTCGAGGAGTTCGAGAAGCATCAGTTCGATCTGATCGTCCTCGACCTCATGCTTCCCAAGCTTTCCGGCGAGCGCGTTTGCCGCGCCATCCGCGATACCTCCGATGTGCCGATCATCATGCTCACCGCCAAGGGCGAGGTCGAGGACCGCATCATCGGTCTCGAGCTCGGCGCGGACGACTACCTCATCAAGCCGTTCTCCCCTCGCGAGCTGGTGGCCCGCGTACGCGCGCTGTTCCGCCGCGCCCATCAGGCCGATGAGCCCCAGGTCGAGGTGCTCGACTTCGGCGATCTGGTGATCGACATCTCCGGCCACAAGATCTTGGTCGAGGGCAAGGAGGTCGACCTCACCGCCTCCGAGTTCAAGCTCCTCACCACGCTCGCGCGTCATCCCGGTCGCGTGTACAACCGCATGGAGCTCGTCGAGAAGGTCCTCGGTTACGACTTCGAGGGTTACGAGCGCACGATCGACAGCCACGTCAAGAACCTGCGCGCCAAGCTGGGCGACGATCCCAAGAAGCCCAAGTGGCTCTATACCGTCCACGGCGTGGGTTACCGCTTCGAGGCTCCCGCGCAGTCGGATAAGGCCGACAAGTAACACGTCTGCAACGGGCGCCGCGAACATCGTGGCGCCCGTTTTTCGTTTAACGGGCAGTCTCAAATGGGGACAGGAACAATTTGAGACGCTTCTGCCTTAATCGGGGGCGGGTGCGATTCGAGATGCGCCGAGTGTCGCAATTGGTGCCTGTCCCCATTTGAGACCCCATTTGAGACCCAACCACGAGGAGGGCGAGATGGCGCGACTGGTCATCGGGCAAAAACACGGGCATGAGGGTGAACAGCCCTCGAGCCGCGCGAGCTGGAACACGCCTCATGCCACACCGCGGGCCGGTATCAGTTATGGCGGCAGGATGGCGCTTTCATTCGCCCTCACCTCGTTGGTGACCGTCATCATCTTGGCATCTGTGGTCACGGTGGTGTGGGGCGGTGCGTTCTCCGATTACACGCGCGCGAACGTTGAGGAGATCGCGCATGTCGCCGCGGCGAAGATCGCCGAGGTCTATACGACCGAAGGCGGTTGGAACCGTGAGTTGCTGGCGGAGATCGCCGGCTCCAGCGCGCTGTCCGATGACATCGGCCTGCAGGTCACGGACGACACCGGCAAGATCCTCTATGACGACACCCTGCCCGCTCGTCACTCCAAGGAGCACACCACGGTCTCCCAGGCGCCCACGGACCCGGAGTCCGCGGTGACCGTGCCGATCGTGACCACGGACGGCCTGCGCATCGGCGAGGCCCGCCTGTGGGTGCTCGGCAGCGACGCGCTGCTCACCAAGGCCGACACGGCGTTTCGCGAGCGGACTTTCAACGCCATGGGCCTGGCGGCGTTCATCGCCATCGCGATCGCCGTGATCGTGGGCTTCCTGGTGTCGCGCATGTTCACCAAGCCCGTGGGCATCATCACCGACACCGCCCGGCGCATTCGCGAGGGCGACCTCTCCGCCCGCACGAACATGCGCGGCGACGACGAGATCGACCAGCTCGGTGAGACATTCGACGAGATGGCCGCGAACCTCGAGCGCGACCTCAAGCGCGAGCGCCGCCTCACCTCCGACGTCGCGCACGAGCTGCGCACCCCGCTCATGGCGATGCAGGCGACCGTCGAGGCCATGCAGGACGGCGTGTACCCCACCGACGCGGAGCACCTGGAGACCGTCGCCTCGGAGACGCGCCGCCTCGCGCGCCTGGTGCAGCAGACGCTCGACCTCTCCCGCCAGGAGAACCACGCCGCGCCGCTGCAGCTCGACAAGGTCGACATCGTGCAGCTCACGCGCACGATCGTGAACAACCAGCACCAGCTGTTCCACAACAAGGGGCTGCACCTGCGCTTCGCCGACGAGATGCAGGGGCGTTCGGCTGTGATCACCTGCGACTCCGACATGATCACGCAATGCGTCATCAACCTCATGAGCAACGCCATGCGCTACACGCCCGAGGACGGATGGGTCGTGGTGTCGGTCCACGGGGACCGCAAGCATGTGATGATCACGGTGTCCGATACCGGCATCGGCATCGCCAAGGACGACCTCGCCCGCATCTTCGGCCGGTTCTGGCGGGCCGATGCGAGCCGTGCCCGCGAAGCCGGCGGCCTGGGCGTGGGCCTCGCCGTGACCAAGCAGATCGTCGAGCGGCATCACGGCTTCATCGCCGTCGAGTCCGAGCTTGAAAAAGGCACGACGTTTACGTTACATCTTCCGCGCGAGCAGGAAGAGGAGAAGCAGTCTACTACAATGAGGCGCTAGCCGCGCGCGGTGGCGGGGAGTGATGAGCTCGGCGCCATCCGCACGGCGCAACGGCTGGCGCCGGGTGGCCCCCGGCGCCGTATCACGACGTTAAGGAGAGGGCGCTTATGACGGCAATGGGGCTTCGGCCGGATTCACAGGGTAAGGTTCGCGACATCTACGATGCGGGCGATTCGTTGCTCATGGTCGCTTCGGATCGCATTTCGGCATTCGATTACATCCTGCCCGACGAGATCCCCTATAAAGGGGAGGTTCTGAGCCGCATTTCGGCATTCTGGTTCGAGAAGCTCGCCGATGTCGTGCCGAACCATCTGGTGTCCATGGATCCGAGCGACTTCCCCACGGAGTTCTTGCCCTATGAGGAGTATCTTTCCGGCCGCGCGATGCTGGTGCGTAAGGCCGAACCCATCAAGATCGAGTGCGTGGTCCGTGGCTATCTCACCGGGTCGATCAAGGAGGCGTATGATGCGACAGGGGAGGTCGACGGCATCGCGCTGCCGGCCGGCCTGACCGAGGCCTCGCCGCTGCCCGAGCCCCTGTTCACCCCGTCCACCAAAGCCGAGGTGGGAGATCATGATGAGAGCATCTCCTATGAGAGGTGCGCCGAGCTCGTCGGCGAGGACTTGGCGAGCCAGATTCGCGATCTGTCGATCAGCCTGTACACGGAGGCCTCGCGTTATGCTCGAACGAGAGGCATCATCATCGCGGACACCAAGTTCGAATTCGGTATCATCGACGGCCGCGTCACGCTGATCGACGAGTGCCTCACCCCCGATTCCAGTCGATTCTGGGATGCCGCCTCCTATGAGGAGGGCAAGGTTCAGCCCGGCTATGACAAGCAATACGTGCGCGATTGGCTCAAGGACAATTGGGATTTCACGGGCGAGCCGCCGCGCCTGCCGTCTGAGGTTATTGAGAGAACATCGGCACGGTACCGCGACGCATATGAGATTATTACTGGCAGCACATTTTTGCCCATGGCATCCAAGAAGGAGCGATTAAGTGAGTACCAGAAGCGCAAACAACAAGCGTAACCAGGACAAGCTGCAGGGCGTGTCCGGCACCGGCATGGCCCGCAAGTCCGCGTCCTCGGCCAAGCCCGCCCGCGCCGCCGCCGGCTCCGTCCGCGTGGTCCCAACCACCGCCAAGGCCAAGCGCGCCGCCGCCGAGCGCGGCGAGGACCTCTCCAACCTCTCCAAGGAGGAGAAGAAGGCCCGCAAGGCCGAGCTGCGCCGTGAGGAGGACCGCATCTACACCGCCTCCAGCCAGCTCATGAAGGAGGACCCCGACTATCCCCGCCTGCGCCGCATCTGGTGGGTTCTGCTCGCCATCGGCATCGCCGCGCTGATCGGCACCTGGGTGATGCTCGCCGTCATGGGTCAGGAGGGCATGGCGACCAGCGCCGGTCAGACCGCCCAATTCGCGCTGATCATCGCCGCCTACGCCGCCATCATCATCGCGTTCATCTTCGACTTCATGAAGATCCGCCCGATCCGCAACGCCTGCCGCGAGAAGGCCGCCGGCATGACCGCCGCCAAGCTCGACGAGGCCATCGCCCGCTCCGTGGCCCCCAAGGACGACAAGAGGAAATAACATGTTCAAGGCCGAACTCACCGTCGAGGATGCCCGCGCGGGCATGGTCAAGCTGCAGCCCAAGCTGGAGCGCTATGCCGATCTGATTGTTCGCAAGGGCGTGAACGTCAAACCCGGCCAGGAGGTCGTGGTGCAGGCGCCCATCGAGGTCGCGCCGTTCGTGCGCACCGTGGTCGCCCGCGCGTACGCCGCGGGTGCCGGCCACGTGACCGTCATCTGGAGCGACGACGCCATCACCCGCCTGACGTACGAGAACGTCGAGACCTCGTGGTTCGAGACGGTCCCGTCGTGGCAGCGCGAGCAGCTCGACTCGCTCGCCGAGGCCGGTGCGTGCTTCATCTTCATCGAGGGCGCCGACCCCGAGGCGCTCAAGGGCATCGACCCGGCCAAGCCCGCCGCCGCCTCCAAGGCGCGCAACACCCAGTGCGCCATCTACCGTCGCGGCATGGATTTCAACATCAACCAGTGGTGCATCGCCGGTGCGCCGGTCGCCGCATGGGCGCGCCGCGTGTTCCCGGGCATCGAGGATGAGGTCGCCGCGTATCGCCTGTGGTGCGCGATCCTCTCCGTCGCCCGCGCGGACGGCGATGATCCCGAGTCCGCATGGGAGCTGCACGACGCCACGTTCGAGAAGAACTTGCGCCTGTTGAACGACCGCCACTTCGACCGCTTGCATTACACCTCGGCCAACGGCACCGACCTGTGGGTTGGTATGACCGACCACCATGTGTGGGAGGGCGGCTCGAGCGTGACGCCCGAGGGGCGCGAGTTCTCGCCGAACATCCCCACGGAGGAGGTGTTTACCTCGCCGGATTGCGACCGCGTCGACGGCATCGTGTACTCCGCCCTGCCGCTGGTGCGCCATGGGAATAAGATCGACCGCTTCTGGATGCGCTTCGAGGGCGGCAGCGTCGTGGAGTATGACGCCGAGGTCGGTCGCGATACGCTCGCGAGCATCCTGGAGACCGATGAGGGCGCCCGCCGCCTGGGCGAGGTGGCGCTGATCTCCAAGAACACGCCGATCCGCGAGACGGGCATTCTGTTCTACGACACGCTGTACGACGAGAACGCGAGCTGCCATTTGGCGCTGGGCAGCGCGTTCCCCGAGTGCTACGAAGGCGGTTGCGAGCTGTCCGCCGAGGAGCTGCGCCGCCGCGGTCTGAATAAGAGCGCGACGCACGTGGACTTCATGATCGGTACGGACGATTTGAACATCACCGGCATCACCGCCGAGGGCGAGGAAGTGCCCGTTTTCGTGAACGGGCAGTGGACCTGGGAATAGGTTTTGGGGCCGCCGACGAACGCCGGCGGCCTTTTTCATGCGAGGTAAACAAAAACGCGAGGGGCGCAGGGCTCCTCGCGTTCATGTTCAAAGGGTGGGTCATCAGGGGTTCGCCGGGCGGCTACGCCGCCCTCTCTCCGCTACGGGGCTGCGCCCCTTGCGTGCTTCGCTGGAAAACGCTGCGCGTTTCCTCAGCTCCGCACCCCTAACGGGGTTCGAACCCATGCTCGTAAAACAAAAACGCGAGGGGCGCAGGGCTCCTCGCGTTCATGTCGAAGGGTGGGTCATCAGGGGTTCGAACCCTGGGCCTTGGGATTAAAAGTCCCCTGCTCTGCCAGCTGAGCTAATGACCCGCGTGCTGCATTGTACCACGGTCGGCGTATCTGGCAATCGCGTGGTCGCCGGGTGGGAGATGTCCTCATCGCATCGGCTTGACCATTCTCATGGCGGCGCAAGCGGCTGGATCGTGTTGGATGGATTGGGCGGAGAAGCCTGAGCGCTATGGCACGATGATGTGCAATATGCATAAACCAATCACCTGACAATCAATATCTGAATAAAATTAATTTCCTACGCGAAACTCTGCAAAGTCGCGTACAATACCCCGAGACCATACGGCCTTTAAGCCGGTACCGAGAGACCGAAAAGGAGACGAGATGGGTTTGAATCGCCCTGCGGACGCATGCGCGCCCGCGCCTTCGCGCGCTGATGCGAGCCCCCTGGCCCAGCGCATTATGGCATCCACTTCAAAAGGAAATACCAGCCCGGCAGTGCTTCTGCTTGCCGATGGGACCGTGTTCTACGGGCACTCTTGCGGCGCCGCGGGCACGGCGACCGGCGAGATCTGCTTCAACACCTCGCTTGAGGGCTACTTCGAGGTCATGACCGACCCGAGCTATGCCGGCCAGATTGTGACCATGACCTATCCGCAGATCGGCAACTATGGCATCGACCTCGCCGATGTGCAGAGCGCCTTCCCCGGCGACGGTTCGCGTCCCGCGGGCGCCCCGGCGATGCGCGCCATGGTCGTGCGCGACATGTGCGACACGCCCTCCAACTGGCGCAGCGCCATGAGCGTGCCTGAGTATCTGCGGCAGCAGGGTATCGTCGCCATCGAGGGCGTCGATACGCGCGCTCTCGTCCAGCACCTGCGCGACAACGGCGCCCAGATGGGCATCGTCTCGACCGAGGAGTTCGATCTGGACGAGCTCGCCTCCCGCCTGGCCGCCGCGCCCCAGCTGGTGGGGGAAAACCTGGTGAAGACCGTGAGCTGTGCGGAGCCCCGTCCCTTTACCGTTGCGGACCTGCCTGCCGATCATGACTTCGCCCTGGCTTCCCCGGCGGGTGAGGGGGCCGCGAGCCCGGCCACGCATCGCGTGGTCGCCTATGACTGTGGTGTGAAGCGCGGCATCCTCGAGGGCCTCGTCCGCGCCGGGTGCGAGCTCACCGTCGTGCCGTGGGACACCCCCGCCGCCGATGTGCTCGCGATGAACCCCGATGGCGTCTTCCTCTCCAACGGGCCCGGCGACCCGGATGCCGTCCCCGAGACGTACACGCAGGTGCAGCAGCTCATCGGCCGTGTGCCGGTCTTCGGCATCTGCCTGGGCCATCAGATGATCAGCCTGGCCGCCGGCGCGCAGATCGAGAAGCTCAAGTTCGGCCATCGCGGCGGCAACCAGCCGGTTATGAACCTGATCACGCGCCGCGTGGAGATCACCGCGCAAAACCACGGCTTCGGCCTGGTGTTCCCCAGCCTGGGAGCCCTCGTGCCCGAGCTGTCCGGCGGCGTTGCCGAGCATCCGACCGATGGCGACCTGCGTTTCTGGGTCGAGCGCGGCATCGCGCCGGTGGTGGAGAACGAGCGCTTCGGCCGCATCCGCCTCACGCATGTGAACCTCAACGACGGCACCGCCGAGGGCATCCAGCTCCTCGACGCCCCGTGTTTCAGCGTGCAGTATCACCCGGAGGCCTCGCCCGGCCCTACCGACGCGCACTACCTGTTCACCGCGTTCGCGCGCCTGATGGCGGGCGAGCCGGATTATCTGAGCATCGATATCGCCGCAGATCGCCTCGCCGGCTGGAATTTTGGGAGCGATGTGCAGGTCAAGTAAGTCGAGGTTCACCGCGCCTTGCCCTGAGTGCTCGCGATGGGCGCCGGCGGGTGACGGTGGCGCCAATGGATGGAAAGGCGGGTTTTGGGAGCACCCGGACCCCCCTCAATTGTCAAATTTGACTTATGTGTAACCAGGCGACGGTTCAAAACGCGAAAAAGTTGCTCGAACGACGCGACTTTGGGCTCCGGAAGGCCCAACTGAAGCGAAAAGACGCCCAAAACGGCCCATTAAGAGCGTTTTTTGGACAATCCGCCTGTTTTTAAGGCCCTTGGATTCTCATCGCGGTTACAGAAGTGTCGAATTTGACAATCTTAACGAGAAAGGAGCGCGTGGTATGCCCAAGCGCGAAGACATCAAACGTATCCTGGTCATCGGGTCCGGTCCGATCGTTATTGGCCAGGCGTGCGAGTTCGACTATTCCGGTGCCCAGGCCTGCAAGGTCCTCAAGGAGGACGGTTACGAGGTGGTCCTGGTCAACTCGAACCCTGCGACCATCATGACCGACCCCGGCCTCGCCGACCGTACCTATGTGGAGCCCATCACGCCGGAGTTCATCGAGCGCGTTATCGAGCGCGAGCGCCCCGACGCGCTGCTGCCCACGCTCGGCGGCCAGACCGGTCTGAACGCCGCCGTCGACCTCGCCCGTTCCGGCGTGCTCGAGCGCTACGGCGTCGAGATGATCGGCTGCGACCTTGCTGCGATCGAGCGTGGCGAGGACCGCAAGCTCTTCAACGAGGCCATGGCCGAACTCGGTCTCGAAGTGGCGCGCTCCGGTTACGCCTACTCCGTCGAGGACGCTCTGGCGATCGTCGAGCGTACGGGTTATCCGTGCGTGCTGCGCCCGAGCTTCACCATGGGTGGCGCCGGCGGCGGCATGGCCCACGACGAGGCCGAGCTCATCCAGATCGTGACCCAGGGCCTCGAGCTGTCCCCGGCGGGAGAGGTGCTCGTCGAGGAGTCCATCGAGGGCTGGAAGGAGTACGAGATGGAGGTCATGCGCGACCGCGCCGGCAACGGCATCATCGTGTGCTCCATCGAGAACCTCGACCCCATGGGCGTGCACACGGGCGACTCCATCACCGTCGCCCCGGCGCAGACCCTGTCCGACCTCGAGTACCAGCGCATGCGCACGGCCTCCCTCGCTATCCTTGAGAAGATCGGCGTCGAGACGGGCGGTTCGAATGTGCAGTTCGCGGTGAACCCCCGAAACGGGCGCCTCATCGTCATCGAGATGAACCCGCGCGTGAGCCGCTCCTCGGCGCTTGCCTCCAAGGCCACGGGCTTTCCCATCGCCAAGGCCGCCGCGCGCCTTGCCGTGGGCTACACCCTCGACGAGATCACCAACGACATCACGCGCGCCACGCCGGCGTGTTTCGAGCCGTCGATCGACTACTGCGTGGTCAAGGTGCCCCGCTTCGCCTTCGAGAAGTTCAAGGGCACCGACACGACGCTCACCACGCGCATGAAGGCGGTGGGCGAGGTCATGGCGATCGGCCGCACGTTCGAGGAGGCGTTCGGCAAGGCGATGCGCTCGCTCGAAGACGGGGCCTGCGGCTTCGGCGTCAACGCGAAGGGCGCGGGCGAGCTGGCATCCCTGGATGAGAGCGGCCTTGCGGCGGCTGTGTCCCGCGCGAGCGAGGGTCGCATCGCATATGTTGCCGAGGCGCTGCGCCGCGGCTGGGGTGTAGAGCGCCTGCATACGCTCACGCGCATCGACCCGTGGTTCCTCACCCGCCTGGCCGACATGATCGCCGTTCAGGAGGCGGTGCGCGGCTTGCGCGTGGAGGACGTCGATGCCGATGCCATGCGTCTGCTCAAGCAGTACGGCACGAGCGACGCCCAGATCGCGCTGCTCACCGGCAGCGACGAGCGCTTCGTCCGCGCGTACCGCAAGGGCCTGGGCGTGGTGCCGAGCATGAAGACGGTCGACACGTGCGCCGCCGAGTTCGAGAGCGCCACGGAGTACCACTACAAGACGTACGAGAACCTTATGCGCCCGGCTCCCACCGCACGCCGCGGCGTGGCCGCCGACGAGGTGCGTCCCTGTGAAAAGCCCAAGGTCATGATCTTGGGCGCGGGCCCCAACCGCATCGGCCAGGGCATCGAGTTCGACTACTGCTGCGTGCACGCCTGCTACGAGCTGGCCGAGCGCGGCTTCGAGACCATCATGGTCAACTGCAACCCCGAGACCGTGTCCACCGACTACGACACCTCCGACCGCCTGTATTTCGAGCCGGTCACCTACGAGGACGTGATGGACATCGTGGATGCCGAGCGCCCCGTGGGTGTGATCACCACGCTGGGCGGTCAGACGCCGGTCAACCTCACGCGCGCACTGGCCGAGAGCGGCGTGAAGATCATGGGCACGCAGCCCGACGCCATCGATTTCGCCGAGGACCGCGAGCGCTTCTCGGCGCTCCTCGATCGGCTGGGCATCATGTACCCGCCGGCGGGCATGGCCACCTCGTTCGAGGAGGCCGAGGCCGTGGCGGCGCAGATCGGTTATCCGCTGCTCGTGCGTCCGAGCTACGTGCTCGGCGGCCGCGGCATGATGATCGCCTACGACGCCGAACGCCTGCGCGAGTACATGGCCGAGGCCACGCGCGTGAGTCCCGACCATCCCATCTACCTGGACCGTTTCCTCGAGGGTGCGTATGAGAGCGACGTTGACGCCCTGTGCGACGGACGCGATGTCTACATCGGGGGCATCTTGGAGCACATCGAGGAGGCGGGCATCCATTCCGGTGACTCGGCCACGTGCATCCCGCCGTTCTCCTTCTCCGAGTCCCTGCAGGAAAAGTTGCGTGAGACGACGCGTCGCATCGCGCTGGCGCTCGGCGTGCGCGGTCTGGTGAACGTGCAGTACGCGGTGAAGGGCGACGCCATCTACGTGATCGAGGCGAATCCGCGCGCGAGCCGCACGGTGCCGTTCATCTCCAAGGCGACGGGCGTGCCGCTGGCCCGCTGCGCCGCCCGCATCATGGCCGGTGCGAGCCTGAATGAGCTGGACCTGCCGGATGATCGCCGTAAGCTCGATTACTTCTGCATGAAGGAGGCCGTGATGCCGTGGGGTCGCTTCCCCGGCGCCGAGGTGATTCTGGGGCCCGAGATGAAGTCGACGGGCGAGGTCATGGGTATCGCCAAGAGCTATCCCGAGGCGTACGCAAAGACGCAGCTGGCAATCGATTACCAGTTGCCGATGCCCGCCGACGGCCGCGTGTTCATCTCGGTGTGCGACCGCGACAAGCGCCATATCCTGAGCCTCGCGCGCATCCTGCGCTACCTGGGATTCGGGATCGTGTCCACCGAGGGCACCGCGCGCGTGCTGCGTGGCGGCAACGTGCCCTGCGAGGTCGTGGGCAAGATCGGGGCCTCGAGTTCTGCGCCCGGATCCGCGTCCGGCGAATCACGCTCGATCCTCGACCTCATCGCCAGTGGGGAGATCGCGTTCATCGTGAACATCCCCTACGGCCCGGGTTCGCGCGGTGACGGCTATGTGCTTCGCACCGAGGCCGTGCGCCGCGGGGTGACCTGCCTGACGGCGCTTTCCGCCGCCAACGCGTATATCGCCGCGCTCGAGGCCCGTCAGTCGGGCGACGGCATGGAGGTCGTGGCGCTGCAGGACTTGGCGTAGGTTGCATTCATATCTAACATGGGCCCGTTTTCGGATTACCGGGAGCGGGCCCTACTTGTTGCCGCTTGTTGCGAGCTTTGGGTGAGCTTCTTTTGGAGGCCAACTGGTATTAAATCTGAGGGGCTTGCCTAGTTTAGGGGCCTTTCTCGGAGTTCCCTCAACATGAACTTGTA
>CAUWMY010000028.1:0-21893 GCA_963560155.1 uncultured Collinsella sp.
ACCCCCATTGACGGAACCAGAATCCGCTGTCCTGCCATTAGACGACATCCCAATGTGATGTGCGTCATGCCTCAACGCGAGGAAATACTATACGGAAACGATTCAGTCTGTGCAAGCCCCAATTTTAGAAATTTTAATATGTGGACGATTTGCGAACGAGGTGTCCGTTTTCGAGCCAAGCTTCCTCAGTTGCAAGGCGCTCCACCAGTAAAGAGTCATGTGAGACCACGATCAGGCCAAACCCCTCGGACTCCTGATAGCCAACCACTGCACGCCAGATCTCCTCTTTGGATGGCAAATCGAGCGAGGCCGTCGACTCATCGCAAATGAGCACGCGCGGAGACGCCATGAGGGCGCGGAGCAACGCGACGCGCATCAGCTGGCCTCCCGAGACCTCGTGGGGCCGCCGGCTCAGCCACTCCCCCTCCACCGAGAAGATGCGCATCAGGTGCCCGGCCCTCGACCCGTCCACATCCCCCGCCTCGGCAAGAGCCGCGCGCAGGCTCAACGCGGGATCGAACGTTTCCTCTGGGTGCTGCGAGACAAGCTGCACCGGGCACGCGCGACCCGCTCGGTGCGATCGGCCCTCTTTGAACGGACGATCCACTCGGAACGGCCGTTCAGCCCGGAACCGCCGACCCGCGCGCTGTCCCCACCCATCTCCGATGGACTCGCCGTCCACCAGCACGACGCCCGTGCTCGGCATGAGCTGACCGGCCAGGACGCGGCAAAGCGTCGACTTGCCGGCGCCAGACGCACCGCGCAGCGCCAAGCGGGCGCCGGGCGCAAGGTCCACGTCGACCCCCGCGAACACCGCGCCGCCATTCTGTCGGGCAAAAGCAAGGTCCCGAGCGATGAGCACCGACCCGTCACCACCCTGCTTGCCACAAGCGCCACAGGGCGCCTCAAAGGCCTGCTCATCGTCCTCACGGAGCCTGATCCAAGCGCGACTCAGTTCACGCGCATACGGGTCCCTGAGCGCCTCTGCGCGTCTGAACGCCGCAACCGATGTCTCCTCCACAACCGTCCCCTCGCGAAACACCGCCAATCGATCGGCGACGCTCAGCGCGAAATCGAGGTCGTGCGTGATAAGCAGCACGCTCCCACCGTCTTCGGCGAAGGCCCGCAGATCACGCGCGGCGGCGGCTGCGGACTCATCATCCATTCCCGGCGTCGGCTCATCCGCAATGAGCAACCTCGGCTCCTCCATGAGCGCGCACATGAGCAGCACACGGCGCGCCATGCCGCCGGACAATTCGTACGGGTACATCCGCTCGACCTCCGGCGCAAGCCCATATGCCTCGAAGAGCTCCCGCTGACGGGCCATCCGGCGGCGGGCATCTTCCTTCCGCGCGCGACGGTCGACTCCTCGGGCCTCACCGCGCACCTGCTCGCCAACGCGCATCAGGGGATCGAGATAGGAGGCTGCCTGGGGGACAAGCGAGATTCCTCGCCCCCGCAAGCTGCCAAAGTCTCCCGGGGCGACGCGGTGCCCGTCAAACCACATCTCGCCGCTCGCGATCGCGTTTGCGTCGAATAGGCCCATGAGGGCGACGGCCGACACCGACTTGCCCGAGCCGCTCGCCCCGACCAGCGCCAATATCTCACCTTCATGCACCGAAAGCGTCAGATCATGCAAAACATCTTGACGCACCCGGCGAGGGCGCCAAAAGCGCGCCCGCGGGTCGTACATTCGGTATGCCACCGTCAAATGCTCCACCGTCAGCAAGTGATGCGATCCCACGTGCTGGGAGTCCACGGCGTGCGCATGGTGATGATGGTATTCCGCACCAACATGCGGACCGTGCGCGATCTCGTCCACGGCGCCCCCCCCTATTCCTGCATCGAGCGCGGATCGAACACCGAACGGGCGAGCTCGCCCACATGCGCGAAAATCATCACGCTCAGGGCGAGCACCGCACCGGGAAACAGCGCGAGCCACCAGGCACCGGCGGTGAGATAACCCATCGCCTCGGCCAGGATCACACCGAGCGCCGGCTCGTCGGGGGACAGGCCAAAGCCGAGGAATGTGATGGATGACTCATGCAGCACCGCATGGGGCAACGCCAAAATCGCGCCGACAAGCACCTGCGGCATGACAGCGGGCAGCAAATGCGCGACGGCGATGCGGCGCGCGCCGACGCCGAGAGAGCGGCTCTCCGCAATGTAGGGGCGCGCAAGGACGGAGCGCATCTCGGCACGCAAGACGCGGGCGAGGCTCGGCCAATGCGTGAGAGCCATTCCGAGCGTCACCCCCGCGAGTCCGCGCCCCGCAGCGCAGCTGATAAGGATGAGCAGCACGAGATGCGGCACCGAGGACATAAGGTCAATCAAGCCCGCAACGAGCGCGTCGGCGCGCGGGCCGCCGACCGCTGCGGCGACCGACAGCAACAACGCGATGACCGTGGATGCCGCAGCCGCCACGAGACCGATCGAGAGTGAGGTCGCAAGACCGGCGACGGTACGTGCGAGCATGTCTCGACCAAGCTGATCCGTGCCGAAGGGGTGTTCGAAAGAGGGCGGAAGCATCTTCTGCGAAAAATCGGTCACACGCGCAATGTCTTGGGCCAACATACCGCAAACCATGATGCAGGCGAGCACGGTAAGACCGAATAGGCCGGCGTGCAGAAGGCGCGCCCGATTGTCGCGCCGAGCCGGCGGGACGTGCAACATGTTGACATTACTCGACATGGCCGACCTCCCGCCCGACACGGGGATCGACGATACGCGCAAGCACGTCGGCGAACAGGTTGCCTGCGAACACGAGAACAGCGCAGAAAAGCGCGATCCCCACGAGCAGCGGAGCGTCGCCGCCCAAACCCGCCGTGACGGCCGCCTGCCCCAGGCCGGGATAAGAAAACACCTGCTCGACCAAGACCGTACCGCCGACCAACTCGCCAACCGAGGAGAGCTGCAGCGTGAGCGCCGGCAGGACGACGTTGCGCAGCCCGTGCCGCAGCGCGATGAAATGCATCGACTCCCCACGTGCGCGCGCAAGGCGCACGTAATCGCTCTCCATGACCCCGATCGCTTTCTCGCGCGTATGCAGCGCGATGCCGGGCGCACCGGTCAGCGCGAGCACGAGCGCGGGCAACGCAAGATGATGAACGCGAACGGCGAAGGAAATCGTGGCCGGATCGGCGCCGATGGGAACTGAAAAGCCCAGGGGGAACCATCCAAGCCACACGGAAAACACCATGAGGGCCAGAATCGCAACCCAAAACGCCGGGGTCGAGCTCAGTGCAAGACACATCCAGCTGATCACGCGGTCGACCCGGGAGCCCCTTGAAGCTCCGGCCGCCATACCGAGCGCCACACCCAGAGCACCTGAGAGCACCCAAGCCGTGAGCATGAGCGCGGCGGAACTCGCGAACCGCTCCCCCACCACGACGGGCACGGGTGCGTTGAGACGCAGGCTCGTGCCCCAATCGCCGCGCAGGACATCTGCGAGCCATGTGCCGTAGCGCTCAAGCAACGGGACGCCCGCGCCCCAGTGTGACGCAAGCTGGGCGCGCTTCGCCTCGCTCATGCCCAACAGCGCCTGCTGCCCCACATTGGCCTGAACCGGATCGATGGGCGACAGGGCCACGAGCGTGAACGTGGCAAAGCTGACGGCGAGCATCAGCAGGACGAATCGGGCGACCTCCATCGCGGCAAATCGCGCCATGGGCTATTTCCAGGTCCAGGACGCGACATTGTTCAGCAGGGACCAGCCATGGCCATGCGGCTGCGCCTTGCCCTGCGGGGCCACCAGCCCCTCGCGCTTGAAATACAGATGGTCGACGTTGGCGAGCCAAGCCCAGGATGCGTCACCCTGCGGAGCAGGACCCTCCGTCCCATCCCACATGGCCTTTTTCCAAAACTCATAGGAGGCCTCGAGGTCGATTTGGGCGAGCGCCTGATCGAGGTACGCATCGGTGACCGCGTTCTCGCGACAGCTGTAGTTGCCCCACCCGGTGGAGTAGTTGAGCTCGTACACCTCGACGGGCGCGTTGGAGCCCCAGCCCCACAGGACCGGCTGCTCGAACTGATGCGGGTAGATCTCGTCCCAACTGCCGCCCTGCGGCTTCACCTCGAAACCGAGCTCGGCGAGCTGATTGGCCACTTCGTGAGCCATCGCCTGGCGAACCGAATCATCCGAGGAATACCACAGGTCGAACGCGGCACGTACGCCGTCGCGCTCACGGATGCCATCAGCGCCGGTCTTCCAGCCGGCTTCGTCAAGCAGGGCCCTGGCCGCATCTATATCACACTCGACGCGCATATCGGGCGAAGACCACGGCATACCATCGCCCACCGAGAAGGCGGGGCGCCCATAGCCGTTCAGCACGTTGTCGATAAGCCGCTCGCGGTCGATCGCCAGGTTGATGGCGCGACGCACCACGACGTCGCAAGTCACATCATTGCCCGTGCGGTATGCGATATCCCCCTCGAGCACGCGCGTACCCCCCGCCGGGATGCACGGAAGCGAGATGCCCCTCGAGTCGACCGTCTTGAACGCCGTGAGCTCATAGCCGTCAAACGTGCGATCGGCGTGGGTCGCGAAGGTATAGGCGATGTCCACGTCGCCCTTCTGCACGGCGGCAAGCGCGGCGTCCTCGTCCATAAATACGACGATGACCCGCTCCATGACGGGCGCCTCGCCGTAATAGCCGGGGTTCGCCTCAAAGATCACCTGCTGCCCCTGATCCCACTGCTTGAGAACATAGGGTCCCGACCCGACGGGATTTCGCCCGTAATCCTCGCCATACGATGCCTCGGGAACGATGCCGAGCACCGCCAGGGTATAGAGCAGCGTGTTGTTCGGCTTCGAAAGATGCAGTTCCACAACCGTGTCGCTCACCGCAACGGCTTGTTTCACCATGGATAGGTCGGCCTCGGAGGCGGGGCTCGCAATCACGCCGTTGATGGTGAAGGCGACGTCGGAGGCGGTCAGGGGCTCGCCGTTCGAAAAGACCGCATCGTCGCGAATGGTGAAGGTCCACACCAAGCCATCAGAAGAGCAGAAGTACTCCGTTGCCAGGTCACCGGCAATCGATAGGTCGTCGGCGGTGGTGACGAGCGTGGACTGGATGAGGGGCTCATGCACATGTTCGCCGCAACCCCAGGACACAAGCGGATCGAAGCCCGCAGCGGGCTCGCTCGTGGCATTCATGGCAACGACGACTCGGCTCTTGGAAGCACCATGGGCCTGCGTCGAACCCTGAGAAGCTGTGTCGGCACCACATCCCATCAGTGAAGCTGTCGCGGCAAGCATCGAAGCGGATAACAGGGAGCGGCGGGTGACGGTGCGCTGCATGGGCGCCTCCCTTCAAACGGCGGCGCCTCCTAGACGGCACCTGGGAATAATCGGCGACAATAGTACATTATCTATGCATCGCCGAGGTCGAGAGCGGATGTGATGTTAAACCCCAGATACGCCAGGAGTGCCTCGCGCTCATTGGCAACAGTCCCGACGATCGCGGCCTCGAGCGCGCGGTTGAGGGCCTCACCGATGCGCGGTCCGGGCGCCATACCGTGCGCGATGAGGTCGGAGCCGGCCAAGTCGAGCGTCTTGATGCTGTATGCCTCGCGATTGGCGAGCAACTCACGGCACATCTCGCGCATGCGCTCGATTTCCTCGACATAGTAAAAGCACCCCGATGCCTTGCCAAGCGTATCGGCGCGCTTGAGGTCGAACAGCTCCCCCATGAGCCGCGCCGTGCCCACACCGGCACGCGCGAACCGCTGCATCTGGCGAAGCAGGCTGATGCGCTCGGGGTCCAAGGGACGATCGTGGTCGCGAATCAACAGGCTCACGTCGCGGATGAGGTCGTTTGAACACGACAGGCGGCGCATGATCTTCTCAGCAAGCTTGGCACCCGCCTCGGGATGCCCGTAGAAATGCCCGCGGCCGCGCTCGTCAACGGTGAAGCAGTCGGGCTTGGCGATATCGTGCAAGAGCGCCGCCCACATGAGCGAAGGCGATGGGGGTGCGCTCGGATCGCCCCCATCGATGCGGAAACGCGACAACTCACCGGCGACCGTGAGGACGCGAGCGGTATGGTCGTACACATCGAAGGCGTGGTAAGGCGTGCGCTGATCGAAGCCGCGCATGCGAGCGAGCTCGGGAATGGCAGCGCACATGAGCTCGGGATACCGAACGAGCGCATCACCGCCATGACGGGTGACGAGGATTCCCTCGAGCTCGATGCCCACGCGCTCGCGAGCGACCTGGTCGAGTAGCGGCGCACATTCGGCGAGGGCCTGCGCCGTGGCGGGGTCCATGGCAAAATCGAGTCGGCAGGCAAAGCGCACCGCACGCAACATGCGCAGCGCGTCCTCCTCAAAACGGCGGCGGGGTTCACCCACCGCGCGGATCTGACGACGCTCCAAATCTCCGCGACCGTCATAGCAATCAAGCAGGCCTCGGACGGGATGCCAGGCCATGGCGTTCACCGTGAAATCACGACGAGCGAGGTCGTCTTCGACGCACGTGGCGCGCTGAACGTTCTCGGGGTGGCGGCCGTCGGTGTAAAACCCGTCGAGCCGATATGCCGTGACTTCGATGCGTTCGCCGTCCACCACGGCCGTGATACCGCCGAATTTGACGCCCGATTCCACGACCGCGATGCCGCGAGAGCGCAGGGCGGCCGCGCTCTCCTCCCACGAACCGCTGCAGCAGATATCGATATCGTGACCCGGAGCACCCATGAGGGCGTCGCGCACCCAGCCACCCACGATCCACGCCTCGAGTCCGGCCCCCTCAAGCGCAGACAAGACGGCCAAGGAAGCGGCACTGGGCTTGGAGCCCACCAGGGTCTCACCGGCGAAAGCGATATCGGTCGAATGCTGCATGGTCCTCCTCATGGTCTGTGCCCCAGTATACCAACCCGCCCCGTCCATCCCCACACCCCTAAGCGCCCAATTGGGGACAGGTACAAATTGAGACATTCCGTTCGCGCGGATCCCACAGGCGAATGTCTCAATTTGTACCTGTCCCCAATTGGGACTCCAACGCAAAAAGCCGCCGGCCCGAAAAGGGACCGACGGCGCCGAAATACCCTGTGGGGCGTATGCTACTTGCGCTCGAGCTTGCGGACGGTGACGCGCTTGGAGTACTCGTCGACGCGGCCGAAGTCACCCAAGCCGACGCTCTCGGCGACGTTGGCGCCGGTGGCCATGGCGAGCTTCATGGCCTCCTCGACGTTGTCGCGGTCCTTGTACCACTTGAGCAGGAACGCGGCGAGCGTGCAGTCGCCGGCGCAGACGGAGGACACGAGCTTGATGTTGAACTCGCGCTTGGCGTACCAGATGTCCTCGCCGTTGGAGAAATAGGCGTCGCCGCGGCTGCCGCGGGTCAGCAGGACGTTCTGAACGCCCGCCTCGTGCGCCATCTTCATTGCGACACGAACCTCGTCGTCGGTGTCCACGCGCACCCCGAAGATCTCGCGCATCTCATGATGGTTCGGCTTGATGAGCAGGGGCTTCTTGGAAGCGAGGCTCTTGAGCTTATCGGAGGAGAGGTCCAGCACGACGTCGGCGCCGCGGGCCTGGGCGTGGTCCATGACCTGGTCCAGGAAGTCCTTGGAGGCGCGGGGAGGAACGGAACCGGAGACGATCAAACAGTCCATGCCGGTGCTGGTGTCGAGGATGTCGTAGAGCTCCTCCTCATACTGCGGCGTCAGCGGGGCGCCCGGGTTCAGGACACCGTACTCGTGCTCGCCGTCGTTGATGTAGGCGCAGATGCGGGTGACGCCGTCGATCCAGACGGGACGGCACAGGCAGCCGAGGTTCATGGTCTCCTCGACGATGAACTTGCCGGTGAAGCCGCCGAAGAAGCCGAGAGCGACGGAGTCGACGCCGAACTTCTTTAGGGCGAAGGACACATCGAGGCCCTTGCCGTTGGCGGTGTAGCTGGCGGAATTGGCGCGGACGTTCTCATCGGGGATGAGGGTGGGTCCGGCGACCGTCATATCAACGGCGGGGTTGGCGGTCAGGGTGTAAAACATACAGCCTCCTAATCAGACGCACTGACCCGTACAGCGTAGCGCAAAACGGGCCATAAGGTCGCGAAGAGAGTTGATAAATCGATTTATCGTCATATACAAGGAGCCGGCTGCGGCCCGATCTTCGAAAAACGGGCGCGCAGCCGGCAATCAGCCCTTAGCGAGCGGCAGCCTCGAGCAGCTCCTTGACCTCGGCGGCGGTGGAGCAGGCGAGCGCCTTCTCGGCGAGCTCGTCGCACTCGGCCTTGGTCCACTGGGAGATGGTCTTGCGGGCGCGCAGGATGCTCGGCGCAGACATGGAGAACTCCTCCAGGCCGAAGGAGATCAGCAGCGGCTCGAGCAGCGGGTCGGCAGCGGCCTCACCGCACATGCCCACCATGATGCCTGCCTTCACGCCGCTCTCGATGATGTTCTTGATGGAGCGGAGGACGGAAGGATAGTAAACCTGGTACAGGTTGGAGATGCGGTCGTTGCCGCGATCGGCGCACATGGTGTAGCCGATGAGGTCGTTGGTGCCGATGGAGAAGAAGTCGGCCTCCTCGGCCAGCTTATCGGCGATGAGGGATGCGGCGGGGGTCTCCATCATGACGCCGACCTCGATGTCGGCGTCGTACTGGAAGCCCTCGGCCTCGAGCTCGGCCTTGCACTCCTCGACGAGAGCCTTGACGGCGCGGACCTCCTCAACGCAGGTAACGAGGGGGATCATGATCTTGACGTCGCCGAAGGCGCCGGCGCGCAGCAGGGCGCGGAGCTGCACCTTGTACTGATCGGCGTTCTCAAGGCAGTAACGCACGGCGCGGAAGCCCATGAACGGGTTCTCCTCCTTCTCCATGTGGAGGTAGGGGATCTCCTTGTCGCCGCCCACATCGAGGGTGCGGATGATGACCGGGGCGCCCTTGAGGGCCGTGGCGACCTTGCGGTAAGCCTGGAACTGCTCCTCCTCGGAGGGAAGCTCGATGGCGTCCATGAACAGGAACTCGGAGCGGAACAGGCCGATGGCCTCGGCGTCGTGCTCGAGGGCGTTGGCGACGTCGTCGGGGGAGCCGATGTTGCAGGCGAGGATCTTCTTGATGCCGTCGGCGGTGACGGTCTCCTGGCCGCGGAAGGCCTCGAGAGCGGCCTTCTCCTCGGCGAAGGCCTGGGCCTTGGCCTGGTAGTCGGCCATGACGTCGGCTTCAGGCTCGGCGATGACGACACCCTTGGAGCCGTCGACGATGGCGGTCATGCCGTTGCGCAGGGCGGAGCAGCTGTTGGCCACGGACAGGACGGCCGGGATCTCCAGGGCGCGGGCGATGATGGCGGAGTGGGAGGTGCGGCCACCGGTCTCGGTCACGATGCCGGCGACGTGCTCCTTGTCGATGGTCGCGGTCATCGACGGGGTCAGGTCGTGCACGACGACGACCGTGTTCTCGGGCAGGACGGAGAGGTCGACGACCTCGACGCCCAGCAGCTCGGCCAGGATGCCGGTGCGGATGTCGGCGATGTCGGCGGCGCGGAGGCGGAACATCTCATCGTCCATGGAGAGGAACATGTTCTCGAACATGGTGGAGGCGTCCACGAGCGCCTGCTCGGCGCAGGCGCCGCCGTCGATGGCGCCGTTGATGGCGTCGGTCATGCCCGGGTCCTGGGCGAGGATGATGTGGCCGGCCATGATCTCGGCCTCGTTCTCGCCCACGGCGACCTTCATGTGATCCGCCTGGGCCTGGGTCTTCTCGCAGAAGACGGCCAGAGCAGCCTGGTAGCGCTCCTTCTCGGCGGCGGTGTCGGACACCTCGCGGGGCTCGAAGGTCAAGTCGGGATCGACGGCCACCATGACGGTGCCGATGCCGATGCCCTCAGAAGCGTTAACTCCCTGGTACATTGCGTTTCCTCTCTCCTATTCCCCGCCCGTGCGATGCGGGAAACAAAAATGCAGGCGCCCACGGGTTCGCGGACGCCTGCACATGTACACCTATGAAATTAGATGCCTGTCACCTAAGACAATGCTCACGCGCGAACTACTCGCCGAGACCGCTCTTGATGAGCTCGATGGCGGCCGCGAGGGCCTCCTTCTCGTCAGCGCCGTCGCACTTGACCTCGACCTCGGTGCCGCAAGGGATGCCGGCGGCCATGAGGGCCATCGGGGACTTGCCATTGACCTCCTTGTCGGGGGCGACGACGGTGACCTCGGAGGCGAACTTGCCCATGGTGGAGGCGAAGAGGCCGGCGGGACGCATGTGGAGACCCTGCGGGTTGACGAGTGTGGCCTTATCAGAAACCATAACTGACTCCTTTAGTGTGGCGCGCGCGGCGTGAACCGAGCGTGCTCATAAACACGACGGGTTCATTGTAATACGTTTGAGCAAAATTGGGGAGTGAGTTTGGAAGCTACTGGGAAAGTGCCCCCTGCACCTCCCCACGAAACAGGGCTATAAGCATGACAACCATGCTCCTCGCTGACACATCGCAAGGATTCCATTTTTAATGCCGAGTCGGTTATAATGACAAACATATGCGCCATTAGCTCAGCTGGATAGAGCACCGGACTTCTAATCCGATGGTCGAGGGTTCGAATCCCCCATGGCGCACCACCGCAATCTTTCCCCGAGCCTCTCCGCGATGCTCGGGCACTTGCTATCACACGCTTGATTCGGAGCTCCTCGATATGGACATCGCAACGCGTCCCGCGACAATCTCAATCGTCGTACCATGCTTCAACGAGCGCGAGAGCCTCCCCATCTTTTTGACCGAGCTCTCACGTGTCTCCTCCTTGTTCAAAGACTCGACCCCCCCGGCCCGGATTTGAGGTAATTCTCGTCGATGACGGCTCGACAGACGGAACCCTCGACATCATAAAAGAGCAGGCCAAGGTCCATAGCGAAGACTTCACTGTCAAATGGATCTCGTTCTCGCGCAACTTCGGCAAGGAGGCGGCGTTGTTCGCCGGACTCTCCCGAGCATCCGGGGACTTCGTCGCCACCATGGACGCCGACATGCAAGATCCCCCTTCCCTTCTGCCCCAAATGTACGAGATTCTCGCGACCGAGGATTACGACAGCGTCGCCACGCGCCGCACGAACCGCGAGGGCGAACCTCCCATCCGGTCCTTTTTCGCGAGGATGTTCTACCGCATCATCAATCGAATATCAAAAGCCGACATCGTTGATGGCGCTCGGGATTTCAGGCTCATGAGCCGACCGATGGTAAATGCCATCCTCTCAATGCCCGAGTACAACCGGTTTTCCAAGGGCATCTACGGATGGGTGGGGTTCAAGACCAAGTGGCTTCCCTATGTGAATGTGCAACGCGTCGCCGGTGAGACGAAGTGGAATTTCTTCTCCCTGCTGCTCTATTCCATCGATGGGATCGTCGCCTTCTCGACCGTTCCGCTCTCCGTCGCGTCCATCATGGGCACCGTCTTTTGCCTCATCGCATTCATAGCACTCATATTCATCATCGTGAGGGCCCTTGTATTCGGAGATCCGGTGCAGGGCTGGCCCTCGCTCGCCTCGATCATCATTTTCATTGGCGGAATACAGCTGCTGTGCCTGGGAATCATGGGGCAATATCTCGCGAAAACCTATCTTGAAACCAAACGCCGCCCTCTTTATGTAATCAAGGAGGCCAGCGATGAAGAATAAGACGGCCGAGTCGATCACCCATTCGAAGAACAGGGTCGCCTCGAGGTTGAAAACCGTATTCTTTTGGTCGGCATGCGCACTCGCGCCCATCGTCATGATTTGCGCCCTGTGCGCATGGGGTGGAATATACCCCTTTGGACCCGAGTCTTTTTTAACCGAGGACCTTAAATACCAGTACATCGATTTCTTCACCTGGTATCGCGAGGTCCTTACGGGCGAGGCAAATATATTTTACAGCTTCGCCCAGGGCTTGGGGTCAAATACCTGGGGTCTTTACAGCTACTACCTCGCAAGCCCGTTCAATCTGATTATTCTCCTGTTCGATGAGGACAGCCTCACACTCGCGATCTTCATCATAGTCGCCCTCAAGCTTGCATCCATGAACGTAACGGCGACATGGTTTCTCAAGCGGCGCTTCGGGCTCACAGACACATGGTCGATCATCCTCGCGCTCTGTTACACCTGGTCGACCTGGAGCGTAACCAATCTGCGCAACCCGCTCTGGCTGGACGCCCTCATCATCCTGCCCCTCGCGGCCTGGGCGTGCTGGCGCCTCATTCGCAGGGGATCGTTCATCCCGCTTGCTGTGCTCATTGCCATCGACGTCATTTGTTGCTGGTACATGGCCTACATAACCCTGGTGTTTCTGTGCCTGTTCGTGCTGTTCGAGCTCGCGGTCTACCTCTTCGATGGCAACGAGGTGGACCGGCGCTGGGTGCTTGGGCGAGCCTGGAGATTTACCGGAGCGGTATTTCTCGGGCTCGGCCTCGCCGCATGGACCTTTGTACCGACAATCCTGGCAATGCTCGGAGGAACGGGATCCAAGGGAATCTCGCCGTTCATCACGTATCCCACCTCCCTTATACGCGGATTCCTGCCCTGCGCATGGAATCTGAACCGTGTTCCCCAGTTCTACACCGGCATCATCCCGCTAGCCCTGGCTCTCGCGGCCCTGGGCAGCCGTCGCATCCCGCGCAAGACGCGCGCGTTGCTGTTCTGCTTTGCGGGATTGCTCGCGGCGGCGTCGGTCTTCGGACATCTTGAATTCATCTGGTGCGGCATGCGCATCCCCAACGGGTTCTATTCGCGCACCGCGTTTCTGCTCGGGTTCCTCGAGATCTGGGCAGCTGGTCTCTACCTCTCACGCCGCACGTCGCCCGATCCCCGGGCGCAATCGGGTGCGCACTACGAGCCGACCCGTCGCCGGCATGCGGCGAAGCGACGACTCAGCCAACCCTGGATCAACCTGGCGATAGGAGCCCTCGCGCTCGTCGACCTCACGCTGAACGCGCACGCCTGCATGAAACAGCTCTATGTCGGCTATCCCCAAGACGCCCATGAGGCGTACATCGCAGAGTCGAGCGAGCAGATAACACGTCTCAAGGAAATCGACCCGAGCCCGTTCTGGCGCCTCGATAAGACCTACAACCGCATGGGAGCGGCGTTCAACGAGGGCATCTCTCTAGGCTTTTGCCAGCTCTCGACCTACTCTTCCGCGAACAGCCCGCATGCCGTCGCGCTGCTCAACAGCATGGGTTACAGCAGCGAAGGCGAGTTCTCGAGCGTGTACGCCGCCCCCAACCTGTTCATGGACAGCATCCTTGGCGTCCGATATGCGGCGACTTGGGGCACTCCGGCCGGGTACGTCCCCATGGATGTGGAGCCCTCGCAAAACGGAGCAACCTTCTCCCGCAACCCCTATGCGCTCTCGTTCGGGCTTCCCTCCGCCGCGAGCGCGGGGGAACTCGCCGCGCCGCTCGCAGGCGGCAACCCCTTCGAACGCATGAATGACCTTGCCCGACGACTGACGGGTGAAGACGTTCAGCTGTTCACCGAACTCGAGGCCAACGTCAACCGAAGCGATTCTGACCATTTAGCCTGGGAGGTCTCCATCCCCGCGGGCGCCATCGGATACGCCTATGTTCTCAAAGGCCCGGATGCAGGCAGCTACCAGCCCGTTCAGCTGACAATCGACCAGCAGGTCATCGCACAGGAGGGGTGGCGTTTTGGGAACAACGTCCGGGAGCTGAACGCACCCGTTGAAAACGAGTCCTCAATACACCGCGTTGCGATCGATCCTGCAGAGGGCGCCGAGGGCGTTCCCGCGGGCACGGATTGCATCTTCTACGCACTCGACATGGACGTGTTCGATACGCTCGTGACGGCTCTGCGCGGGGCGCAGTTCGAACCCTCATCATTCGAGGACGGATGGGTGGCGGGGACGTACCGCACCGACCAGCCAGCAACCCTCCTGCTCTCCATGCCCTATGACCGGGGATGGACTATCGAGATCGACGGGCAGCCGACCGAACTGCTCCCCGCCCTCGATGAGGGGATGAGCGCCATCCAGGTCGACGAGGGCGAGCATCGGATCGAGATGAGCTACCGCTCACCCGGCCTCACCGTCGGCTGCGCGATAAGCGCGCTATCGCTCTTCGCGCTGATCGCCTGCGCAGTGCGTACGATCAGCGCGAAGAGGTCTTAGGCTCGAAGTTTCGGGGCGCGAACCACCGCGGCATCCCACATGCGCAGCCACCCCGGAACGGCGAGCAAAACGAAGTACGGGGCGTAAAGGAAGACGTAGCGCGCACGCGCCTCGAAGATGAGCAGGAAGACCATGAGCATAAGCAGGGAAAGCTGCATGACCGCCCGGCGATTTCCACCGCCGCACCGAGGGGCGGCGGCACAGCCGATAAGCGTCGCGATCCAGCACACCTGGCATACCACCTCGTACTCCAAGCCGCTACCGGGCCGCGCGCCCACCTCGCCTGTGCCGTACCAGTCTTGCACGGCACCGATGCGCCCCCGCTGCTGGAGATAGAAGTCGCCCTCGCATTCCCAGGCGAAGGTACCGTCAGCAAAGTTCGTCAGGGCCTTGCGTAGCCCCAGCGACGCGACGCCCGAGGGGCCCAGGTCCTGGATTCGCCGGAGCCAACGCTCGATATTCGCACGAGAGCGCTCGCCGGGATTGTCGAAGGAATACGAATACTCGACATCGTCGAGGGAGAAACCGCCTCCGGCGGCATCATTTGCACCCATCATGAGGAAATGCGTCATCGAGAACGCCCGATCGGGATCGGCGTCAAAGCTCCAAGCCTTGACGGCGGAGCAGCCGCACCAAAGCGCCACGGCAACCAACACGGACGCGGCGGCCGTCTTTGCGACGCCCAGCACCTTGGCCTTGTCCGAGCCGACAGTGCGCCACTCCCTCAGGGCGCGAACCGCTCGGGGAACCATGAGCAGCACGACGGCGAGGGCGGGGAACACGATGGTCGGCTTGACCATGTACCCCACCACGGTGAACGCGGTCATTCCCACCGCACGGCGCACCGGCGTCCTCGCGCACACATAGCAGCACAAAACCGCAGATGTGAAGAACATCCCGATCGAATCCGAATACGGGACCATGATCCAGCCATTCAGGCCGAGATAGACGAAGGCGACGGGCGCGAACATGAGCGCGCCGCGCGGTCCCCAGAGCTCGCGAGCCACGCACAGGCACGCTGCAAGGGCGATCGTCACGCAGAGGCAGCCGACCGCCGCCAAGACGGGATATGAGGATACGCCGAGGGCCCCGCACGCCATATCGACGGCGGAAAAGAGCGCATAGAGAAACAATTGATTGGGATAGCCGCCAAAATACACGCTTGACTCGGAGAGGTAGTCCCCGTGCGTATAGGCCCTCGGCAAGGTGAGCCACCACACATCCCAGCCGGTACTGAAGCGCGCGCCGATAAGCACGAACGCCTGACATACGAGCAGCACAGCGACGAACCCCAGCACAAAACGCCTAAAGACCCGGTCATCTCTCAAGTCAACGTCGAATCGGCGCAACACCGCGGTAGTGAAAAGGCCCAGCGCCAACGGCACCGCGAGCGAGGCGGCGGCCAAAAGCCACGAGCCATCCACCAGCCACTCCTTGCGGCAAAGATACGCAACCGATGGGGCGACCGCCACAATCAGAAAGACGATGCCGATTGCGGCGACCTTGAACGTCATGTGCACAGCTCGCTCGAGCAGCGAATCGCACCCGATTTGCATTTCGCTACCGTTTTCAATTTCAGACAAGAGCGCCCCCTGCCAATCGATGGCGATCCCCTACAGCCCGTAATAGACGCTGTCGGGATCAAGGTTGGGATTTGAATACGAATCCCCTTCGAGGAAGGATTCGGGCCAGCGGGCCGTGAACAGCGCCTGCTCGCGCTTCCAGCGCTCGAGCTTAGCGTTGTCCACCACCTCCCTGCCCCGCGAGACGAACTCATAATGGAACAACTCGGCATAGGGTGTAAACGTGACGAGACGGCCGGTCTCGCGCACGCGGAAGCAGAAATCCACATCGTTGAAACCGACGGCAAATGCCTCATCGTAGCCGCCGACCTCGTCGAACACGCTCTTTCCCACCATCTGGCACGCACCGGTGACCGCCGAGAAGTTCCCCGGACGGACGGCTCGCGAAAGATAGCCCTCGCGCGGCGACTCGAAATCCTGGTTGGGGTGGCAGACGGTCCCATGGGGACCCACCAGCATACCCGCATGTTGCGTGAGGCCGTCGCGGAAGTACAGCTTGGCACCTACGACGCCGACTTCGGGCCGCTGAAGGTAGCCGAGCATCTCCGCCATGAAGTCGGGCGACCTGACCTCGGTGTCGTTGTTGAGCAGCAGGAGGTACTCCCCCGCCGCGGCAGCGGCACCCAAGTTGATCAAGCGCGAATAATTGAACCCGTCCACCGCATCGGAGACGTCGAGCACGCGGAAGGCGGGGCCGTGCACCTGGGCCAGCTCATCGTAAAGCTCGAAGGTCTCGGGTTCGACGCTATGGTTCTCAACCACGATGACCTCGAACGCTCGATACGTGGAGCGCTCGAATAGCGAGCCGACGCACTCCCGAAGCATATCGGCGTGATCGCGCGAGGGGATGATCACGCTCACGAGCGGCGCGGGTTCGGGCAGCCCGTAGCGCACCCGGTACACGAACGGCTGCGGAGCCTCCTCGACACGCGCACAGACGCCACGCGACGCCATATGACGCTCAAGCGCCAGGCGACCCGCCTCGATCGCGTAGGGCTTGCTCCCCACATTGTCCCCGCTCGTGGAACCGGCGTGCTCACGCCAGTGATAGAGCACGCGCGGGACGTGCGCGAAGCGAGCCCCTGCCGCCAACGCACGCAACGTGAGGTCGTAATCCTGAGCGCCCGCCACATCCTCGGGGGACATTCCGATGCGGTCGATCAACTCCCGCGACACGCACAGAAAATGCGTCACGCAGTTGTGGCTGTAGAGCAGGTCCACGTTGAGGCGCGTCTTGAAGATGGGCTGACGCCATGCGCCCGCGACCTCGAACAGGTCTTCGTCGCAATACAGGACCTCCGGCGAACGTGCGGGATCCCGCAAGACCTCGCGCGCGTACCAAAACAGGGCATCTGGCTCGAGAAGATCGTCATGATCGAGAAAGGCGATGTAGTCCCCCCGGGCGGCGTCGATACCCAAGTTCGTGTTGCCCACGATACCCGCGTTCCCGGCGATCGGGACCACGCGGATTCGCTCATCCCCCACCGCCATCGCATTCGCCGCGACCACGCCGTCCTCGGGCGACGAGTCCACGAGGACGAGCTCCCACGCGCGATAACTCTGCGATACGACGGAATCGATGAGCTCCGATAAGAACTGCCGGTTTGATTGAAAGCACGGGACGACGATGCTGAACAGCGGTTCGCGATCGAATCGGAGCGCGCGTTGGACCTCCAAGTCGCCGCGGTGCGCGCGGTGCTCCTCGAACCACGCGGCGTAGCGCCGGTCATCGGCACGGGCATCGCGCATGTGCTCCCAGGACTCATGCTCGCGAAAGCGCCAGAAGCTCTCGTCGCAGCTGCAGAAGCCGGGTGCCGCGAGGCCGGCCCCGTCTTTTACGGAAAGGGCGAACTCGTGGCAGGCGCAAGGCAGGCGCAATGAGTAGAGATATCTGTTCAGATGCCCGCCACATGCCGATTCCACGCCAATCTGCCGTTCGAACTCATATTGCTCGAATGCGATCGCGGCGCCCTGCGCATCGGTTATCGAAAGACGCGGGCACACATCCTCGGCGCCGTCCCATGTGACGCACACACGCCACACGTCGCCTCGCTCCCCCACCAAGAGACGGTCGAGTGAGGGGCGCAGCCGATCTTTGACCCAGGAGGCCTGGATGCGCTCGATGCCCAGGCTGCGCCCCTTGTGGCGGGCGCGCTGGACCAGGTGGCGGGCGGGGGACTCAAAGCGGGCACGGGCGCAGGAAACGCGCATGTCCGCACAGGCACCGCTCAACGACACACGCACATCGAAAACCGCCCTCTCAAAATACGGCAGCACGAGAACCCAGGCGCGCGCATCGTGAACGTGCTCCGCGGGATAGACTTCAGCGGGAATCTCGGCCTCGCCGCGGCGAGCGGAAATCACAGGCCACACGTCATCTTCGAGGACGGGCGCGTCCTCAATATCGATATGGCAATACAGGCGCCCGTCGGATCGGGCCATCATGCGATTGCGCACGCGCATGGGCTACCTCCCCCTCTTGAGCAGCTTGCCCAACACGGCCCTACGGCCATGCTGCTGCGCGAAATAATCCAACGCGAGTTTAAGACGGGCAGGGCGGGAGAGATCTTGGCGATAGCAGGCGCGCTGCGCCATCTTTTGAGTCGCCGGAGCCAGCGGCAGTCCCGCGACATCCGTGGCTGTCCAATAGCGGCGCAGAAGGGTCTCAACACCCCGCGCCACTTCCTGATACTCACCGTCTGAAAGCTTGAGGGCATCATACAGCGCGAAGTCGAGTGCGAACGCCACCATCTCCGCGGGCCAGCGATCCAAAAAGCCGCCGCGCTCCCAGTCGAGGAAGATGGCATCGAGAATCTTCACATGCTCGCTCATCTTGATGAAGAAGTCATCCCGCACCGCGCTCATGAGTGAACCTGGGCGAGCCAAGCGATACTCATAGAGTTTTGCCGAGCTCAGGACCGTTTTTTTCGATCGAGGGTAGATGGCGAAGTGCCACACCTGATCCTCACCGAACTTGACCGTCTCGTCGAAGAAGAGGTCGTTGCCCAACAGAAATCCGGTCCTGCACGCAGTACGCCATGCAAAGGGACGGGAAGCCTCTTTGAACAGGAGATCGGGATCGAACGCGTCAAACTCGGCGTCGCGCGGGCTGAGCGCCCACTCCAACCAGGGATAGCCCTCATCCTCGGGTGTCCAAGTCGAACCGAAGGTGAGGACATCCGCCCCCGTCTTCTCGAGTATGCGGACCATCTCCTCGCACGCCCGCGCGTGAAAGCGGTCGTCCGAATCGAGGAAGCACACGTACGGGGAACGCGCAGCGCGAATGCCGGCGTTGCGAGCGGAGGAAAGGCCCCCATTCGGCTTGTCAACAACGCAGATACGCGCATCGCGAGCGGCCCAAGCATCGAGGACGGAACGCGAGTCGTCGGTGGACCCGTCGTTCACGCAGATGATCTCGATGTCCTCAAGCGTCTGAACCTGCAGGGACTCCATGCAGGCGTCGAGGCAGTCGGCGACGTTGTACACCGGCACGACGACAGAAATGCGGCTCACAGGGCACCACCGCGCTCGTTCGTGCGGCGAATGGAGCCCTTCGAGAGCTTGCAGGCGATCACCCGTGCCACAAGTCCGAATCCGCCGATCCGGTAATAATGCTTGAACGTGTTGAGTTTGCCCGGCGCGATGAAGGTGGCGCGATGCTCGTTGAAATCGATGGGATCGCGCATGAGGGCCTTGAGGTCCGATGCCGCCCAGGGCTCGAACAAGCCGAAATCGAGTCGGTCCGCCGCGAGATCCCCGTTGAACTCGTCGGCGATCTGGACTGCGAAGTCCTCGCGCAGCTCAGGGGCGAGGCGGTCATAATTCCACATGTAGCTGTCGAATTTCATGCGCTCGAGGATGCCGAACAGCAGCGCCCGGTCGCCCGCAAGCCCCTCGACGAACGTTTGCATGGAAGCGTACTCGTCACACACGCAGAACACCTTGGCGGCGGAGTTCACCGAGGACTTCTCGTTGTCCTGTCGGTAGTGCAGAATGGCCTGCGGGATGAACGTTGCGCGCTCGGCGCTCGCCCACACTTTGAAATTGAAGCCCGCATCCTGGTAGGACGCACCCGGCGTCTCGAGGAAGCGAATGCCACGCGCCCTGAGGAAGTCGGCCTTGTAGAGCGCCGACCAGATCGAGGGCTTGCGGAAGAAGATGGCGACGTCGTCCAAGGGGCGCATGGTACGACCGACTTGGCGCTCATCGAGGATGCCGAATATCTCGTCACGCGGCTCGGGCTGAGACCAGTAAAGGTAGAAGTCGGCCTTGACCACGTCAGACGCGTTGGCGCGGGCGGCGCTCACCAAAAGCTCCAAGGCGTTCGGCTCATAGAAGTCATCGGACTCGAGGATGGCGATGTAGGCGCCCGCGGCGTGATCAAGGCCGAGGTTCATCGAGGCGCCATAGCCAGAGTTCGGCTTATCGATGACGCGAAAACGGGGGTCGGCGTCCAGATAGCGCTGGATGATGGCACGTGAGCCATCGGTCGATCCGTCGTTGATACAGATGGCCTCGAAATCCGAGAAGGTCTGAGCGAGCAGCGAATCGAGGCATTCCTCAAGATAGCGCTCGACGTTGCATATGGGAACGAGCACGGAGATCGCCGGCGCGGGAATGCGCGGCTCACTCACGAACAGCTCGGTGGGTGCGTTAGACACAGGCAATCCAACCTCACGTACCTACAGATATGACAAATCATAGCGCATATGAAAAGGTGCCCATCCGCAGTCAGCGGATGGGCATCGAAGACCTATTGACGGGCGAGTCGACCGGACGAAGCAGGGCGGCGGGACAAGCCCGCGAACGCCTACAGCGCGGCCATGTACTCCGCGAGCTGCTCGGTCCAGTCGCGAGGTTCGAAGCCCGCGGCGCGGATCTTGGAGAGGTCGAGGTCCGAGTGCCCGGGGCGCGGGGCGATCGGGCCCTCGGCGGAGGCGAAGTAGTCGGCGGTGGGGACGGGCTCCACGGCCGCGCCGTTGCCGTTGGCGAGGTCGAACACGCGCTCGGCGATGGCGGCCCAGGACTCCACCGGGCCGGAGCCCGTGAGGTTGTAGGTGCCGTACTCGGCCGGGGAGCTGGGCTCCACGTCGCCGTCGCGGTAGCCGAGCAGGTGCAGGATGCCCTCCGCCATCTGGTCGGTGAAGGTGAGGCGGCCGAGCTGGTCGTCGACGACGGTGACGCGGTCGAGGGCGTCTGACGGTTCGGCGACGCGGTCGGAGAGCGCCCGCATCGTCTTGACGAAGTTGCGGCCGTCGCCGATGACCCAGGAGCTGCGAACGACGTAGTGGCGCGGGCAGCCGGCCACGGCCAGGTCGCCCGCGGCCTTGGACTGGCCGTAGACGGACAGCGGGCTGAGGGGCTCGGACTCGGGGTGGTTTTCCCGGGTCCCGTCAAACACGTAGTCGGAGGAGACGTGCACCAGGGCGATGCCGTGCTCGGCGCAGGTGCGGGCCATGAGGGCGGGGCCGGTCGCGTTCGCGGCCCAGCAGATCTTACGGCCCTCGGGCGTCTCGGCGGCGTCGACGGCGGTGTAGGCGCCGCAGTTGATCACGGCGCCGTAGAGGGACCAGTCGTACTTGGCGTAGTCCTCCGGCCTGGAGAGGTCGAAGGTGTCGATGTCGCAGTAGTCGAAGCCGGGCAGCCCCCGCGCCTCTGCGGCGGCGCGCACGGCGCGGCCGAGCTGGCCGTTGCAGCCCGTCACCAGCGTGCGCCTCGGCGCCATGGGAAGGGCGTCCGCGAGCATCGGGTGGGCCTTGTCGGCCTCGGAGAGCTCGCACTCGGAGAGCGGGATGGGCCAGTCGATGCCGAGCTCGGGGTCGGCGAGGTTCACGAAGGTGTAGGTGCTCTTGAGCTCCGCCGACCAGTGGGCGTTCACCAGGTAGGTGTAGGCGGTGCCGTCCTCCAGGGCCTGGTAGGAGTTGCCCACGCCGCGCGGCACGTAGATGGCGCGCGACGGGTCGAGCTCGCAGGTGTAGACCTGGCCGAAGCTCTTCCCGGGGCGCAGGTCGACCCACGCGCCGAACACGCGGCCGCAGGCCACGGAGATGAACTTGTCCCACGGCTCGGCGTGGATGCCGCGGGTCACGCCCGCCTGGTCGTTGAAGGAGATGTTGTTCTGGACCGGTCCCATGTCGGGCAGGCCCAGCGCGCGCATCTTCTCGCGCTGCCAGTTCTCCTTGAACCAGCCGCGGGAGTCCCCGTGCACGGGCAGGTC
>CAUWMY010000029.1:0-21061 GCA_963560155.1 uncultured Collinsella sp.
AAGTTCATGTTGAGGGAACTCCGAGAAAGGTCCCTAAACTAGGCAAGCCCCTAAATATATATATAGAGAGAGTATCATCACATTTATAAGCCACCCTTCTGTCGGATGGCTATGCGAAGCGAATCAATTGTCGGTTGCTGTTGATATGGGGGGTCGAATGTTGTGTGAGCGGAATCGCATGACGACGGGACTTTGTTCTCGTGTAATGGGGGGGGGTGCTGCGCTTTCTGCGATAAGGCGTCTGATTAGGGTGCTGCCCTCGGCCATGCTGGGCGCGGCGCTTGCACTGACGGCGGTGGTGCCCGCCGCGAAGGCTGCCCCGGTTGATGTCGAGCCCACGCCGTGGGCTGCGGGTGACAAGACCGTGGTCGTCGATGAGCCTACGATTACGACGTGGGAGGGCGTCGCCAAGGACGACACCGCCAACGTCGGCCGCATCTGGACGGATAAGAGCGTCTTCAATGAGGATGTGAAGCTTCCCGGCGGTATCGAGCCCGTTATCGAGAAGGGCGACTCCGACTTCCTGGTCGGCCTGTCTGCGCTCTCATCGACTTCCAACACCACTACGACCTCGAGCCGCCCGCTCGACATCGTCCTCGTCCTCGACGTCTCGGGGTCGATGGATGACGGGCTTGGTGGAGGCTTTGTTTACTCGCCGACGTATGCTGTTAGCGAGAACTTTATCGCTTCGACATACTATGCCAAGACCGAAGACGGGCAGTATCAAAAGATCGATCGCATCAGCAAGGGCTTCACGGGAATTCTTTTCGATCATTGGGAGCTGAACGGCAAAGAGGTGCTCCCTAAGCGCTCGGAAGGGGATAGCGCAGACGGGCGGATCCAGTTCTATCAGCGCACCTATGAAACTATGAGCAAGATCGAAGGGTTGAAGAGCGCTGCGAGCCGATTCATCACCGCGACCGCAGAGAAGAATGGGGATATCGCCGACAGGGATCGCCAGCACCGCATCTCGATCGTCAAGTTTGCCAGCGAGATGAGGAACACGATCGGCAACAACGTCAGCGGAGGTGAGAATTACACGCAGGTCGTGTCCGACCTCAAGGCATATACGCCGAGTACGGTCTCGGAGGCGACGGGCACCATCGATTCGCTGCGGACCGGAGGAGCGACGTCGGCTGACTACGGAATGCTTCAGGCGCAAGCAGTTCTCAACGGGCGAAAGGCGGGAAATCGGGTCGACAAGCTCGTCGGCGCGCGCGAGGGGGCGCAGAAGGTCGTCATCTTCTTCACCGACGGCCAGCCGACGTATAGTAGCGGTTTCCAGGATACAGTCGCCAACAATGCGATTAAGACCGCTCGGGCGATGAAGACCGACGGTGCGCTCGTTTACTCCGTCGGTGTCTTCGCCGACGCGAACCCCGGTGATACGAGGGGAGCATTCAACGCGTACATGCACGGCGTGTCGAGTAACTATCCCAATGCGGAGGCATATGACAAGCTCGGCAGTCGCGCGGAGAATTCCAACTACTATAAGGCCGCGACCGATGCGGACGAGCTGAACGGCATCTTCCAGGAGATCTCGGACGAGATCAACAAGGGAACGGGCCTTCCGACGCATACGACCGAGGGCATGGCCAACAAATCCGGCTACATCACCTTTACCGACGAGCTCGGTGCCTACATGCGGGTCGACGGATTCAAGTCACTCATCTTCGCAGACAAGGTGTTCGATCCGCAGCCGAAGACGAGCGACGGCCTCATCGACACCTATGCCTATGAGGGTAAGGGCGGCAACACTCTCTATCCCGACGGCGACGTGAAGGATATCGTCGTTCAAGTCCAGCGCAGCGAAGAGCTCGCCAAGGGCGACATCGTGACGGTCAAGATCCCGGCCTCGCTCATCCCCCTGCGCAACTTCAAGGTCACGACCACCGAAGCGGGGTCGACCATGGAGATCGGCGAGGCCTACCCGCTGCGAATCTTCTACGGCGTCAGCATCAAGCCCGAGGTGCGTGCGGCCGTGATGAGCGGAACGGCAGACCAAGCCCTGCGCGATTACATCGCCGGGAATACCGCGGATGGTAAGACCAATTTCCACTCCAACTTCTACGATGGCAGGGTGATCGTGGAGGATGGCAAGCGGCTGGGCAACACCACCGCTTCCTTTGAGCCTTCCGATGTCAACAGCTTCTACTACTTCACAGAGGACACGCCGCTCTACACCGATAGGGAGTGCAAGATCCCCCTCACCAAAGAGCCGACTGCCGGTGAAGAGTATTACTACAAGCGCTCCTACTACAAGAAGGGAGGCGCCGGCCAGGCCGAGAAGGCTGAGAGCATCATCAAATTTATGGGCGTCAACTTCAACAGGCCGGAGCCCTATTGGAGTCAGGCGGCGGACGGTAGCTACTTCATCAAGAAGGGGGCTCCGCGCTTGACGCGCGTCGACTCCCTGACGCTTACCAAGGAGTCGAACGTTACGGGTACGGCGACCGAGGTTATCAACCCGCGCTGGGACAACGTCGATAATCCCCACATGGTGAACGTGAACCTCGGCAACAACGGAAAGCTTTCCATCGAGATGCCGGGCTCCCTGGCGATCAACAAAGACGCCCGCATCGCGCCGAACAAGGACATCGATCCCAAGGTTTTGGATGGAAAGAGCTTCGAGTTCGAGATCACCATTCCATCTGCTGCCGGCAAGACCCTGACGACCGAGGTGAGGAACGCCCAGAACGAGCGCGTCGGCGAGCCCTTCGACATGGAGTTCGACGCGTCCGGCAAGCGCCGCCAGAGTCTGAAGGACGAGGAGACCCTCTACATCCACGGTCTCGACGCGGGTGCTGATTACACCGTGACCGAGGTCAAGGATAAGATGCCCGCCGGTTTCAAGCAGACGAGCGCCGAGGGCGATACGGGCAAGATCGCCGCGGGCAAGACTCAGGCCGCGAAATTCGTCAACACCTATGACGTCGCAGCGGTGGTTGTCGACGCAGCCGACCTCGGCGGATATCAGAAGATCTTCGACAGCTGGGATATCGCCAAAACCTTCGATATCGAACTGAAGGCCTCCCAGGCGGGCAATCCCATGCCCAAGGGTTCCACGCCCGGTGCCGACGGCCTCGGTAGCAAGGTCGTCGAGGTGACCGAGGCAAACCAGACGGGCGATTTCGGCTCTATCTCCTTCGATAGGCCCGGCACGTTCGAGTACACCGTGAGGGAGGTCGCAGAGGGGACCGTTCCCGGTATGACGTATAGCGGTGCCGCGTACACGATCAGCGTCGATGTCACCGACGACGGCGGGGGTGGCCTGACGGCGACCTCTGCCATGACGAGGACCAATAACGATGCGGGTGTCGGCGTGAGCGAGCCCGTCGAGAACAAGGTTGCCGTCTTCACGAACTCTTTCAACGCGCGGGAGACCTCTGCCGGTCCCAAGGCCATGAAGGTCTACACCAATAATGGCGGTCCGGAAACGGCTATGAAGGACGGTAAATTCACGTTCAAGGTGAAGCCGCTGACCGATGGCGCTCCCGTTCCCGCCGGTATGGAGATCCAGCCTGACGGCTATATCCATGTCAAGAATAGCGGCTCGATCGTCGTCTTTGGCCAGGCCGTGTTCGGCGAGGGCCAGGTTGGCAGGACGTATGAGTACGAGATCAGCGAGCTTATTCCTGAGGGGGCGGATGCCGGTAACGGTTACACCTTGAACGGCATGACGTACGACCCGTCGGTCTATATAGCCGAATTCGCCGTCTCCGTCGACGAGTCCGCGACGGTCAAGGTCTCCATTTCTTACTACAAGATGGTCGATGGCAAGCCCGAGCAGCTGCCCGAGGGAAAGGTTCCCGAGTTCGCCAACGTCTACGATCCCAAGGATGTGACGCTTCCGGGCGACGTCGCCTCCCCGCTCAAGGCATGCAAGACCCTCAAGGGCCGCGACGCCGTGGATGGCGAGTCTTTCGGGTTCACGCTGTCGGCTGACAACAATGCCACGGCTGCCGCGCTGGAGCACGATGAGATCGTCTTCGGCGGCGACAGCGCCGCCGCCGAACTCAAGGCATCCGTGACGGGGCTGAAGAACGGAGTCCCCGCCGACGCACCCTTCGGCTCGGTCAAGTTCACCAAGCCCGGCACCTATACGTTCGATATCAGCGAGAGTGTCCCCGAGGAGGACGGCGCGGGCATGACGTATGACCGCAGCCACCAGAAGGCTACGGTCGTCGTGACCGATAAGAACGGCACGCTCGAGGCGAAGGTGAGCTACACCGGCGCCGCGATGGACGCCGCCGCGTTCACCAACACCTATGGGTCGAGTCTCGCCCATGATGCGGCGGGCGGCCTGATCATCGCCAAGACCACAAACGGTCACGACATGGACGAGGGACAGTTCAAGTTCCAGGTTCAGGCGATGGACGGCAAGGGCACGACCGCGGCTGAGACCGCGAAGCGCATCGGTATCGGCCAGGGTACCGCCGACACGTTCGGCAACGTGGCCGGCAAGGACGGCGTGCGCGTCGAGATGAAGTCTCCCGCTCCGCTCAAGTTCACCCAGGCGGACGTCGGCAAGTCGTTCGTGTTCACGGTTTCCGAGCTCGGAGCCGACGGCAACCCCGGTACCGGTGGGAAGAAGGACGGCTACACCTATAGCGATGCCGTCTACACCATCGAGCTGTCCGTCGTCGACAACCTCAACGGAACCCTGACGCTCACCACCAAGGTGACCGACAAGGACAACAAGACGACTACCACCGAGAGCACCGCTGCGAAGCCTCTCGCCACGACGATCGACTTCGTGAACAGCTATGCCGCCGAGACCACCGATGCGACCGACATCGACCTCGCGAACGCAGCGACCAAGACGCTCAACGGCCGCAACATGAAGACTGACGAGTTCTCCTTCGAAATCGTTACCAATCCGATTGCCGGGCAGGGTGCTGAGAAGAAGATCGCCACGGGCAAGAACGCCGCTGCCGACAGCGGCACGCCTGCTGCCGTGACCTTCAAGCCGGCTTCGATCGGCTACAACCTCAATGATCTCAAGACGGCCGCCGCCGATACGACCGCCGACCGCTATGTCGAGGCCGGAACCACCAATGACGGCAAGCCGCAGTACACGGTCCACTACACCGCGCGCGAGCTGACGGGTCAGCTTCCCGCCGGCGTCACCGCGGTCAATGCCAGCTTCGACTTCACCGTGACCGTCGTCGACAACGGCGACGGCACGCTCACCGCCACCGCCAACTACCCCGAGGGCGGCCTGGCGTTCACCAATACCTATAGCTGGAAGCCCGTCGTCGTCGATCCCGACGCGATCGAGAACGCTGTCGTGACCAAGGTCCTCAAGGGCAACCGCGGCACCGGCCTTGAGGACGGCGAGTTCACCTTCCAGATGACTACCAAGGCGACTTCTGGCTCGCTCGACACCGTGAAGGACGCCGACGGCAAGGCGTGGCCTGCCACCAAGACGGCTACCAACAAGGCCGATGGCTCCGTCGACTTCGGCCAGATGAGCTTCTCCGCCGCCGGTACCTATAAGGTGACCATCAAGGAGGCCAAGGGCGACGCTGCCCATATGACCTACGACGGCCATGAGTTCACCTACACCATCAAGGTGACGTACGATCCTTCGACCGGTAAGCTCTCTGCTAATGTCGAGGGCCTCGACCCCGCGAAGGCGACCTTCACCAACGTCTACTTCAATGAGAAGGACGCTAAGGACGTCACCGTCAATGGCGCCGATAAGCCGCAGACCCCCGTCGACGGCGAGCTCGTCGGCGTGGGCGACGAGCTCGTCTACACCATCGACTGGGTCAACAACGCCGTGGATAAGAGCGGCACTCCCGTCGCTGCGAACGTAACCGTTACGGATAAGATCCCGTACGGTACCGAGTTCGTCAGCGCCTCCGATGGCGGTAAGCATGAGAGCGGCGCCGTCACCTGGAAGTTCGACAATCGGCCTGCCGGCGCCTCTGGCACGGTGACCCTCACGGTACGTGTGACCGATGACGCCGTGCTGACCGGCTCCATCGAGAACCTGGCCTCCATTCAGATCGGCGACAACAAGGTGACCACCAACGCCACCGAGACGTTCGTTCCCGGCAAGTCCGAGATCACGCATCCCGGTTCGGTCAAGCCCGGCGAGACGGTCCTGACCTATCAGATCAAGTTCCACAACACCGGCGGCGCTAACGCGAAGGCGACAGTCGTCGACGAGCTCGGTAAGGGTCTGGAGTACCAGGTAGGAAGCGCCCTCGTGAACGGCAAGTCCGCCGAGCCCGTGGTCGAGGGCTCCTCGGCAACCGGTACCACCCTCACCTGGAATCTGAGCGGTCTCGCCGCTGACCAGGACGTTGTCATCACCTTTGATGTCAAGGTTGCTCAGGACGGTCCGAATACCGTTGAGAATCAGGCCACGGTGAACGGGCACGAGACCAACGTCGAGACCACGCCGTTCCCCACCAAGGATGCCAAGCACGTATATAAGGGAGACGTCCTCGTCGACGGCAAGCTCGTCGGCGTCGGTGAGACCCTGACCTTCAAGATCGATTGGTGGCATGACGCCACGCTCGACAAGGACAACTCGACGGTGACCGTCGTCGACAAGCTGCCCGACGGCATGAAGCCGAAGAACGGAACCATCTCCGATAACGGCAGCTACGATGCTGACAAGGGCACCATTACATGGACGATTAAAAATGCTGACGGTAAGCATGGCACCGTTACCTTTGATGCTGAGGTGACCGACGCGGTCATCGAGGCTGCCAAGCGCGGCGAGGTCACCAACATCGCCAAGGTGAACAACCACGCCAGCCAGAGCGTCTCCATCAGCGTTCCGACCAAGACCGTCGCCAAGCCCGAGGGCCAGGGCAGCTCCATCAAGGTCGGTGACGAGGTCGTCTACACCATCAACTACAAGAACACCGAGGCTGCGGTCGCGACGGTGACCATCACCGACGTGCTGCCCAAGGGTATCACCTATAAGCCCGATTCCGCCACGCCTGCCGCAAGCTATGACGAGGCGAATCACACGCTTACCTGGACGCTCGCTGGCGTCGCGTCCGGCGAGTCCGGTTCCGTCTTCTTCACCGGCGTGGTCAACGAGGACGCCATCGAGCAGGGCATCGACAACAAGGCCGGCATCCAGCTGGGCGAGAACGGCCCTGTGATCAGCACCAATACCGAGTCCACCACGATGGGCACGGGCGATCTGACCATCTCCAAGCAGGTGAAGTCCGCCATCGCCGGCGTGACCGCGCCGACCGCCGAGTTCACCTTCGACGTCACCCTGACGGATGCCGCGGGCAAGCAGCTTACCGACACCTATAGCTATAAAGGCGCCAAGCAGGGTGAGATCAAGAAGGGCTCCGGCCAGATCAAGCTGGCGCACGGCCAATCCATCACCATCAAGGGCCTGCCCGAGGGTGCCAAGTACAAGGTCGTGGAGACTGAGGTCGATGGCTTTACCGCAATCGACGACACGATGAGCGGCGCAGTTGCCAAGGACCTGACCGCCAAGGCCGATTTCATCAACACCTATACGCCCGCCCCCATCGTGATTCCGGGCGGCACCGGTAGTGCGCTGCAGGTCAAGAAGGTCCTCGACGGCCGCGATTGGCTCCCGAACGAGTCCTACTCCTTCGAGCTCAAGGTTGTGACCGAGGGCGCACCCATGCCCGAGGGCAAGGGCAACGTCGCCACGGCGACCGCCGATAACCAGACCGTGAGCTTCGGCGGCATCGGCTTCGCCAAGCCCGGTGCGTACGAGTACCGAATCGTCGAGACCGGCGCGTCCGCTGACGCCAACCTGACCTTCTCCAATGCCGTGTACAAGCTCGTCGTTACCGTCAAGGCGGATGGCTCTGCACTCACGGCGACCTCCGTTCTGACCCAGGTCAAGGACGACGCCGGCAAGACCGTGGACAGGGTTCTGACGGTCCCGGGCGAGGTCATGACCTTCACCAACACGTATAAGAAGCCCATGCAGGGCAAGGACGTCACCGCTGAGGGCAAGCCCGGCACGTCGATCGACGGCCAGCTCGTCCAGGTCGGTAGCAGGCTCGTATACACCATTAACTGGGTGAACGACGCCGTGAACGACAAGGGCGAGGCTGTCCCCGCCACTGTTGTCATCACCGATGTGATTCCTGCCGGCACGGCCTACGTCAAGGATTCCGCGAGCGACGGTGGCGTCTACAACGCCGGCACCAACACCCTGACCTGGAATCTTGGTAAGCAGGATGCCAACGCCTCCGGCACCGTGAGCTTCACGGTCGAGGTGACCGCAGACGCGCTCAACAGCACGATCGAGAACCAGGCCGACATCCAGATTGGCGATAACAACGCTGAGACTACCTCCAAGCCCGAGGTCTTCGTTCCCGGCAAGACGTCCGTGGACGACAACGAGGGCGACATCCAGGTTGGCGACGTCCTCACCTACACGGTGAGCTACGCGAACCTGGGCAAGGAGTCCGCCACGGTGACTATCACCGACGTGCTGCCCTCCGGCCTCACCTACGTCAAGGATTCCGCGAGCGACGGCGGCATCTACAACAACCGCGCCAACACGCTGACGTGGACGATTGAGAATGTTCCCGGGAATACGAAGGGCGTCGTGACCTTCAAGGCGACGGTCAACGAGGACGCCGTCCAACAGGGCATCGGCAACAAGGCGACCGTCCAGCTGGGCGAAAACGCCCCCAAGGTCGAGACCAACACGACCGACCCCGACACTAAGCCCGCCGTCGGTACGCTGACCGTCAGCAAGACCGTTAAGGCCGCCAACGACCCGAGCGCGCCGGTCGACACCGAGAAGGTGTTCGACTTCAAGGTCAATTTGAAGGACAAGGCGGGCAACACGCTTACGGGCAACTACGCCTATACGATTGGTGGGGAAAAGGGCACGCTCGGCTCGGGCGCAACCTTCCCGCTGAAGCACGGCCAGTCCATCGTCATCGATGGCCTGCCCGTCGGCGCGACCTATGAGGTTCGCGAGAAGCCGACCGATGGTTACACCGCGACGGCCGAGGGTGACACCGGTGCTATCACCAAGGAGAATCCGAACGCCGTCGCCACCTTCACCAACACCTACTCCGCGGCTCTTCCGCAGGGTTCCCAGGTGACGACCGCCAACCTGTTCAGCAAGGTGCTGATGGGTCGCGATTGGAAGAAGGATGACTCCTTCAGCTTCACTATTACGCCGCTGAACGGTGCCCCTGCGCCTGAGCACTCGGAGGCAACGCTGACCGGTCTCACGACCGCGGCTGGCAAGCCGGTTGAGTTCGGCTTTGGCGCGATCAACTTCACCTTCGACCACATCAAGGACGCACCGGTTGTGAACGGCGTCCGTACCAAGACCTTTGTGTACAAGGTGCGCGAGAACGTTCCTGCTGATGGCGCCAAGATTCCTGGGGTGACCTACGACACGCATGTGGCGACTTTGACCGTTACCCTGAAGGACAACGGCAAGGGCGTCCTGTCCGCAGCCACGGTTGTGAGCGACGGGGCCCAGTTCACCAACGCCTATAAGGCTGAGCCGATCAACCCCGATGGCGACGGCGCCACGGGCAAGGACGGCATTCAAATCGTCAAGACCCTGACTGGTCGCCCGATTGCCGCTGGCGACTTTGAGTTCACCATGGCTCCGGATGACGATGCCACCAAGGAGAAGTTCGGCGATGCCAAGGTCATTGCGACCAACGCCGCGGAGCTCGGTACGGATAAGGCGACCAGCAACACTGCGACTGCCACCACGCCGGTCAAGACCGGCCTCAAGTTCACCCTCGAGGATGTTGGCAAGACCTACACCTTCGAGCTGTCCGAGACCAAGGGCGGCGGCGACGGCTATGTGAACGATAAGGCGAAGCACACCCTCACGTTCACGACCACCGATAACGGCAACGGCACGCTGTCCGTTGCGGTGACCCTCGACGGCAAGGAAGCCGCCGTATGGACGAGCGGCGCCGAGATCACCCCGGTGAGCGTTGGGTTCACCAACAGCTATAGCGCCGGCTCCATCACGGTTGGCGGCCAGGGCGGCGTGGCCCTCACGGGCACCAAGCGGCTCACGGGCCGTCCCATGGTCGCGGGCGAGTTCCACTTCAACGTGACTAATGCGAATGATCAGGCCAAGCCCGCTGCCGTGGTGGCCACTGGCACCAACGCCGCGAACGGCACGATCGCCTTCGCCGGCATCGAGTACACCACCGAGAAGCTCAACAACGATGTGGCCGACGGCCTCGCCACGGTCGATCGCACGGGCAATCGTGGTGACGTGTACACCTACACCTACAACGTGAGTGAGGACGAGGGTCGGAACGATAAGGGCATCAGCATCATCCAGGGCAAGCAGGTCGTCATTGTCAAGGTGACCGACAACCGCGCCGGCAAGCTCTCCGCCGAGGTCGTCTACCCCGAGGGCGGCATGGTCTTCAAGAACGCCTATGGCACCGGCGAGGGCGGCTCTAAGGTGATCGCCCTCAACGGCACCAAGGTCCTGGACGTCAAGTCTGGCAACAAGGTGCCTGATATCGCGGGTAAGTACACCTTCGAGCTGACCGGTTCTGAGGGCGCTCCGATGCCCGCAAAGACCACAGCGACCAACGACGCCGCCGGCAACATCTCCTTCGGCGAGATCACCTACACCATGGAGAACGTGTTTGGCGCGCCCGCGGCACAGCCTGAGCAGCCCGCGGTTGCCGAGGATAAGGCGGATGCCGCCGACGCTCAGGCCGATGAGGCCGATGCCAAGGCGGACGACTCCGTGGCGGCCGAATCTGAGGCCAAGCCCGTCGAGGGCGAGAGTGCCGCGAAGGCCCCCGCTGCGGACGAGCCCATGGTGGCTTCCGCTCCTCGCAGCAAGACCTTCACCTACAAGGTGACCGAGACCGGCAGCGTTGCCGGCGTGACCAACGACCCCGTTGCCACCAAGACCATCACAGTCACGGTGACCGACAACGGCGACGGCACGCTCTCCGTGGACAAGCAGCCCGAGTCCGCTGCGACCGACTTCACCTTCACCAACACCTACAGCGTGAAGCCTTTCGACAGCACACTGACGGGCGAGGGCGGCTTCACCATCACCAAGACGCTCAACGGCCGCGACCTGCGTGAGGGTGAGTTCGAGTTCGCGCTCGTCTCGCAGGGCGAGGGCGAGCCCACGGTCCTGACCGCCAAGAACGACGCCAATGGCAAGGTCAGCTTCCCGGCCATCAGCTTCAATGCGCCCGGCGAGTATCGCTATCGCCTGGCCGAGGTCGATGGCGGCTTGGGCGGCGTGACGTACGACACCACGGTGTACGACGTAACCGCCACGGTTGTGGACAACGGCGACGGTACCTTGGGTGTCACGTGGTCTGTGGGCAAGGACGGCCAGCAGCTGGAGGGCAAGGAGATCGTCTTTGCCAACAGCTACAAGGCCGCCGGCACGAGCATCACGTTCAACGCCGCAAAGGTCCTGACCGGCCGCGAGCTTAAGAAGGGTGAGTTCACCTTCGAGCTGCGCGACGCTAACGGCAAGGTCCTTCAGACGGTTAAGAACGGTGCCCTGACCGAGGGCGGGTACGCTCCCATCGCGTTCGACCCGATTACCTATGACGAGCCCGGCACGTATGACTACCGCATCGTCGAGATCGAGGGCAACGCCGCGGGCATCAGCTACGACAAGACGGTGTTCACCTATCACGTCGTGGTGACCGACGACGGCAACGGCCAGCTCCAGGTCGAGTGGACCGTGGGCGAGACCGGGGCACCGGTCTTCCAGAACGTCTTCGTCAAGCCCGAAGATCCCAAGCCCGCCGACCCGGCCAAGCCGGCAGATCCCGGCAACGGCGGCTCCGGCGACAAGCTGGTCCAGACCGGTGACAACGCGCTGGTTGGCATGTTCGCGGCTGCGTTTGCGGGCATAGCCGCAATCGGCGCGGGCTTTACCGCACGCCGCAGGAAAAGGTAACGGCGGCGGGCCGGCACGGTGACGGGGACAATCCGGAGCCGTGACGGCCCCAAGCCGAGGCTGCGATGGCTTTATGCCAGAGCGGTGGCGGCCCAAGGCAAAAAGGCCCGGTGGCACCCCATCTCAAGCGAGGTGGGGTGCTTTTTTATGGGGTTGAGGTTGTTTTGAGCGGTAAGCGTGCGACGTTGCTCCTGTGCCTTATGCGGCCCCGTTGCCCTCGCCGTGGCGATAGGGGCGCACTACGGGATCCACGCTGATGCAGCCGCGCGCTTGGAGCTCCCGCATGACCGCGGGAGCGAGGCGGCTGGGTTCGCCGTCCGCGTTGGAACATGCGCCCGCGGGTGCATCCGCTTCGACGATGGCGTCCATGCTCTCGTCCGCTCCCACGCTCACGCGAGCCACGCCGCCATCGACGCGCACGCGGACCTGGCGCAGGTCGAGACCGTGCAGGTAGTCCTCGCACGCGCGGACCGTGCAAAGCTTCTCGGCGGTGAGCGCCTCGCCGCAGGGGATGCGCGTCGCCAGGCACGCGCCGGCGGGCAGGTCCCATACCTCGAATCCCCAAGCTCGCAGGACCTCGCGCTCCTCGTCCTTGCGCCAACCGGTTTCCATAAGGGGCGATCTCACGTCGAGCTCGCGCACGGCACGGGTGCCGGGGCGATAGTCTCCGGCGTCATCGGCGTTGCTTCCCTCGAGTACGACGCGCGCCCCGAGCTCGCGCGCGGCGTCCACGATGCGCTGGAATCCCAGGCGCTTGCAGTGGTAGCAACGGTCTGCCGGGTTGGCGGCAACATCCGGGTCCGCAAGCGGGTCTGTCTCGATGACGACCACATGAGTCCTCGCGCGCTCGAATCGCTTGCGCTCACGTTCAAAGGACTGGCGCTCCGGAGTGCCTACGAGGGGCGTGTCCAGGTGAATAAGGTGCACATCGGCCGGCGGCAACGCGCGGATGCTGACTGCCGCGAGGAAGGTGCTGTCCACACCGCCCGAGAACCCTATGGCAACACTTCCGAATGACCGGAGCAGCTCGATGAGCGCTTGCATTTTCACGTTATTGGAAACCGGTATCGTCATGTCAAACCTTGTGTTCATAGGAGTGGCCGCGCCCATCGACCCAGTACAATAATTTCAAAGGGTTACGTTGGCGTTCCGGCAGCTCGATGAGCACAGCATCGACACGTTTGCGGCGTCCTCGGTGGACGAATCAAGGAGAGAAGGATGAAAACCATTCAGGCGATACTTTTCGATATGGACGGCACGCTTGTCGATTCCGAGCGCGTGGGCCAGAAAGCGTGGGCCGCGACGGCGGATGAGATGGGCATCGAGATCCCGGACGACCTGGTGCGGGCGTTCATCGGCCGCCCGTCCCAGTCATGCCGCGCGATGTTGGCCGAGCATCTGGGTGGCGACGCCGATTTGGCGAATCGCGTGTTCGATTTGCACATCGAGCTGTTCCTGAAGTTTGTCGAGACTGATCTCGAGCTCAAGCCGGGTGCCATCGAGGTTCTCGAGGCCCTTAAGGCTGCAGGGTTCCCGCTCGCCATTGCCACCTCTACCGCCCGCGTGCGCGCGTTGCCGCGTCTGGAGCGCTTTGACATGTTGAAGTACTTCGATTCCATAACGTGCGGCGACGAAATCGAGAACGGAAAGCCGGCCCCGGACATCTTCGTCGAGTCTGCCAGGCGTCTCGGTTACGATCCCGCGCTTTGCGCCGTTATCGAGGATTCGCACAACGGAGTGCGTTCGGGTTACGCCTCGGGCGCCCGCGTGTTCATGATTCCCGATATCGTGGCTCCCACGCCCGAAATCGAGAAGATGTGCGCTGCGGTCCTGCCGACCCTGCATGAATTGCCCGCCGCGATCGCCGCCGCGAATGACGAGGCACCTCAGCGCTAGAGGCCGGTGCGAAACGTCTGTACGGCGGTTTTGTTCATCAAGGCGACGTGCACTTCAAGGGAGATTGAGGGGCGTTATGAAACGGGGCCCGAGCGCGCGTGCGTTCGGGCCCCGTTCTTGCTGGCGTGCAAAATGGGAAACGAAGGATGGCGCTTCGCGCGGTCCTCTGTCCCAGTGGCGCCGAGTTACTTCATGATCTTGCGGAACATGCCCATGACGTCGTCATAGGTCGCCTCGCGCGGGTTGCCCGGGAAGCAGGCGTCGGCCATGGCGTCCTTGGTGAGCGTGTCGAGCTCCTCCTCGGTGATGGCCTCGCACACGGTGGGAATCTCGACGTCCACGGAGAGCTGCTTGACGGCGGCGATGGCGGCGTCGGCGGCCTCGTCGACGCTCATGCCGGTGGTGTCGACGCCCATGGCCTCGGCGACCTTGGCCAGGCGCTCAGTCACGACGGGCTTGTTGAACTCCATCGCGATGGGCAGCAGCATGGCGCAGGCGACGCCGTGCGGGGTGTCGAAGTGCGCGGAGAGGGTGTGGGCCATGGAGTGGTCGACGCCCAGGCCGACGTTGGAGAAGCCCATGCCGGCGATGTACTGGGCGAGCGCCATGCCCTCGCGGCCGGAGCCGGGAACGCCGCTCTTGGCCTCAGCCACGGCGTCGCGCAGGTTCTTGGAGATGAGCTCGATCGCCTTGAGGTGGAACATGTCGGACATCTCCCAGGCGCCCTGGGTGGTGTAGCCCTCGATGGCGTGGGTAAGGGCGTCCATGCCGGTGCTGGCGGTGAGGCCGGCGGGCATGGTGGCCATCATCTCGGGATCGACCACGGCGACCTCGGGGGCGTCGTTGGTATCGACGCAGACGAACTTACGGACCTTCTCCACGTCGGTGATGACGTAGTTGATGGTGACCTCGGCCGCGGTGCCGGCGGTGGTGGGCACGGCGATGGTGAACACGGCGTGGTTCTTGGTGGGGGCGACGCCCTCAAGGCTGCGCACGTCGGCGAACTCGGGGTTGGTGATGATGACGCCGATGGCCTTGGCGGTGTCCATGGCGGAGCCGCCGCCGATGGTCACGATGGAGTCGGCCTCGGCGGCCTTAAAGGCCTCCACGCCGTCGGTGACGTTTTTGATGGTGGGGTTGGGCTTGATGTCGGAGTAGACGCTGTAGGCGATGCCGCCCTCGTCGAGCAGGTCGGTGACCTTGGCGGCGACGCCGAACTTCACCAGGTCGGGGTCGGTGCAGACGAACACCTTCTTGTAGCCGCGGCGGGTGAGCTCGCCGGGGATCTCCTTGATGGCGCCGGCGCCGTGGTAGGAGATGGTGTTGAGGACGATACGATTGGCCATGATGCCTCCTTGTCCAAGCGGGCTCGACGCGGGCCCGCGCGTTTCGCCAACGACTGATTCGCTAGGCGCATATCACCACAAACATACGCCTTTGCGAGACCGGGAAGTTGGAAAAACGGCGAACGGGGCAAGGGCCGGGATGAAAGTCGCGCTCTTACAAGTAGCCGCTGATGTCGATATCGGGGTCGGCGAAATCGTCCGCGCGATTCATCCCCGTGCTCGCCCGTGCGAGCAGGAAGGGGCGGACGAGTTCCTGGTGGTTCTCCGGCTCGTCCTCGGGTTCCTCCGCGATCTGCGCGATGAGCTGTCGCACGCCGCGCCGGCCGATCTCGTACCCGATGGGGGCGACGGTGGTGAGCGGGACGGGGCCGGTCCAGGCCAGGGGGTTGCCGTCACATCCGGCGACGCGGATGTCGTTCGGAACGCGGAGCCCGGCGGCGCGAACGCCGGAGATGGCGCCCGTCGCCAGGGTGTCCGTGAGGGCGATGATGAAATCGGGACGCGTGCCCTCGGCTCGCCCTGCCAGACGCCGACCCAGGTCGAGTCCGTCGTGGGCGGAGTCCCAGGCGCCTTCCTCGATGATCTCGAATACGCAGTCCGACTCGGTCGTGAAGGCCCTCCGCATGCCCTCGATGCGCAGGGCGAGCCGGTTGAGGGATGGGTTGCCTATGATGGCGACGCGCCTTGCGCCCGAATTGAAGGTGTGACATGCGAGAAGTTCTCCGAGCGCGAGGTTGTCGGCGGCGACGAAGTACCCGGGGGCATCGCACTGGACATCGAGGAACGAGATGGGGATGCGGGGGAGGTGGCTCGGCGGTTGCCAGTCCTTGATCGCGGGCGGTTGCATGAGGATGCCCGCCGTCTGCGTCCCCATAAAATAGTCGCGGTAGCGGCGCGCGACCTCCTCGTCCGTCTGGGCGGTCGCAATGAGCAGGCCGTATCCGTGTTTGCGCGCCTCGGCGTTCGCGCCGTTGGCTATCTGCAGGGAGACGCCGTGGTCGAGGCTGGGCAGGATGAGGCCGAACAGGCGGTTCCTGCCGCCCGCGAGCATGCGGGCGCTCTGATTGGGGGCGTATCCGAGGCGGTCCGCAGCTTCCCGGATGCGTTTGAGGGTCTCGGGGCGGACCTTATCGGGATGGTTGAACGCGTTCGACACGCTTCCCAACGCGACGCCCGCCTCGCGGGCGACATCGGTGATGGTGACGGTGGTTCGACGAGGCATGTGATGCTCCTGCGGACGAGGTTTTCCCGATTTCGATTGTATCGCTTCAATTCCTCGTCATGTGGTCTCAAAAAAACGATGCCACTGTTACCGAATCGTAACAAACCGTCCCTAGAATGAGGCGCCGTTGTACATCGACGGAGAGGATTCCATATGTGCGGGATCGTTGGATACACCGGATTCGAGACGGCGGCCGAGCTCCTCGTGAACGGCCTCAAGAGGCTCGAGTATCGCGGGTACGACTCTGCGGGGATCGCCCTCGAAAGCGGTGCGCGCCCGGAGGTGGGCGCATCGGCGGCGCTGAATGGACGGGAGGTGCTTGGCTCCGCCAAGATCGACGTCGTGCGCTGCGTGGGCAAGGTCGCGGGCCTCGAGTGCGAGCTCGCCAAGGGGGAGCACGGTGCGCCCATGGAATCCTCGACATGCGGAATCGGCCACACGCGCTGGGCGACCCACGGCAGTCCCACGGTTGAGAACGCGCACCCGCATGTGAGCTGCGATGGCCGCATCGCGGTCGTGCACAATGGAATCATCGAGAATTTCGCCGAGCTGCGGGCCTCCTTGGAGGAGCGCGGCCATGTGTTCAGGAGCGAGACGGACACCGAGGTATTCGCTCACCTCATCGAAGAGGCTTACCAAGGCGCGCCGAGCGGCGATGGAAGGCCATCTTGCAAGGGTGATTTCATGGCCGCCGTCCGCGAGGCGTGCACGCATGTGGTGGGCGCCTACGGGCTCGCCGCGGTCTGTGCGGACGAGCCGGGCGTGATCGCCGTCGCCCGCAAGGACAGCCCCATCGTCATCGGCCGCGGCGAGCGCGGAAGCTACGTCGCCTCCGATGTCATCGCCCTCATCGATGCCACGCGCGACGTCGTGGTGCTGGAGGACGGTCAGTTCGCCCGTCTCGCGCCCGAGGGCATCACCTACACTGACGCGGAGGGCCGTGCCATCGAACCCGCGGTCACGCACATCGATTGGGATATCGACATGGCCGAGAAGGGCGGTTACACGGACTTCATGATGAAGGAGATCTGCGAGCAGCCCCGCGTGGTCCGCGACACGCTGGTGGGTCGTCTCGCCTTGACGGGCGAGCTCGACATCGATGAGCTTGGGCTCACATACGAGGAGCTCAACCTGGTGGACCGCGTGTACGTGATCGCCTGCGGCACGAGCTATCATGCCGGCCTCATCGCGAAGAACCTCATCGAGGGGTGGGCGCGCATCCCCTGCGCGGTCGAGGCGGCGAGCGAGTTCAGGTACCGCAACCCCATCATCACGCCGAGCACACTGGTGGTCGCCGTGTCCCAGTCGGGCGAGACGGCGGACACCCTGGCGGCGATCCGCGACGCGCGCATCAAGGGCGCGAAGGTCTTCGGCATCACCAACGTGGTGGGCAGCCCCGTCGCCCGCGAGAGCGACGGTGTCATCTACACCAAGGCGAACAAGGAGATCGCGGTCGCCTCGACCAAGAGCTTCACGGGCCAGGTGGTGAGCCTGACGCTGCTCGCTCTTCTGCTCGCACAGGTCAAGGGCAAGCTCACCACGGGCCAGGTGCGTATGATCTTCCATGAACTCGGCGATACCGCCGAGCAGATCCAGTGGATCTTGGACACGCAGGGACCCGCTGTCCACGAGGCGGCCCTGGCCTGCAGGGATGCGAACTCGGCGCTCTTCGTGGGGCGCGGCATGGGCTCGGCGATCTCATGCGAGGGCGCGCTCAAGCTCAAGGAGGTCAGCTATCTTCATGCCGAGGCGTACGCCGCGGGGGAGATGAAGCACGGCCCCATCGCGCTGATCGACCCGGGCTTCCCGGTCATCGCAGTGGCGACCAAGAGCCCCACGTACGACAAGACCGTGAGCAACCTCAAGGAGTGCGAGGCCCGCGGCGCGCGCATCATCGCGGTCGCGACGGAGGGCGACGAGGATATTTGCGGAATCGCCGACCATGTCATCTACGTGCCCGCCGTGCGCGACGCCTTGAGCCCGATCACGGCGACGGTGCCGTTGCAGCTTTTGGCGCGCGAGGTCGCCATCCTGCGCGGCTGCGACGTCGACCAGCCCCGCAACCTCGCCAAGAGCGTCACCGTGGAGTAGCCGCGCAATTGGGGGCGGGTGCAAATCGCTCGTTTTCAGCCTCGATTCAGTGCCTGTTCCACATCGAGGCGCTACATCAGGGTCCGCCACGCGTTGCAAAGGGCGCGATATCTCGGCGCATATTGGCTCCCCCGCTGCCAAATAAGGCAAAAGTCGTGCTCGACCGCAAAATCGGCGGGCGTTATGTCCACGAGCTCGCCTCGTGCGAGCTCGTCTTCCACAGCGACACGGTACATGAACGTGATGCCGGCGCCCGCGCGCACGCAGGCCTTGATGGTGGGGATGCTCTCGATCTCGATGGCCCCCGCGAAATCCGTGGTCGCGAGGTCACGCGCGGCCAGATGCTTCTCGAGGATCTCGCGGGTGCCTGATCCGGCTTCGCGTAGGATGAGGCGCTCGCCGAGCAGGTCGCGCACGGATGCCGGGGCGACCCCCGTGTCGCTTGGAAGCGCGCGCCGCGGTCCGCTTTCGGCGGAGCACCCCGCCCCACCCGCGCTCCACTCATCGGCAACGGCGCTCACGGCCCCGTCCCGCGTCGGCGCTGCCACGGCGATATATCGCTCGCGCGAAAGCGTCTCGAAGTCGAATCGCCTGCGATCGAACGACCCTTCGACCAATGCGAAGTCGATGGTGCCCTCCTCAAGTGCGTACACGAGATCGCGTGTGTTGCCCGCCAACAGTGCGACATTGGCCTGCGGGTGCGTCGAGAGGTGCTCCGCCATGAGACGTGGCGCCGTGTAGTCGGCGATGGTGCGGGTGCAACCGAACCTGAGCGGCGCCGCATGGGCGTCCACGGACTCGGCGGCAAGCACCCCCGCTTCGGAAATCAACCGGCCCTCATCGTTTTCCATGGCGAGGAGTCGCTGGTAGAGCAGATCGGCGGCGGCGGTAGGCTCGATGCCGCGGCCCGTTTTGGTGAACAGCGAGCAGCCGTAATGTGCCTCCAGTTGGCGAATGTGCTGGGAGACGGCGGGCTGCGTGATGAGCAGGGCCTCCGCCGTCCGCGTGAAGCTGCGCTGTCGATAGGCCTCAAGGAACGTGTGGGTCCGGTAGTCGAGCATATCGCCTCATAAGAAATTCTGATGCAATGATAACCAAATGATAGTTACTCATTATAAAACAAGGTCATAGGATTGATACGACAATATCTGAATGGGCGATGGCCCGGAAAGGCGAGGCAACGTGGAGCTTATCAAGGATTTCAAGGATCTGTGGCGCGGAGTCGCGCTGGCGCTGGTCATCTCCGTGCCGGCGTGGCTGCTCGGCAAGCGGTTCGAGGTGGTCGGCGGTCCGGTGTTCGCCATCCTCATCGGCATGGCGCTCGGCTTGGCGCTGCGCAACCGAGCTGGCGTGAGCGATGCGACCGCAGCGGGCATCAAGTACACGTCGAAGAAGATCTTGCAGTACGCCGTGATCCTGTTGGGCTTCGGCCTCAACCTCGGTGAGATCGCCAAGGTCGGCGCAAGCTCGCTGCCCATCATCGTGTCCACCATCACCACATCGCTCGTCATCTCGTTCGCGCTGTGCCGCGTCATGCACATCCCGGGTAAGATCTCGACGCTCGTCGGCGTGGGCTCCTCCATCTGCGGCGGCTCCGCCATCGCGGCGACCGCACCGGTCATCGATGCCGACGATGAGGAGATCGCGCAGGCCATCAGCGTCATCTTCCTGTTCAACATCATCGCCGCGCTCGTCTTCCCCTCGCTCGGCGCCATGCTCGGCATGAGCAACGACGGATTCGGCCTGTTTGCGGGCACCGCTGTGAACGACACGTCTTCCGTCACCGCGGCAGCGGCGGCTTGGGACGGCATGCATCCGGGTTCGAACGCGCTTGACTACGCCACTATCGTCAAGCTCACCCGTACGCTGGCGATCATTCCGATCACCTTGGGTCTCGCGTTCTGGCAGGTTCGCCGTGCCAAGCGCGCCGCTGAGGCGGGCGAGGGCGACGGCGAGGCCGCAGGCACCTTCGACATCAAGAAGATCTTCCCGTTTTTCATCATCTTCTTCGTGTTGGCGAGTGTCATCACCACCGTGTTCGCGCTGCCCGTCGCGGTGACCGCGCCGATCAAGACGCTGTCGAAGTTCTTCATCGTGATGGCGATGGCGGCGATCGGCTTCAACACCGACATCGTCAAGCTGGTCAAGACCGGTGGCAAGCCGATCTTCATGGGGCTGTGCTGCTGGATCGGCATCACGTGCGTGAGTATCGGCATGCAGCACATGCTCGGCATCTGGTAAGCGGCGGCTGATCTCTCGGCTGGGGCTGGGCGCGGCTGCGGCGCTTGGGGCCAGTGGCCGAAACGCGGCGGTTGAGGACTGGCTCCTTGGTCGCGCTCTGGGACAATGGGGCTGATTTCCAATTGTCTGACGACCCGACGGTCCATGAGGCTCGGTCGGTTGCGGAGGGCGCCATGCAGAATAGACCTTCGGATTCCAGTCAAAAACCGACGTACCGCCGCGCCCCCAAGACGCCGCGCCGCCCGGTACCTCGTCCCGTGTCCGGCGATCCTCGCAGGCTCGTGATTCCCGCCCTCGGCGCCCCAGCGTCGCGTGCGCGTGGTTGAGGTGAAATGGACCCCGCTCATCGAGCAT
>CAUWMY010000030.1:0-20065 GCA_963560155.1 uncultured Collinsella sp.
CGATGGTGCCGCCGCCGCCCGCGCCGATGCGGCCGAGCTCGCAGGTCTGGTAGTCGACGCCTGCCTCGTCCATGATGTCGCGGATCTGGGCGAAGTACTCGGCGTCGGCGTCGTTGGAGCCGCCCTTGCCGCGGGAGCCCGTGTACTTGTTGAAGCACAGGCCGTGGCCCATGATGGCGGCGTTCTTCTTCTCGAAACGGTCGGCGTAGAGATGGTCGAAACCGGCCGAGACGTCGGAGCTGAGCATGCGGGAGTTGGCGAGGGCGCGGCGGAGTGCCAGCGGCCCGTCCTCGCCGGCGAGTGCCATGATCTCGGCGACGGTGTTCTCGAAGAAGCGGCTGGTCATGCCGGAGGCGCCCACGGAGCCGATCTCCTCCTTGTCGACGAGCAGGGTCACGCTCGTCGTCTCGACCTCGGGCGTGTCGAGCTGGGCGCGCAGGGACGGGTAGGCGCAGACGCGGTCGTCCTGGCCGTGGCCCAAGATCATGGAGCGGTCGAGGCCCATGTCGCGGGCGGGGCCGGCGGGTACGACCTCGATCTCGGCGGAGAGGAAGTCCTCCTCCTCGACGTCGTACTTCTCCTTGATGAGGTCGAGGAACATCTGCTTGACGGGCTCCTTGACCTCCTCGTCGCCCTCGATGACGACGGGGCGCCCGGCCACGATGACGTCGAGGTTCTCATGGTCGACGGCTTTGCCGGCGGGCTTCTCCATCTGATCGCTTGCGAGGTGGATCAGCAGGTCGGAGATGCAGAAGACCGGATCGGTCGGGTCCTCGCCCACGGCGATGTCCACGGTGGTGCCATCCTTCTTGCAGATGACGCCGTGCAGCGCCAGCGGGGTGGCGACCCAGTGGTAGGCCTTCACGCCGCCGTAGTAGTGGGTGTCGAGGTAAGCCATGTCGCCGGCCTCGTACAGCGGGTTCTGCTTGAGGTCGAGGCGCGGGGAGTCGATGTGGGCGCCCAGGATGTTCATGCCCTGCTCCATTGGGCGGCGGCCCAGGTTGACGAGCATGAGCGTCTTGTTGTGGCTGGCGGCGTAGACCTTGTCGCCGGCCTTGAGCGCGCGGCCCTCGGCAAGGGCGGTCTCGAGGCTCACGTAACCGGCTTCCTCGGCGAGCTTGATGCTGGACTTCACGCACTCGCGCTCGGTCTTGTTCTCGCTGATGTAGCGGCGGTAATCCTCGCAGAGCTGGTCGAGCTCGGCCAGGGTGGCGTCGTCGTATTTCTTCCAGGCGTTCGGTCGCTCCATGATGGGACTCCTATCGTTTTGGAACGGGTTTTCAGCACGTCCTCCATCGTACCCCGTTTGCGGGCGAATCGGCACGCGGGAGGATGTGTAGGCAGATATTAAAAAAGGAGCCCGATCGGGCTCCTTTCTTGTGCGGCTCTAAATCCGGTTCATCTCGCTCAGCGTGTTGTTGTACCAGTTGAACCAGTTGGGCGGGCAGTACTTCTTGGCGCCGGCGACGCTGATGGTGTAGCCGTATCCGCGGGCGAGACCGGAGACATGAGCGTCGATGGCCTCCTCCCAGCTGCCCCAGCTTGCGTTGCCCCAGCCCCAGGCGTTGTGGGGGCGGAAGCAGTGACGGCCCTTGGAGCTCTCCGTGTTGGAGATGGCGGGGGAGAAGCGAGGGTCTACTCCGTACTTCCAGGCGGCGTTGGCGAACGTGGCGCCCTGGCCCTCGAGCGGGGAGCCGGCGAGGTACGCGTCGATGCGCGGGGCCCATTCGGCCACGAAGGACGCCTGGTCGGTGTCCCAGCTGACCGCCCCGTTATTGGGCGTGGAGACGGCGCCGCCGCCCATTTCCTGGGAGGCCTGCTGGAGGGTGGCGAGCTCGGCTGCCGCCTCGGCATCCGCCTGGGCCTGCGCCGCCTCGCGGAGCTTCTGCGCTTGGGCGAGGGCCTCGGCTGCGGCGTCGCGCTCGCTCTCGGCCTGCGCCTGGGCGGTCTTGAGCTCGGTCTTCTCGGCTTCGAGTTCCGCCTCGAGCTCGTTGAGCTCGGTGAGCGCGCCGACGTTGGCGTCCTTGACCTGGTCGAGGTACTTCATTCCGGAGATCAGCTCGTCCATGCTCTTGGTGCTCAGCACGAAGCTCATGAGGGTGTTGGAGCCCTTGTGATGCTTGTAGAGCTCGCGCATGGCGCGGCTGGCACGGGCCTGCGCTTCGGGGAGCTCGGCCTCGAGCTCGGCGATGCGCGCCTCGTTCTCGGCGACCCGCTCCTGCAGGGAATCGAGGTTCTTGGTCGCCTCATCGAACGCGGCGGCGGTCTCCTCTACTTTTTTCTGTGTCTCGGTGAGCGTGGCTGCGGTTTCGGTTGTGATTGCTCGTGCCGGGACGGGGAAGAGCACGCTCGCGAACAGCGCGGCCGTAACGCCTGCGCCCGCGATCATGCGGCGGGTGCGGCCGGTGCGCCACGTGGTGTGCATGCTTGGAGTTGCGTCCATGTACATCCTCGTCTGTTGCCTGCCTTTTGACGAGATGCATCATATCACCGGCTTCGAGTTCAACTTGAACGTTAGATATTCTTTAAGGTTCAACTTGAAGGTTTAAGCTTCAATTACCTGCGGCGTTGATGAAATATGAAGCAGTTTTGTAGTTTCAAGTTAACCTTTAAGGTGAGAGTTTATCCGAAGGGGAAATACCTCCAAATATCACTATCTACCTGCAAAGATATACGAGTGTCAACGAAAATGGCAGGTCTTTGCACCCCGTCATGACATTCAACATTGAGTTGAAGCTTGAAGGTCCGGTGCGGGGGTGTTGGAGGGTAAAGCGCCTATCCGCTCCCGGTGCGTATTCAGTGCATGTGAAAAGGGGTCGCAATGCGACCCCTTCAGTTGCGCCCAATCTGAATTGCGAAGCCGTTCGGGCGAAAAGGCGTTCGTGTCGGTTTACGCGTGCCCCGCGTCGAGGAACTTGCGACGACTGAAGTAGTTGTACCAGGTCACGAAGAATGTGGAGATGAGCTTCATGGACATGGTGCCGATGTTCAGCAGGCCGACGCCGATGAACATATAGAGGTCGTTCAGGCCGAGCCCGATGGCGGAGAGGACGGAGAAGATGATGAACTCGCGCCGGCGGCTCATGTCCTCTTTGTGCACGAAGACGTACTTCATGGACAGGATGTAGTTGAACACGATGGAGACGATGAAGGAGATCGTCGTGGCCATCAGGTAGTTCATGTCGAGAGATTGCAGGAGGTATACGAGAAAGGCGTATTCAATCGCCAGGGAGGCGAGTCCCACGGCGGCGAATTTCAAGAACTGCTTGGTGTTGGGATGTGCGAGTGCGCTGCGCAAATCATCACTTCCGGTCATGCGGCCTCGGCGGCCTTCCTGTTCGTAACGGAGGCAACTATACGTCTTGGGTAAGCGAATTGTAAGGTCAAGCACAAGAAGCATATGAATTCGCCCGCCGAAGCGCGATATCGGCGGGCGGTCGGATGCCATCGGCGAAGGGGGTGATTTACGGGATCTATTCCTCGGGCGTCCCGTCGAGGAATATCTTTCGCGTCGCGAAGTTGTACATCATCACGAGGGCCGTGGCTCCGATCTTGGCGATGTTCGCCTCGAGTGCGAGTCCTTTGTTGAGCGCGAGGACGATGCCGTCGTTCAGGGCGAGTCCGATGACCGACAGCACGACGAAGATCGCGAACTCGCGCCGGCGGCTCATATCCTCCTTGTGCTCGAAGACGAATTTCATGCTCGCGAGGTAATTGAAGATGAGCGAGATGACGAAGCCCGCCGTGTTGGCGACGAGGATGTCGAGGTTCGCCCCGTAGTGGAGCAGGTTCATGACGCCGAAATCGATGAGGGTGGCGATGACGCCGACGATGCCGAATTTCGCGAGTTGGGCGAGGAGTGTCTTCATGCGGTTACCGAGCTTTGGTTGGTTGGCGATTGAGCGCGCGGCGCCTACGCGCGGACCTTCACGACGATCTTGCGGACGCGGCAGGGTTCGCCCAAGGCGCAGCCGGGTTTGTGGGCGTCCTCGGGCGCGAAGATGGCGAGCTCGCCCGCGACGAGGCGTCGGGGCGACGGGGCCGCAATCGTCAGGGTCGCGGTCGGCGGGGCGGAATGCGGTCGCTGAATGCTCCCTCAGTGGCGCTTGCCCTTGAAGAAGAGCGGGGGGAAGGGACGCTGGCGCTTGCGGCCGCCGGTGGTTGCCTTGGCGATCAGCTCATCCGGGATCGGCACGTCCGCCCGTGCGCTTTCGAGCGGATTGACGTCGGCGGCGGCGACGGGGTCCATGATCGGCGCCTCGGGCTTGACTTCCGCCTCGCGATAGCGGCGCATCATATCGGCCTGGAGCTGCTGGGCTGAGGGCGGGGTCCAGATGACGGCGTTGGCACCGGCTTGGACGGTCTCGCGCACGGAGAGCGAGCTGCGTCCGCCGGAGGCGATCAGGGGCAGGTTGGGGTAAACCTCTCGCAGCTCGCGCAGGACGGCGGGGGTGTCCTTGCCGGCGGCGACGTTCAAGATCTTGGCTCCCGCCTTGACCTTTGCATGCGCCACGGCATCGCAGCGGACGACGGTGGCGATGACGGGGATGTCGATGACGGCGCAGATCTGCTCGATCATCTCGGGCGGGGCGGGGGAGTTGACCACGACGCCCGCGGCGCCTTGCATCTCCGAGACGGCGGCGAGCTGCACGGAGCGCTTGCCGGTGGTGGTGCCGCCGCCGACGCCGACGAACACGGGCGCCTCGGAGGCGGTCAGCAGCGCCTGGGTGATGGCGGGCTGCGCCGTGAACGGATAGACGGCGAAGATCGCATCCGCGTTGGAGTTGCGGATGACGGCGACATCGGTGGTGTAGAGCAGGGATTTGATGCGCCTGCCGAAGAGGGTGAACCCGCCGCACTCCTCGAGCTCATCGGGCACGCGCAGCGGCGCCTTGCGCAGGCGCCCCTCGATGGGCGAGGGTTCCATGGGGAGCAGACCGCCCGGGGTCACCGCGAGCTCGGGCTCGGCGAACTCATCGGCCAGCTCGACTTCCGAGAAATCGATGGTGGCCTCGATGGACTCGGGGACCTCCGCGGTCACGGGTATGGTGTCGGGATCGACGTCGCCGGGCTCGAGCGCGGCATGGTCCTCGCCGCGCTCGATGGCGGGAACTGGGTTCGACGGGGCGAAGGCGCCGGTCTGCGGATCGATGGCGTCGGGACGCGGGTCGGGCACGGCGGGGCGCACGGCGTCTGAATTGGTGTTGGTCATGATGCTCCCTCAGAGGAAGATTCAAATGTCGAATCATTGTACCCGCCCGGGGGCGGTTAAGGCGGGGCGGCCCCCCGTCACGTTGTCTCCACGGCTCTGTGCTTCCCATGCGGTCGTTGGGCCGCGGGGGTAATCTGGTATGCTGGTCCGACGGAAGCATTAGGAGAAGTTCGCGCGCAGCGCGGGAAAGGACGATGCCGCCGTGGAGATGTTCGACATCCTCGCACCGATGCTCATGGTCGCCGGCGCCATCACCGTGGTCGCCCTGGTGTACCTGCTGTTCGCCACGCTCAAGGACCGCAGTGCCCGCAAGCGCGAGGAGGAGCTCGAGAACGGGTACCGTTCCGGCAACCTCCGATAGATCCCCGTCATTCGGCGGCTCGGACGGCCCTAGCGCTTCCCGCGCGGGGCCGTCTTCTCCATCGCGGCGACGTAGAACCCCTCATACAGGCGGGACGGCGCGATGGTCAGGGTCCCCTCGACGGCGTTCGGCACCTCGAGGACCGGCCATGCGAGCGCGCCCTCATCGGCTCGTTCGACCCGGATGACGCGTCCGCCCTCTTCGGCTCGGCCGTCGTCGACGGAGCCCGGGACGATGGGCACGACCCTGCAGTCGCGATGGCGCTTGAGGGCGGCCCGCACCTGGTCGCCGTTCTCCTCGGGGAGGACGGAGCAGGTGGAGTAGACGAGGGTGCCGCCCGGCTTGAGGATCGTGAGCGCGCGGTCCAGAAGGGCGCGCTGGGATTTCGAGACCTTGGCGAGCAGCTGCGGCGTCATGCGCCCCTCGGCGCGCTCGTCGCCCGCGCGGTACGTGCCCGTCCCCGTGCAGGGGGCGTCGAGCAGGATCTGGTCGAAGCTGAAGAACTCATCGAGGCGCCGCGCGTCCGTGCGCATGATGTTGACGTTTTGCGCATCCATCTTTTTCAGGTTGTAGGCGAGCTTCTCCGCGCGCGGGGAGCTCATCTCGCACGCGGTGAGATGCGCCGCGTTGCCGGTGAGCGCGGCGATCTGCGCGGTCTTTCCGCCGGGGGCGGCGCACATGTCGAGGATGTCGGCGCCGCCGCGCGGCCCGAGCACCAGCGGGGGCAGCATGGATGAGAGGCTCTGCAGGTAGACGAGGCCCTCGCGATAGGCGTCCAGGTTCCAGACCTCGCGCTCGCCGACGCCATCGAGGACGAAGGCGTCCCCATACCAAGGGACGCGCGCATAGGCGATGCCCGCGTCGTCGAGGGCGGAGGCGACCTGCTCCGCCGTCGCCTTGAGCGTGTTCGCCCGCAAGGTGACGGGTCGCTCGCGGGCGCGCTCGAAGCCGGCCTCCAGCACGGCGCGGACGTCCTCATCGAGGCGGTCGATCAACTGCATGGTACCTCCCGGGTGAATCGGCCCGCGCGCATGGCGCCGACGGGCCGCGGTTCTCTCGTGGCTATCTTAACGTGTCGCCGGTTCACCGCCTACAGGGCGAAGCCGGCGGCGATGAGCGCGACGCAGCATGCGAGCACGGCGAGGTCCGCGCCGCTCAACGGGTAGCGCTTGTAGGAGCTCTCGCGGGTGCGCAGGTAGAACCCGCGCTGCTCCGCGGCGAGCGCGGTCGCATCGGTCTTCTTCACCGACGTGACGAGCAGCGGGATGCACACGGGCAGCATGAGCGTGAGCTTCTTGAAGGGGTTCTTGGTGTCGAACTGGACGCCGCGGGCGGTCTGGGCCTCCATGATCGCGTTCATCTCCTGGGTGAATACGGGGACGAACCGCAGCGCCGTCGTGAAGGTGAACGCGTAGCGGTAGGGGATGTGGAGCACCTCGACGCAGGCATTGGCCAGGTCGGTGAGCTTGGTGACGGTGAGCATGAGCACCAGGGGGAGCGCCACGCCGACCAGGCGCAGGCAGGCGCGCCCGCCGGATGCGATCCCCTCGGACGTGGCGAAGAGGAAGACGGCGTCCCCGCCGCGCACGAACGCGACTTGCAGGGCGAGCATGATGAGCGCGATGGGGGTGAGCACCTTGAGCAGGCCGAAGAGGCGGGACGAGATGCCGGCGTAGGCGCCGAGCGCGAGCGTGAGGGCGAGAAGCCCCCCGAGCGCCGCCCAGCTCTCCGCAAGGAAGGTCGCGATGACTATCGCCGACGCGAGAGCGAGTTTGACGACGGGGTTGAGGCGGTGAAGCACGGTCCTTCCGGGGACGTAATCGATGACGTTAAGCACGGCTCTTCAGCTCCTTCACGGTCTCGACCAGCTCGGAGACCTCGGTGACCCCCGCGAACGCGGGGTGGGAGGCCGCGAGGCGACCGGCGAGGGCGGGGACGTCGGGGGCGGAGATCCGCGCCGCCGCGAGGAGGTCCTCCCGTGCGAACACCTCGTGCGCGGGTCCGGTCGCGAGGATGCGCCCGCCCGCCATGACGGTCAGGGTGTCGGCGAAATCGCTCACGACCTCCATGTCATGGCAGACCATGATGACCGCGGCTCCCGCCCTCGCGCGCTCGCGCACCGTCCCCATGACCGTCATGCACTCACGGTAATCCAGGCCGCTCGTGGGCTCGTCGAGGATGATGAGGTCGGGGTCGAGGACCGCGACGCTCGCCAAGGCGACCATCTGGCGCTGCCCGCGCGAGAGGCTGAAGGGCGCGGCGCCCGGATCTAGGCCGAAGCGCGCCGCGACGGCGCCCGCGCGCTCGAGTGCCGTCGCGGCCGGGATCCCCTGGAGCTGGAGGCCGAAGGCGACCTCCTCGAGCACGGTGTCTCGGCACAGCTGGTGGTCGGGGTTTTGGAAGAGGGTGGCGACGTGCGCCGCGAGCGCGCTCACCGGCGTGTCGAGCGTGTCGAGCCCCGCGATGCGGATGCGTCCGGATTCCGGTTTGAGTAGGCCGTTGAGCAGCTTGGTGAACGTGGTCTTGCCGGCGCCGTTCTGCCCGGCGATGGCGCGGATCTCGCCGCGCCTCACGATGAGGTCGAGGTCGGTGACGCTCGCCGCGCCCTCTCCGTAGGAGAACGACGCGCGTTCGACCTCGACGACGGCGGGGGCGTCATCCGGTATGCCGCGCCGCGCCGGGGCGCCGGCTCGGTGCGGCTCATCGAGTGCGCGTCGCGCGACGGGACCGTCGACGGGGCCGTCCAGGATGTCGGTGATGAGGGCCTCGGCCTCGCGCGCGGTGAGCGCGGAGGAGGCGCCGCGGGTGAGGCCGGCGGCGGCGAGGCAGTTCGCGATGCGGGACGCGCGCGGGCTGTCGACGCCGATGCGTCGCAGCTCGTCGGCGTGGGAGAAGACCTCGCGGGGCGTGCCGTCGAGCGCGACGCGCCCCTCGTCGAGCACGATGACGCGCTCGCAGAACTCCGCAAGCAGGGCCACCATCTGCTCGATGATGACGATGGTCATGCCGCCGAGTTCCCGCGCCCGCTTGAGGACTTCGAACACCTCGCGCGCGCTCACGGGGTCGAGGGCCGCGGTGGGCTCGTCCATGACGATGACGCGGGGCGCGAGGGCGAGTATGGCCGCGATGGCGACCTTCTGCTTCTGCCCGCCCGAAAGCGTGGCGATCTCGCGTTCGCGCAGGTCGGCGATCCCCACGGCGTCGAGTGCGGCGGTGAGGCGCCCCTCTATCCGCTCGCGGGGAACCCCGAAGTTCTCCAGGCCGAACAGGAGCTCGTCCTCGACGACCGATGCGACCATCTGGGCGTCGATGTCCTGAAGGACCGATCCGACGAGGCGGGCGATGTCGGTGAGGGAGGCGTCGCAGGTGTCGACCCCCGCGACCTTGGTGCTGCCGAACAACCTGCCGGTGTAGTGATGGGGGATCGCGCCCGAGATGAGGCTCGCCAAGGTCGACTTGCCCGCCCCTGAGGGGCCGATCACGCCGACGAGGGCCCCCTCCTCGATGGAGAGGTCGATGTCTGCCAAGGCGAACGCCCCGTCCGGCTCGGTTTCGTATGAAAAGGAGACGTGCTCCAGCTCGATGATCTTGTCCATGGGGTCCTTATCGTGGTCGCACCGAGGGGCGCCCGCGCACGTGCCCGGGCGCCCCGTCGGCAATATACGCTAGTCGTTCAGGCCGAGCGCCTTCTTGATGGGGAGGTACAGCGCTCCGACCAGGATCGCGTTGAAGACGGCTGTCAGGGCGATGACGGGCATCATGACGGCGGCGAGCTCGCCGGCGAATCCCATGAGCGCCATCTTGACGACCATGAAGATGCACCCGGACAGGAACGTCGTCACGAACGTTCCGATGGTCGGGATGAGGGCGCGGGCGCGCGTCCGCATGCCGGCGTTCACGATGAGCGCCATGACCATCGCGGCGACGCCCTCGGCGAGGAAGTCGATGCCCGGCGAGGTGGTGGTGACCTGGATCACCGCCGCTGAGATGAGGCCGATCACGAGCGCCTGGGGGGCGTTGGGGCGCACGATCAGGATGGTGAGGCAGAAGGCGGAGATGATGAACTCCGGCGAGATGGCGCCGCCGGAGACGGCGGAGATCGCCTTGCCCGCGGTGAAGTTCAGGATGAAGCCCGCTGCGAGCAGGACGGCGAGCAGGACGAGGCTCTTGATGTCGAGGCCGGTGCTTTTGGCTGAGGTGACGGCGCGGGCCTTTCCGGCGGGTTGGTTGGTTGCGGACATGTCGGGCTCCTTTCGCGCGCGGCGCTTCGCGCCCGCGGGATGGGGTGGAAGTCGGTGAAGGCGGTTCGCATGACGCGAGGGGGCCGAGATGAGAAAGGCCCCCGGTCAAACCGGAGGCCTCGTGCTACCTGGGTGGCATATACGTGTGAGGACTCACCGTTGACCGGCCGAAGACGCGTCATGCCACCACCAGTTGTTGAGGGAGATGGAGATGATCTGCTTCATGGTGACGGCTCCTTTCGGTGGTCGGGATCGCTCTGATGGTTAGGCACTATAGCACAGCGCAGTGCGTTCGCAACGGCCGCGGGCGGTTCGTTTCCGCGCTGTTACGCGCGGCGACTCGTCCGCCCGCCGCGCGCACGTCACAGCTTGGCGAAGTCATCGACGATGAGGTCGAGGCAGGCGGGCAGGACGCGTGCGCCGAACTCGCCCGTGTTGTTGCGGATGAGCTCGCCGTCGAACTCCATGCCGAGGGAGGGCGTGCAGGTGATGCGGGCCTCCTTGGCTTGGAAGAGCGTGAACTGCGGCCTGCCGAGACCTTTGCCCGTGGGGTCGAGCACGCCGGCGAGCAGGGTGGGGAGCAGCTCGACGGTCTTGGCGGGCTGGATGACCGCGATGTCTATGAACCCGTCGTCCATGCGGCAATCGGGGAACAGGTTGATGTCGTTTTGGATGAGCGAGGTGTTGCCCACCATGCAGCCGATCCCGTCGAGCTCGTCGACCTCGCCGTCGTGCTCGATGGTGAAATGCGCTACGGTGGGGGCGGGGTTGGCGAGGGCGGAGAGGAAGTAGGCGATCTCGCCCATATCGCCCTTGGCGGGCTCGGCCTTGTGCATGATGTCGGCGTCGAAGCCGGTGCCGGCGATGATGATGAAGCCATGGCGCCGGATGTCGCCGTCCTCGTCCTTCCAGAAGAGCTCCCCCATATCGGCTTTCTTGGTGCGGCCGTCGCGGCACGCCTTGGCGAGCGCGGTGGGCTCGGGGGCGTTGCCGATGTTGTTGAAGAACAGGTTGGCGGTGCCGGAGGGGAAGACGAGTGTGGGGACGCCGTTGCCGCGGACGTGGTCGAGCACGTTGGAGACGGTGCCGTCGCCGCCGGAGACCACGACGCGGTCGAAGGCGCGCACATCCTCGGCGGCCTCGTGGGGCTCCATCCCATCGCCGATGAAGCGCATGCAGACCTCGTCCCCGGCCTCGGACAGCGCGCGTGCGAAGTCGAAGATCTCGTCTGAGCGGGGGCCGGATGCGGGGTTGTGGATGATGAGGCAACGCATGGTGAGTTCCCTGTTCGCGAAAAGGCGGGTATAGTTACAAGTTGACGTAATCCTACCCGTGTCGCACGCGGGTTTTCCCGTATCAGGGAGACGAATGTACATCTCCACAAATGAGGACCTCAGAGCCTTCTGCAGCCGTGCCGCCGCTTTCCCGGCGATCGCCATCGACACGGAGTTCCTGCGGGAGAAAACCTATCACGCCAAATTGTGCCTGGTACAGGTCGCCACCCCCGACGAGTGCGTGGTCATCGACCCGCTCGAGATCGGGGATATGGGCCCGCTCGCCGAGCTCATGGCCGATGTCGACACGCTCAAGGTCTTCCATGCGTGCTCACAGGACATGGAGGTCCTGTGCCATGCCCTCGGGGCGGTGCCCGCGCCGATATTCGACACGCAGGTCGCCGCCGGTTTCCTGGGCGAGCGCGCCCAGTGCTCCTATCACAACCTCGTGAGCACGTTCTGCGGCGTCTCGCTGCCCAAGACGGAGTCGCTGACGGATTGGTCCCGCCGTCCGCTGAGCGACAAGCAGGTCGAATATGCCCTGGACGATGTCCGCTACCTCATCGACGCCTATCGCGTCATCGATTCCAAGCTCCATTCCCTCGGGCGGACCGCCTGGGTGCGCGACGAGATCCGCCCGCTCGCGGACCCCGCCCATTATCGGAACGATCCCCGCGCCGCCTACAAGCGCGTGAAGCGCGTGAACGCCTGCACGCGCCGCCAGCTCGCGGTGGCGCGCGAGTTGGCCGCGTGGCGCGAGCAGCGCGCCGAGACCCGGGACATCCCGCGCAAGTGGGTCATGTCCGACGAGGTCCTGTTGGCCCTGTGCAAGCGCGCCCCCCAGACCGTGGAGGATTTCCGCGCCGTGCGCGGCACCGAGCAGCTGAGCTCCCGCGATGTCGAGGTCGCGCTCGACGCCATCGCCCGCGGCCGCCGGTGCCCGCAGGAGAACCTGCCGTCGATCGGCCGGGCGCACCGCACCCCGGCGCCGGAGCTCGAGAGCGTCATCGACCTCATGTACGCACTGATTCGCCTCGTGTCCGACCGCTCGGGCGTCGCGACCTCGTTGATCGTCTCGCGCGACGGCCTGCTCGACTACATCGAGCATCCCGAGCGCAGCCCGCTGCGCGAGGGGTGGCGCTTCGAGCTGGTGGGGACGCTCATCGACGACCTGCTCCGAGGCGATATCGGCCTGACCGTGAAGGACGGGGCACTCGAGATTCTGTAGCGCCGCGCGCCTTCGCGCGGCACATGAGGGGGGGTACGCATGATCAAAGCTGCATTTTTCGACATAGACGGCACGCTCATCGGCTTCAAGACCCATCGCGTCCCCGAGAGCGCCTGGCGCGCGATCGAGGCGATGCGCGAGCGCGGTATCAAGGTGTGCATCGCGAGCGGCCGCTCGACGATGGAGATGCAAGACGAGGTCAAGACCGGTTTCGATGCGTATGTGACCATGAACGGGCAGCTGTGCTACGACGCGGACGGCGTCTTCCGCGACGTCCACATCGACGATGAAGATGTGCGCGTGCTGGTCGAGCAGGCGCGTGAGGGCCTGTACGACCTCTACGTCATGCAGGGGAGCCGCTCGTTCGTCAACCATGCGGGCGAGCGCGTGCTCGAGCTGGGGCGCCAGGTCGGACTCGATTACGAGCTCGGGGACCTCGATTGGGCTTACGAGCGCCCCGTGTACCAGTTCAACGTGTTCGGCGATCGCGGCATCGAGGGCGTGTTCCTCTCGAGAACCGGCAATGTCGCGGCGACGCGCTGGAACGACCTGTTCTGCGACGTCGTCCCCGCGAAGGGCGGCAAGGACCACGGCGTCCGCGCGACGCTCGAGCGTTTCGGGATCGCGCCCGAGGAGGCCATCGCGTTCGGCGACGGCGAGAACGACCTGGGCATGTTCGAGGTGGTCGGGACGAGCGTCGCCATGGGGAACGCCTGGGACGGCGTCAAGGCGCGCGCCGGCTACGTCACGTCCGACGTGGATGACGACGGAATCTGGAACGCCTGCAAGGACCTGGGGATAATCTAATCGGTCACCGCCCGCCCCTGTTGGCAGGCGGGGCAGAGCCCTTCGAACACGAGGCTGTGGGCATCGACGGCGAAGCCGGATTCCTCGCCGGCGCGCTCATCGAGCCCGTCGTCGTAGGGCAGCAGGATGTCGGCGACGGCGCCGCAGGATCGGCAGACCGCGTGCCCATGTCCGTCGCAGCGCCAATCGAACCGCGTGGTGCCGGGCGCCTTCACCGTGGTGATGGCCCCCGTCTCGATGAGCAGGTTGAGGTTGCGGTAGACCGTTCCGCGGCTGATCCTCTCGTCGGTCGCGTGAACGTCGAGGTAGATGTCCTCCGCGGTGGGATGGTCGCATCGCGCGCGCACGGCGTCGAGCACCAGCTGTCGCTGACGCGTGTTGCGGCGTGTGACGGGCTGTCCTGCTGCCGGGGTGCTCATGGGGCCTCCGTTCGTTACTATTTAAGTAACATTTGAGCAGAAGGCGGAGTGGCTGGCAAGGCATGGCGCCCGAATTCAGAAAATGCTCCCGAATGCATCTCTTTTAAGGAGCGCCGTGCGATCGAAGCGCCGTGCGATCAGAACCTCACTTCGAAGTCGTCCTCACCCTCGACACGGGGGATGGCGCGCGCGGACTCGAGCCAGATACGGTTCCCGAAGCGTCGGTAGTACGCGTGGATCCGCTCGAAATGCGCGGAGACCGCCTGAGCGATTCCTTGTATCTCCATGCGCACCGTCCCATCGGGTAGGTTCTGGACCCATCCGGTGAGATTGCGGTCGCGCGCGAGCTCTTGGTTGGCCCAGCGGAACCCGACGCCCTGGACGCAGCCGCTGAACAGCAGGGAGAGCCGGACCGCCCCATCCTCCTCGGAGAGCCGCGAGATGAGCTCGGCCTCGCATGGGCTCACCCGCCCCGCGTTCTCGACCGCCCCCTCGGAGATGCCCGACTCGCGTGCGAAGCGCCGGGCGTCGCCCATCATGCGTTCGAAGATGCCCATGGCGCTACGCTCCGAGCGCGTCGTCGGCGGGGAAGCGCACGCCCATCTGCCGGCGCGCCTCGTCCATGAGGCCGAGGGAGGCGAGGGTCACATCGCGGAAGTGGGATACCGTCCCGAAAGGCCCGCAGGGGGCGTCGACGCAGTCGGATCCCGCGCGGACGGCCTCGACGGCTTCGATGAAGTCCGCGAGTTCGTGCTGCATGGTGTTCTCGAAGGCGGGGAGGTCGACGTCCCGCCCGACGGTCTGCGCGGAGGAGTAGCCGACGGAGTCCGCCCTCCGCGCGGCGTTCGAGCGCAAATCGAGCCTGGCGCCCGTGGGAGCGGAGATGCCCGTGACGGTGAGCGTTCCCAGCTCGCCCTCGATCTGGCTGTCGGAGAGGTCGTTCGTGACCTTGGAATGGGCGAGCGTCGCGGTCATATGCGGATATGAGGTGAGGATGGCGCCCGACCCGTCGATCGGGCCGTTCGTGAGCCCGCGTGTCCGCTCGTCCAGCAGCGCGCCCGCCGCGAGCACGCGCTCGGGTTCGCCGAACAGCTCTATGAGCGGCTCGACGCAATAGACGCCGATGTCCATGAGGGAGCCCGACGCCATGGCGCAGTCGAAGATGTTGGTCCGGCGCCCCGCGAGGATCTCGTCGTAGCGGGAGGAATACTTGCCGAAGCGCAGGGTCGCGCGACGGATCGGCCCGATTTCGCCGAGTGCGCCCTTGAGGGCGTGGAAGGCGGGGTCATGCAGGGGGCGCATCGCCTCGATGGCGACGACGCCGGCGCCGCGGGCGGCCTCGAAGACCTCTTCCGCCTCGCGGCGGTTGGCGCAGAACGGCTTCTCGACGATGACGTGCTTCCCCCCGGCGATGCAGGCGAGCGCCTGGTCGTGATGGAGCGCGTTGGGGCTGCCGATGTAGACCGCGTCGACCCCGTCGCTGCCCGCGAGCTCGTCGAGGGAGGTGAAGGGGGTCGTTCCCCCGTGCTCGTGCGTGAAGGCGGCGGCGCGCCCGGGGTCCCGCGAGAAGGTGCCCACGAAGGCGGCGCCCTCGACGTTCGACAGGGCGCTGAGCATGCACGCGGTGATGCCGCTCGTTCCGATGGTTGCGATGCGAATCATGTCAGTTCCTCTCATCCGACGCCCCGCGGGGCGGTTCGGTCGCAGGGGGCCTATCAGTCGGATTCGCCCTCGACGAACCCGGTGTCGCAAGCGCGGTTCGCGCCGTCCGCCGCAGCCGTGGCGAGTTGGTCGCAGCGCTCGTTGAACTCATGGCCGGCATGCCCCTTCACCCAGTGGAAGGTCACGGTGTGGGGCTCCTTCGCCGCGAGGAGGCGCTTCCACAGGTCGACGTTTTTGACGGGCTTCTTCTGCGAGGTCTTCCATCCGCTGCGGATCCAACCCTCGACCCAGTGCTGGTTGAAGGCGTTGCATACGTATTGGGAGTCGGAGTGGACCTCGACCTCGCAGGGGCGGTTGAGCGCCTCGAGCGCCGAGATGACCCCCAAAAGCTCCATCCGGTTGTTGGTGGTGCGGTCGTAGCCGCGGGAGAGCTCAAGTGTGTGGAGCTTGCCGGACGGCGCGATGTAGCGCAGGACGGCGCCGTATCCGCCCGGGCCGGGGTTGCCGCGCGACGAGCCGTCGGTGTAGACGATGACCTTCACATGGTTCCTTTCGATATGGCTCAGACCATTATAGGGTCGTCTGCGGACGGGCGTGCGACGCAAGCGGATGCGTCGCCGAGTTGGACGGTCATGGCCGTGCGGACGGGAACTCCGCTTCGGCGAGCGCGGCGAGCGGGCGCATGACGCTCTCGAGGGCCTTGAAATCGGAGCCGCGATCGGTCGCCACGGCGATGGCGTAGGCACCTCGGGACGTTTTGATGACGCCGCCGTCGAATGTGACGTCGTAGCGCTCCTCACCGGAGAACCAACCGGCCTTGGACCATGTGACGACTTGCTCGCCCACGGCGACATCGTCCACGCGGGAATTCAGCGAATCGCCGAGTAACCCGCCGAGCCATCGGGCGTTCTGGTCGTCGGAGGAGAGCCATTGGGCGCATACGCGCCAGATGGCGGCGAGGTCCCGGACGCTGTAATCGGTGTACCAGTGCCCCGCATCGCGTTCGACCCCCGCCTCTCGAAAGAGGTTTTTGAGAACGGGCTGGCCGGCAACCCGCTCCCGGAGCGCCTCATATGCCTCATTGCTGGAATCGACGACGGTCGCGGTGATGAGGTCCCCGTAGCGCGAGCGGGCGTCGTCTCCCTGCGAGCGCGCGAGTCCGACGCAGAAGGGGCCCTTGATGCTGCTCGCGCTGTAGTACACCCGGTCGGCGTCGTGTTCGATGACGCCGTCGCCGACGAGGTCGAGGGCTATGCAGCTGATGTTCGCACCGCTCGCCTCGATTGCCGCAAGGGCGGAATCGAGCTCCGCTTGTGCCTGCTCCGCGGCCTGCTTGCGCGCGACGGCGTCCGGGTCGAGCGCGGCGATCTCATCCGCGGTGGTGTCTTGGATCTCGACGATCCCGGTGCTCCCGGGGGAATCCGGGGACGCCGAGGCGGCGGGATCCTCGCTTGCGCAACCGCCGAGGAGCGCGAGGGGCGCGAGCAGGGAGAGGGCCCCCGCGAGAAGGGCCTTCCTTGGAGTTCGGGAAACGAGACGGAGGCTATGAGGGCAGGGGCTCCCGAAGGGCGCTGCCGCATGATGCGCGCGCGGTGCGTCTATCATCGGATGCCCCCTTTCGCGAGGTCGACCGATCGCATTACCGACACCTCATGGTACGCCCTTTGCCGCGACAGGGAACCCATGTTCGGACAAGCGGGTATCATGGCGGGGTACGCGTCACGTTTGGAGGTCGATTGTGGACGATTTGCGTTGGGGAATCATAGGGGTGCGCATCGCCGAGGAGTAGGCCATGAACGGGGTGAAATGCGGCATGAGCGGCGCGGCAGCCGGTTTATCCCCGTTGATTGGTGTGCTGATTGAGGAGAATCTGCCCATGGCGTCCCCAATCGAGGACAATCGGGGAGCTGTTCGATGTCGAAAGGACGCCCATGAAATTCGATGCCCGCATCACCCGTCGTTCCGCGATCGCCGCCGCGGCGACGCTTTTGCTCGCCGGCTGCGGCGCCGAAGGGCCCGCAGGTTCCGTCGCCGCCGGTTCTGCTCCGTCGGACCCTGGTGCCACCGCCGTCTCCTGGGAGGCTAAGCTCGCCCCCGAAGCCCCCTTCATGAACGTCGCGGGCGAGGAGGGCTCCGTCATGCCCGGTGAGTGCTGGATGCAGCACGAGGATGGCACCGTCCAGGTCCAGGTCTCCGGCCCCTCGATCCCCGAGCCCGCGGTCGAGGGCGTCGAGTTCGCAGACGGCGTCCTAACGGTGACCATGGCCCAGCCCGAGGAGGGCACGCCCGCCACCATGGATTTCGTCCTGCATCAGTTCGTGTTGAGCGCCGAGGTCGCGCCCGAGGTCACGGGGGTCGTGCTTGTGCGCGGCGATGATGGGGTGGAGCTTCCCGCCGGCGAGCTCGTCGAGCTCGAAGAGGCGGAATAACGCGGGTCTCGCCCCGCGACGCCCCGCGTCCCGAGCGATCGCCGCCCCGACCCGGCTCTTCCGCAGCGCTCGGTTGGGGCGTTCCGGCAAGGGCACCGAGGTGGGTCGCACCTTTGAGGAGCTCGCGCGCATCATCGAGGGCGTGGAGGCGCGCAGGCCCGAGCTCGCGGGCGCCGACGTGCTCGGCGTGTGCCTGGATACCTGCCACATCTCCGATGGCGGGTACGACATCGTGCGCGACCTGGACGGCGTCATGGCCGAGTTCGATCGCGTGGTGGGCTCCGATCGCCTCCGGGCGGTGCACATCAACGACTCCAAGAATCCGTGTGGAGCGCACAAGGACCGCCACGAGGTCATCGGCGGGGGATACCTGGGGAATCCGGAGCTCGGCGGCGGTGAGCACGTGCTGCGCGCCATCGTGACGCACCCTGCTCTGCGCGATCTGCCCTTCATCTTGGAGACCCCGCATGACGATCTCGCGGGTTATGCGGGTGAGATCGCCTATCTGCGTGGGTTGGCGGGGTAACGCAAGGCGCGCTCGCGCTTCCTATTCCCCGTCCAAAAACGCGCCGGTCTGACGGCTCCAGAGGGCCGCGTACTCGCCCCCGGCCGCCGCGAGCTCGGCGTGCGTGCCGTCCTCGACGATCTCGCCGTCGGCGAGCACGACGATGCGGTCGAGCGCCGCCACGGTGGACAGGCGGTGCGCCACCACGATGGAGGTGCGCCCGTGCATGAGGTTCTCGAGCGCATCTTGGACCAGGGCCTCGCTCTCGGAGTCCAGCGCGCTCGTCGCCTCGTCGAGCACCAGGATCGGTGCGTCGGTGAGGATGGCGCGCGCGATCGCCACGCGCTGGCGCTGGCCACCGGAGAGCTTCACGCCGCGCTCTCCCACGAGGGTGTCGAGACCGTTCGGCAGGCGGTCGATGAACTCCAGCGCGTTGGCGAGTTCCGCGGCGCGACGGATCTCCTCTTCGCTCGCGTCGGGGCGCCCGTAGGCGATGTTCTCGCGGATGGAGCGGTGGAACAGCAGGGCCTCCTGCGGCACGTAGGCGATCTGCCGGCGCAGGCTCTGCTGGGTGCAGGTCGAGATGTCCTGGCCGTCCACGTACGCGTGGCCGTCCTGCACGTCCGAGAGGCGCAGCAGCAACTTGGTGAGGGTCGTCTTGCCCGAGCCGGAGCGGCCCACCAGGCCCACGCGCTGACCGGCCGGGATATGCAGGTTGAGGTCGGTGAACACGCGGTCGCCCTCGGCGGCATCCGTATAGGCGAAGCCCAGATGCTCGAAGTCGATGGCGCCCTCGCGCACCACGAGGTCGGGGGCACCCGGGGCGTCCTCCACCAGGCGCGGCTCGTCCAAGATCCGGGCCATCTCGCTCGCGTCGCCGATGGCGCGGTTCATGCGCTGCATCATCGAGTTGATGTAGTTGAACCGCATGGACAGCTGGTAGGTGTAGGAGAACATCATGACGAGCATGCCGCTCGAGATGCCGAACCACGCATTGCCGCCGGCGACGAAGATCGACACGACGAGCATGATCACCGTGATGATGCCGCTGGTGGTGAACCCGCGCTGCATGGTGGCGCGCATGGAGCGGCTCTCGGCTTGCATGGCAGCGAGATCGGCCTCGTCGAACAGCTCCTTCTCAAAGTCCTCGCGCCCGCAGGTCTTGACGGCGAGGATGTTGGTGACCGCGTCTGAGAGCACGCCGGAGAGGCGGTTCTGCGCTTTGGCGGTGGCGGCGGACAGGGGCAGGATGCGCTGGTACATGCGCGTGGCGACGATCACGTAGATGACGAGCATCACCGCGAGCGCCGCGGCGTAGGCGGGCACGGCGGGCGCGAGCGCGATGAAGGTGCAGGCGGTGCTCGCGATGGTGGGTATGAGCGAGTAGACCACGACGTCGACCATCTGCGTGTAGCCGCTCATGAACTTGCTCGTCTGGCTCACCAGCGCGCCGCCGAAGCGGCTCGTGTGGAAGGTCATCGATTGGTTGGAGAGCGTGTCGAAGCATAGGCGCGCGAGATGGTAGTTGCCGTTGATCTGCAGCTTGTAGACGGCGTAGTCCTGCAGCTTGGAGCAGATTTGCCCCACGAGGTTCACGAGCAGCAGGGCCAGGATGTAGGGGCCGAAGACCTCCCACACCTGGTCCGCGGCGACGGGGGAGGCCTGGACACGGTCGACGATGAGGCCCATCACCCAGGTGTTGACGAAGATGAGCAGTGCCACGTAGGCGACGGAGGTGAATACGGCCAGGAACGCCGCCCCGGGTTTCATGCGGGTGACCTCCCAAAAGCGGCGCAGTGTGCGCTGGACGGCGGGCTTCTCGAGCTTTTGGACGTTGCGTTGGGACATGCGCGGCTCCTCGTGCGTCGGTGTCTGCCCTAGGTTATCCCCTGAAGTGCCCTTCGGGTCAAGCGCGGATCGAGATTGG
>CAUWMY010000031.1:0-19591 GCA_963560155.1 uncultured Collinsella sp.
GTCGTTCTGGGTCAATCTTTCCTGCGGTTTCTCTGGGTGTCAAAGCTAAAATTTTTGTTGCTGCACTTATGGCATTTAACTGTAAGGGATTATTGCAGCACATGTCATTCGTCCTCGATGTCGTTCCTTCCGATTGCTCTCAGTTGCGCACGGATGCGGTTGGTAGCACAACTCGACAAAACTTCGGCAAATCGCAAAGTTTTGTCGAGTTGTGCTACCGTTTTGCGGACCGGCTCATTCCCACGTCGAGGATTGCGGTCTTGGGGCCATCGGGTGCTCTTTCAAATCGAACAAACCGTGCAGGAAACGTGGGCGGTCGATAGGCGAACATGCGTGCGACCGTATGGCGGTACACTAAGGGGTTGGATACGAAAGTGTCTGTGAGCCATATCCGATTTTGCGTCAGATAAGGACTTTCCCATGTCTGATTCCTCCATCGTCATCAAGGGCGCCCGCGAGCACAACCTGCAGGACATCGATGTCGAGATACCGCGTGACAAGCTCGTCGTGATCACGGGCCTGTCCGGCTCGGGCAAATCGAGCCTCGCCTTCGACACCATCTACGCGGAAGGGCAGCGCCGCTACGTCGAGAGCCTCTCCAGCTATGCGCGTCAGTTCCTCGGCCAGATGGACAAGCCCGATCTCGACTCGATCGACGGGCTTTCGCCTGCGGTCTCCATCGACCAGAAGACGACTTCCAAGAACCCGCGCTCCACGGTCGGCACCGTCACCGAGATCTACGATTACCTGCGCCTGCTTTACGCGCGCATCGGCGTGCCCCACTGTCCCGAGTGCGGTCGCGAGATCGAGCGCCAGACGACCGACCAGGTCGCTGACAAGATTCTCGCCGCCGGCCAAGGGCGCCGCGCCTTCGTGCTCGCGCCCGTGGTGCAGGGGCGCAAGGGCGAGTTCGTCAAGCTCCTCGAGGACCTGCGCGCCGAGGGCTTCTCGCGCGTACGCATCGACGGCGAGGTCCGCAGCCTCGATGAGACCATCGAGCTCGACAAGAAGTTCAAGCACACGATCGAGGTCGTCGTCGACCGCATCGTGATCCGCGAGACGAGCCTGGGCCGCATCGCCGAATCCGTCGAGCAGGCGACCAAGCTCGCCCATGGCAACGTGTCGGTCTACCTGCTGCCCGACCGCGACGCGCCGGAAGGGGAGGACGGCGACCTGCTCACGTATTCGCTCGCACTCGCCTGCCCCGAGCACGGCCACTCCATCGACGACCTGCAGCCGCGCGACTTCTCTTTCAACGCCCCCTACGGCGCCTGCCCCGAGTGCGACGGTTTGGGCTTTAAGAAAGTCGTCGATGCCGAGGCGCTCATCGAGGATCCGAGCCTCTCCATCGAGGAGGGCGTATTCGGCAGCTTCTTCGGCAAATCGAACTACTATCCGCAGATCTTCCGCGCTCTGTGCATCCACCTCAAAGTCGATCCCGCAACGCCTTGGAAAGACCTGCCCGCGCGCGTGCGCAAGGTGTTCCTCGACGGCTTGGGCGACAAGAAGATGCGCGTCGATTACAAGACGCAGGACGGGCGCGACACGCATTGGTTCACCAAGTACTCCGGCGTCCGCAACATCTTGTACGAGCGCTACATCGAGACGACGAACGAGAACACCAAGGCGAAGCTCGAGCGCTACATTCGCGAGGAGCCTTGTTCGACATGCCGTGGAGCGCGCCTGCGACCCGAGATGCTCGCGGTCACCGTGGGTGGCAAGTCCATCTACGAGGTCTGCTGCATGAGCTGCCGAGAGTCGCTCGCGTTCTTCGACGGCCTCGAGCTCACCGAGCGCGAGGCGTTCATCGGCCGCGCCATCGTGAAGGAGATCGGCGAGCGCCTGCGTTTCCTGGTGGACGTCGGTCTCGACTACCTTACCCTCGACCGAGCATCCGCCACGCTCTCCGGTGGAGAGGCCCAGCGCATCCGCTTGGCCACCCAGATCGGCGCGGGCCTCATGGGCGTGCTCTACATCCTGGACGAGCCGTCGATCGGCCTTCACCAACGCGACAACGAGCGGCTCATCGCCACGCTCGAGCGTTTGCGCGACCTTGGCAACACCGTCATCGTGGTCGAGCACGACGAGGACACCATCCGCGCGGCGGATTTCGTGGTCGACATGGGGCCGGGTGCCGGCGAGCACGGGGGCAAGGTCGTGTGCGCCGGTACGGCCGAGCAGCTCATGGCGTGCCCCGATTCGCTCACGGGCGCCTATCTCTCGGGCGCGCGCATGGTGCGCCTGCCCGAGGAGCGCCGCAACCCCGGGCGCGGGGCCCTCAAGATCACGGGCGCCAAGGCCAACAACTTGCATAACGTCACGGCTGAGATCGAGTTCGGCACGCTCACCGTGGTGACGGGCGTTTCCGGTTCGGGCAAGAGCTCGCTGGTGACCGACACCATCGCACCGGCCCTTACCAATGCGGTGCACAATTCGACCCGTGTCGTGGGACCCTACAAGACGATCGAGGGCATCGACCAGATCGACAAGGTCATCGACATCGACCAGAGCCCCATCGGCCGCACCCCACGTTCCAATCCGGCGACTTACATCGGCCTGTGGGACGACCTGCGGGCGCTGTTCGCGAGCGTGCCCGAGTCCAAGGCGCGCGGCTACTCTCCGGGCCGCTTCTCCTTCAACGTTCCCGGCGGCCGCTGTGAGGCCTGCAAGGGCGACGGTCAGATCAAGATCGAGATGCACTTCCTGCCCGACATCTACGTCCCGTGCGAGGCCTGCGGCGGCAAGCGCTACAACCGTGAGACGCTCGAGGTGCGTTATCGCAACAAGACCATCGCCGACGTGCTCGACATGTCCGTGACTGAGGCTCTCGCGTTCTTCGGCAACATCCCGCAGATCAAGCGCAAGCTGCAGACCCTCTACGACGTGGGTCTCGGCTACGTGCGCCTGGGGCAGCCCGCTACCACGCTCTCGGGCGGTGAGGCGCAGCGCGTGAAACTTGCCAAGGAGCTGCACCGCAAGCAGACGGGCAAGACGTTCTACATCTTGGACGAGCCCACCACGGGTTTGCACTTCGAGGACGTGCGCCAACTCGTCGACGTGCTGCAGCGCTTGGTGGACGCGGGGAACACGGTCCTGGTGATCGAGCACAATCTCGACGTGATCAAGGTCGCCGACCGTATCATCGACCTCGGACCCGAGGGTGGCGATGGCGGCGGGCGCATCGTGGTCTCCGGCACGCCCGAGAAGGTCGCCGCGTGCAAGAAGAGCTATACCGGCAAGTTCCTGGCACCTTTGCTCGCGCGAGATCGCGAGCGGATGGCGAAGGGGGCCGTGGAGGAATAGGCATGCCGTGCGCCGGTTGCGGCGCACGCGCGATTGCCGTCGAACGGCTTGCCGTTGAGATGAGAGGTCCGAGGGCGTATGGCGAAAGCCCCGAAGGTGCAGAAGACGAATGCGATGCGGGAGCTCGAGCGCAAGGGCGTCCCGTACATTTTGCATACCTATGAGGACGACGGCGTGGAGGCCCGCGGTTTGGGCGAGGCGATAGCCGAGCAGCTGGGCGAGGATCCGGGCCAGGGTTTCAAGACGCTCGTCACCGTGAGCCCGGCGGGCAACCACGTGGTGTGTTGCGTGCCCGTTGCCGAGGAGCTGGATTTCAAAGCCGCCGCCCGCGCGGTGGGGGAGAAGTCGCTTGAGATGCTGCCGACCAAACAGCTGACCGCGGTGACCGGCTATGTGCGCGGCGGGTGCTCGCCCATAGGCATGAAGCGCGCATTTCCCACCGTATTCGATGAGACATGCGTGCTCTTCGACACTGTCTTCATCTCAGGGGGCCGCCGCGGCATTCAGCTCGAGGTGCCGGTTGAACACCTTCTGAGCTGCGTTGATGCGGTTGTCGCGGACATCTGTCGGGCGTGATGCCCGTTTGACGGCGCCGCGCGGTCGCACGGGAGCCCTTCCGGAGCCCCCGACGTGTCGAGGATCTTGAGGGAGGGCGCGTACCTGGGGTTCAGGTTAAAGCTGACCTTGAGAGTTCCCTGTGCGTTCTGTGAGAATCGGAGGCCGTCCCTATCGCCCCCCATACAATATTGAACGTAGTGTTCTGTTCATTATCTCGGTTCGCGAAAGGACTCACACATGAGAATCCACCGCAGCCCTTCCTTTGGCGCCCGCTGCGCCGTTATCGCCGGACTCACGTGCGCCATCATGGCCACCTCCGTTCCCGCGCCCGCATATGCGGACCTGAGCTCCGATCTGGCTTCCGCCCGTGCCGAGCTCGAGCAGATCGGCACCGAGTACGCGGCCATCAACAATGAGATCTCCGTGCTCAGCACCGAGCTCCAGACCACCGTCAAGGAGATCGAGGAGACCTCCGGCAAGCTCAACGCCGCAAAGGACGAATTGGCGGGTTACACCTCGCTCGGCTATAAGGAGGGTGGCGTCTCCCTTACCAAGGTGATCGTGAATTCCACGAGCCTGAGCGATATGCTCTCCCGCCTGTACTACGCGAACAAGGTCTCAACTGCCCAAGCTGAGCTCATCAACGAGGTGAAGGAGCTCCAGGGCGAGCTTGAGAAGCAGCAGAGCGACCAGCAGGCCGCCATGGATAGCGCGAGCAAGCGCCTTGCGGAGCAGGCGGAGAACCAGGCGCGCGCCGCCGCTGTGGTCGCCTCCCTCGACGCCCAGCTCCAGGAGCAGCTCGCCGCTGAGGCGGCGGCCAACGAGGCGCTTCAACAGGGAATGAACTCCGCTCAGGACAACAACGCCCCCGGCATCGGCACGGGCGCCGGCAGCCAGGGCGGCGACCAGACGGATGCGACGCCCCCCAACCCCGATCCCGTCCCGCCGACCTCCCAGGGCGGCGGCAACACGGGCAACACGGGCAACTCGGGGTCCGGCAACTCCGGTGGCGGCAACTCCGGTGGCGGTAACGGCGGGGTGAGCACCGTCGGCGCCGCGGCGCTCAATGTCGCACTTCGCTACGAGGGCACCCCGTACGCGTGGGGAGGCGATTCCCCGGAGGAAGGCTTCGACTGCTCCGGCCTGACCATGTACTCCTACGCCCAGATCGGCATCTCGATTCCCCGCACCGATAGCGCCCAGCTCGCGGCGCTTCAGCGCAGGGGTCGCTTCACCACCAACATCAACGAGCTCCAGTACGGCGACCTCGTGTTCTTCCCCGGTCACGTCGCCTTCTACGTCGGCAACGGCAACTGCTACGGCGCCCGTCGTTCGGGCGTCGGCGCCAGCACGACCAAGATGGCGTATTTCGGAACGTTCCTGGGCGGCGGCAACTTCTAATGCCCCGTGCCTTCTCGCAGGGCGATGCCCCCGGTGAAGGGGGCCTTCGCCGTAAGGGCGGTGCCCATTTCAGACGACCTGGAGACGAACCGGGTGAAATCCGCGCGATCGCATCGCGGCGCCCCGATGGGGGTGCCCGCGGCGGCGCCCATTTCAAGCCCGGCGCGGCCCCCTGCGCCCCGGCCGCAGGGGGCCGCTGCGATGCGTCGGGGTCTCTCGCGAAGGGCGCCTCGGCTCAAGACGATATGACCGTCTCCGACTACGAAAGCGTCGGCCGCTCCGCCGGTCTCATGACGGTCCTGACGATCGTGTCGAGGGTGACGGGCTTCATCCGAACGTGGGCGATGGCCGCGGCGATCGGCATGTCCTCGCTCTCCTCCGCTTATCAGGTCGCAAACAACCTGCCCAATATGCTGTACGAGCTCGTGATGGGCGGCATGCTCGTCACCGCCTTCCTCCCCGTGTACATGGAGGTCCGTCGCGAGCGCGGCAATGCGGCGGCGAACGACTACGTCGGCAACCTCCTCGGCATCCTGCTTCTCGTCCTGGGCGGCATCTCGCTGCTCGGTACGGTGTTCGCCCCCGCGTTCATCTGGACCCAGGCGTTCATGAGCGGCGGGTCGACCGGCTTGGATACCGCGTCGTTCCTCTTCCGGTTCTTCGCCATCCAGATCCTGCTGTACGGCTTGGGCTCCGTGTATTCGGGTGTGCTCAACGCGCATCGCGATTACTTCTGGTCTACGTTCGCCCCCGTGCTGAACAACGTGATCGTCATCGCGAGCTTCGCGCTGTACGGCCCGGTTTCCGCCGCGAGCCCGATCGCCGGCGTGGTCCTCATCGCCGTCGGCACCACCCTCGGCGTGTTCGTCCAAATGGCCTGCCAGATCCCGGCGCTCGCCAAGCACGGCGTCCGTCCCCGCATCCACATAGATTGGCGAGATCCCGCGCTGCGCCGCACGCTTGCGCTGGGAATCCCGACGCTGCTCGCCACGGTCTGCATGTTCGTCAGCACGTCGGTCACCAACGCCGCCGCCCTGTATGTCCAGCCCGAGACGGGGCCCTCCGTCATCGCGTATGCCAGGCTTTGGTACACCCTTCCCTATGCGCTCATCGCCGCCTCGCTGTCGACCGCGCTCTACACCGAGCTGAGCCGCGACGTCCAGGCGGGCGACGAGGGGAGCGTCCGCGAGGGCATCGCCAACGGCGTCTCCCAGATGATGTTCTTCCTGATTCCCTTCGCGCTGTACCTCATGGTGTACAGCTACCCGCTGAGCATGGTGTACTGCACGGGGAAGTTCGATGTTGACGGCGTCGTGCTCGTCGCGAGCTTCCTTCGCTACCTGGCGGTCTCCCTGCCCCTGTACGGCACGTTCGCCCTCATGCAGAAGAGCTTCTCGGCGCTCATGGACATGAGGCCCTACAGCCGGTATTGCCTCTATTCGGCGGTTGCCCAGGTCGCATTCATCTTGATCGCCGGCATCGCGCTTCACGGCGGCATGCCCGCGATCGCGCTCTCCACCCTCGCGTATTATGTGACGCTGAATGTCTTCTCGTTGACATGGCTGCGCAGGAGGTTGGGCGGGATCTGCCTGCGCGGGATCGCCCGCGGCGTTCTCGCCGGCCTGATTCTCGGAGGTCTCGGTGCCGCTGCCGGCGCGTGCGGGATGTGGGCCCTTGAGGCGACGTTCGGCCCCCTTGAGGAGTCGGTCCTCAGGACGCTCGCCTACATCGCCGCATCCGGCGTGCTTTCGCTCACGGTGACCTTCGGCGGCGCGGTGGCACTCAAAGTCCCCGAGGCGAGGGTCATCCGATCGATGGCGCGCCGCCTCGCGCGCCGTTAACGGCCCTCGCCCGTGCGGTTCTCGAAATAGTAGCCGACGCATCGTTCGGCGAGCACGTCCATCGCGTCGACGAGGTAGCCGGGGGGATTCTCGAGGTTCTGGTACGCCACGGACAGCTCGGTGCACCCCACGATGATCGCGTCGCATCCATCCCCGTGCATGCGGTTTGCGAGACGGAGGAAATCCGCGGGGTCGTAAGGCAAATTGCGCTTGATGCGGTCGTAGATGAGCGGCATGACGATCTCGCGCTGCTCATCTTCGGTGGGCAGCGCGAGATCGAGGCCGGCGTTGGAAAGGTATTTCTGGAAGACGCCGGATGACAGCGTGCCGTCGGTCGCAAGCAGCCCGATCGTGGCGCCCGTCCCGTAGGTATCGACGATGCGCTCCGTGGTCTCCTTCATGATGTTCAACACGGGGATGGATGTCGCGTCGGCGATCTGCTCGTAAAAATAATGAGCGGTGTTGCACGGGATTGCGATGTAGTCGGCACCCGCCTGCTCGAGCCAGACGGCGACGTTTTTCATCTCGGGGAGCGGGTCGGGTTTGCCGCGGTCGAGGATGAAGGCCGTGCGGTCCGGAATCTGCGGGTCGTTGAACACGATCATGGGGATGTTGTCCTGATCGCATTCGGCCGGGGTCTTCTGAATGATCAGCTCCATGAAGTACGCCGTGGCCAAGGGGCCGACGCCTCCGAGTATGCCAAGCACGGGTTTCTGCATATGTTCGCTCCCGAATTGTCATATTGGTTGATTGTTCAGCCCATGCTCCGGCCGGATGGTCGGAGCGGGTAGAATTTTGGGGGTTCATCGCTTGGGTGAAGCCCTGGGGCTTCCTATTCATTATAACGAAGGGATTGATCGCATGAGACCAACTGCACCTGACGAGCAAGACCTCCCGAGGGTTCTGCAGCCCGTCATCATCGGGGCGGATTTTTGCGGTTATGCCTATATTCGATGCTTCTGGGAGGCATATGGCGTCGAGTCCATCGTCCTCGCCTCCGCCGACATCAAGACCCACTCGCGCAGCCGCTTCGCGGATTACCGTGTCATCGACGGCCTTGATGACGAGGTGGTCCTGCTGCGGGAGCTCGAGCGCCTGGGCGACGAGCTGATCGCCGCCGGGAACGTCCCCTTCCTCGTGGGCTGCGGAGACCATTACGCGCGTCTCATCTCGCAGAACAAGCCGCTGCTCGAGGAGCGCTATTACGTTCCCTACATCGATTTCGACCTTCTCGACGAGATCACCCAGAAAGAGAATTTCTATCGGATTTGCGAGGAGATCGGCATCCCGTATCCCAAGACGGTCTATCTCGATTGCGCCGATCCCGATGCGGAGTTCGACGACGGCGGCATGGCATATCCCCTGATCGCCAAGCCCTCAAACTCCGCGGCGTATCACTATGCCGACATCCCGAACAAGAAGAAGGTGTTTCTCGTCCAAGACAGGGAGGAGCTCGAGGCGATTTTCGGGGACCTCAAGCGCTCGTGCTACGACCGCTCCCTGATCGTCCAGGAATTCATCCCGGGAGATGACACTCAGATCCGCATCTTGTCCGCTTACACGGATTCGGATGCGAATCCCGTGTTCATGTGCGGCGGACGCGTCGTGCTCGAGGACCATTCTCCCACCGCGATCGGCAATCCCGCCGTCATCATCCCCGAGAGGAACCAGCGCGTCCTGGAGGATGCGGCGCGTTTCATGAAGCACGTCGGTTACCATGGCATGGCGAATTTCGATGTGAAGTTCGACGAGCGCGACGGGTCCTATCGTTTCTTCGAGGTCAACACCCGTCCCGGCCGCAGCTCCTTCTTCGCCTGGCAGGCGGGAGTGAACTTCGCGAAAGTCCAGGTCGATGATGTGCTGATGGGGGCTCAGTTGGGCGAGATCGCCGCCGACAGGCCGTTCGTCTACACGACTGTGCCCCCGTATGTCGTGAGGAGGTCCGTCGCCGATCCCGAGATCCGCGCACGGGTGCTCGGAGCGTTCAAGGACGGCACCGCCCAGTTCCCCCTCTTTTGGGAGCGGGAGTCTCTCCCCCAGAAGTTCTGGGCGGCCGTCAACTACTACCATCAGATCTCGAAGTTCCAGAAATACGTCTGGGGGCGCGGTGCCGCCGACCTCGCATAGGTGAGCGCGGGGCGATCCTGCGGTATGATTGGCGCGTCGGTCTCGAACGAACCTTCGCGGCCTCGATTGAATGCAGTTTGAACGTAGAACGATCGGAAGGGTCACGCTATGAAGATGCTCATCAGCGAGCGCTTCGCCCACACCGCCCGCACGGGCGGCGTGCTCGCGCTCGTCGGGGTGTTGGCGTGGGGCTGTGTGATGGCGGCCCCATCGGCGGTGTTCGCGGACGATCCCGCCGGCCTCAAGGCCGAACTCGAAGCCGCCTCATCCAAGCTCGACGCGATGTACGAGAAGGCGGCGGCGGTAAGCGAGGAGCTGAATGGCACCAAGATCGCGCTGGGGAGCACCGAGCGCGATATCGAGCAGGCGAAACTCGATATCGAGTCGAAGCGGGCCGAGCTCGCCGCGGCGCAGGACGATCTGAGCGGAAGGGTGGTCGACGACTACAAGGGCGGGGGAGTCTCCCTGCTCTCGATGTTCCTCGGATCTTCGAGTCTCGATGAGATGATGGCCCGCATCACGTATGCCAACAAGGTCGCCGAAGCCGATCGCCGCGCCATCGCGAGTGTCCGCAGCATCCAGCGCGATCTGGTGCAGCGACGGTCCGATCTCGAGGCGAAGCGCGATGAGCAGAGGGAGCTTCTCGAACAGCAGGAGGAGCGATCCGATGAGCTGCAGCTCCAGATATCGAGCGCCGAGTCCTACGTGGAGTCCCTGGGCGATCAGGTGCGCGCGGCGCTCGAGGCCCAGCGCGCGGAGGAGGCCCTGAGGGAGCAGGAGGAGGCGCAATCCGTCATGGGCGGAGGATCCTTGCCCGGTGACGCCCCGCAGGAGGGGACGGATGCGGGCGGAGGCCCCCAAAAACCGACGCCCGGACCATCTGGGCCCGGGGAGCTCTCCTCCGAGCAGCGCCAGGTCGTCGTGAACGCCGCGCTGTCGATGGTGGGGGGCCGCTACGTCTTCGGCGGTTACGATCCAGCCAACCGCACGTTCGACTGCTCCGGCCTCGTCCAGTACTGCTATGCCCAGGTGGGCATCGGGTTGGACCATTACACGGAGAGCCAGAAGAGGTATTGCACCAAGAGCATCTCCGAGGCCCGCCCCGGAGATATCGTGTATAGGCGCAACCATACCGGGATCTACATCGGCAACGGCCGCACGGTCGAGGCCCACAGTCCCGCCGAGGGGATCGGCTGGGGCTCCGCCAGCCGTTTCGTGAGCTGCGGCTCCCCGCTGCCTTAGACGTAAGTGAAATGGGACGCGGCTCCGCCAGCCGTTTCGCGTCCCGCAACGTGTGATTGGGAAAGCTCGTCGTGGGGAGATCGGAATTGAACGACAAGGGCCGTATTCTCTCGCTCGACGAGCAAGTCGCCGAGGCCCCCACGGACCCCGGTTGCTATCTGTGGAAAGACGCCGATGACAAGGTCATCTACGTCGGTAAGGCCAAGAACCTGCGCGCCCGCCTCAGGCAATACGTGACGCTCTCCGACGACCGTGCGAAGATCCCGCTCATGATGCAGCTCGTCTCGAGCTTCGACTACATCGTCGTGGAGAACGAGCATGAGGCACTCGTGTTGGAGCGAGAGCTCATCGCGCAATACCGCCCGTATTTCAACGTGGATTACAAGGACGACAAGTCCTACCCGTACATCGCCATCACGCGTGGCGATGTATTTCCGGCTATCAAGTACACGCGCGAGAAACATCGCCCCGACACGCGCTACTACGGTCCGTACACGGACAGTCGCGCCGCCCGCGAGACCATCGACACGCTTCGCAAGGTCTGCCCGATCTGCACGGCATCGTGTGCCGAGTGGAAGCGCGTTCGCCGCCTGCTCGAGAAGCGCCCCGACGACGCCGACGTGATCGAGCTCATCCGCACCAACCGCGGCCGCCCGTGTTTCGATTACCACGTCGGACGTGGCCCCGGCGTATGCGCGGGCATGATCGGGCGCGACGAATACGCGAAGAACGTGCGCCGCGTCGAGCGCTTCCTCTCGGGTCAGCGACGCGATCTCGTCGACGAGCTCAAGGGCGATATGGCCGATGCGGCGGCCGACCTTGACTTCGAGCGCGCCGCGCGCATCAAGCGCCGGCTCGAGGTTATCGATGGCCTGGACGACCGTCAGCAAGTCGTGTTTCCCACGAGCGTCGACCTGGATCTCATCGGCTTTTACCGGGAGGAGACCATCGCCGGCGCTTGCGTGTTCGTGGTCCGCGAGGGGCGCGTGCAGCGCACGTGCGAGTTCATCTTGGACAAGGGCTTCGACGTGGACGAGGTCGAGCTGGCGGCCGGATTCGTCAAGCGCTATTACGATGAGACCGCCGACATACCGCGTGAGGTCGATCTTGCGACCGAGCTGCCCGATGCGGAGGTGATGGGGGAGTGGCTCACGGGCAAGCGCGGGCGCGTGTGCCGCCTGCACCGCCCTCAGCGCGGCGAGAAACATCGTCTCCTGCAGATGGCGGAGCGCAACGCCCGGCACGCCCTCATGCGCTATATGATGCGCACCGGCTACTCCGACGATCGGACCAACCAGGCGCTGCTCCAGCTCGAGAGCGCCTTGGCCCTCGAGGCGCCCCCCATGCGCATCGAGTGCTTCGACATCTCGACCCTGCACGGTGCGTTCACGGTAGCCTCCATGGTCGTGTTCACCAACGGGAAGCCCGACAAGAGCCAGTACCGGCGATTCAAGATCCGTGCGGAGTTGGATGAGGCGAACGACTTCATCTCGATGTCGGAGGTCCTCGCGCGCCGCTACGCCCCCGAGCGCATGGACGACGAGCGGTTCGGCAGCAGGCCGGATCTGCTGGTGGTCGACGGCGGCCGCCCGCAGCTCACCGCCGCCATTCGCCAGCTCGAGGAACTCGGGCTCGATATCCCGGTCTGCGGCCTGGCGAAAGCGGACGAGGAGGTGTTCGTCCCCTGGGATGACACGCCGATCGTCCTGCCGAGTGGATCCGCATCGCTGTACCTCATCAAGCAGGTGAGAGACGAGAGCCACCGCTTTGCGATTGCCTTTCATCGCGAGCTGCGCGGCAAGGCGATGACCGTGTCGATCCTGGACGAGGTTCCCGGTATCGGACCCACGCGCAAAAAGGCGATCATGAAGAGGTTCGGGTCGATGAAGCGCCTCCGTGCGGCATCCGAAGGGGACATCGCTTCGGTCCCCGGTGTGCCCAGGGAGGTCGCTCGGGCGGTTTTCGAATCGCTGCGCGCCCTCAGCACCGAGACGGCAACCGAGGGGGATTCCACCGAGGGCGCAAGTGGTATTAAATAACCATGCTGGGTTCGCTTGCCAATATCCTCGATCCCGAGGCCATCGTGCTGTCTGGCGGTGTTATCCACCAGGGTCCCGACTGGCGCAGCGAGACGTGGAAGACGAGCGTGGCGGAGGGCTATGCGAGCCAGGCCCTCGACCCTCTTCTCGAGACCCCGATCTTGATCGGCGAGCTTGAGGGCGATGCGCCTCTCATCGGCGCCGCCGAGCATCTGCTGGCATCTCTGTAATGTAAGCGCCCCGGCCCGATCGCACAGGTGCGGTCGGGTCGTTTTGGCGCGTGGACCTTCAATCCGAAAGGGGAACGCATGCATCCCATCATCGAATCGCTCAAGGGCAAGCTCGTCGTGAGTGTCCAGGCCTACCCCGGTGAGCCCCTGCGCACGCCGGAGATCATGGCCAGCATGTCCCGTGCTTGCGAACTCGGCGGCGCCGCGGCCATCCGTTGCCAGGGACTGTCCGATATCGCGGCCATCAAGGGCCGCGTCGAGGTTCCGGTCATCGGCTTGTGGAAGGACGGGCACGAGGGCGTCTACATCACGCCGACGCTGCGCCATGCGCGCGCCTGCGTCGCCGCCGGTGCCGACATCGTCGCCATCGACGCCACCGATCGTCCGCGCCCCGACGGCAAGACGCTCGAGGACACGGTTCGCCCGCTGCAGGAGGAGGGCGTCCTGCTCATGGCGGACTGCATGACCATCGGGGATATCCGCCATGCGGTGGAGCTTGGTTTCGATCTGGTTTCCACCACGCTCTCACATAACAAGCCCGCTATCGACACCACGCTCGACGAGGGCCCCGATCTGCCGCTGTTGCGCCAGGCCACGGCCGAGTTCCCCGACCTGCCCATCATCTGCGAGGGTCACGTGCATACGCCCGCCGAGGCTCGCGCCGCGATCGACGCCGGGGCGTGGGCCGTCGTCGTGGGCACTGCCATCACGCATCCCACGAGCCTGACCTCTTGGTTCAAGGCGGCCATCGACGCATAGCCAGAACCTTCTTCCGATCTGAAGTCTGCCGACGGGTGTCCCTGGATTGGGGCGCCCGTCGTTTTTCAATCCCATTCTGCTCTTTCTCGAATCGCCGATGATTCGAGTTTGGTAAATGCGCTTTGTCGATGGGAAAACGGGAATGCGCCGGCGCGGAGGACGGTATCATGGGTGGGACTAAGGTGCGAGGATATCTCGCGCGAAGGCAAGGAGGGTGCGCATGGTTATTTCAACCGACCTGCTGTTCATGGAGCCGGTCTTCCACGGCAAGATCTGGGGAGGCCGTAAGCTCGAGGAGATGTACGGCTATGAGATCCCAGACGGCCCGGTGGGGGAGTGCTGGGGCATTTCCGCCCATCCCAACGGGGATTGCAAGATCGCCCTGGGCCCGCTCGCCGGCATGTTCCTCTCTCAGGCATGGGATGAGCGCCCGGAGCTGTTCGGCGGCCTCGATGGCGACCGGTTCCCCCTGCTGGTCAAGATCATCGACGCCACCGACGACCTGTCCGTCCAGGTCCATCCGGGTGATGCATATGCCGCCGAGCACGAGAACGGCTCTCTCGGCAAGACCGAATGCTGGTATGTCATCGACTGCGACGATGATGCCACGATCATCGTCGGTCAGCGCGCAGCCTCTCGCGAGGAACTCGCCGCCGCCATCGAGGAGGGCCGCTGGGACGAGGTCCTGAACGAGATCCCCATCCATCCCGGGGATTTCTTCCAGATCGACGCCGGTACGGTGCACGCCATCAAGCGTGGAACCGTGATTCTCGAGACGCAGCAGTCCAGCGACGTCACGTACCGCCTGTACGACTACGATCGCCGCCAGGACGACGGGTCCTTGCGCGAGCTGCACATCGACAAGTCCCTCGACGTCGTCGATTATGAGGCGAAGGCCCCGGAGACGGGAGAGGTCACGGCCCCCGAGGTCGACGGCGTCACGCATCTGGTCGATTGCCCCGCCTACTCCGTCGACCGCGTGTACCTCGACGGCGCCCTCACGTATCCCGCGGCGAGCGCCGGCAACCCGTTCCTCTGCGTGACGGTCATGGCGGGCGAGGGCTCGGTCAATGGCTGCCCGCTCAAGGCGGGGGACCACTTCATCGCGACCTCGACGTGTGACGATCTCTCGTTCGAGGGCTGTATGACCCTCATCGTGAGCCACATCTAACGCCTGTTCCCGTATGGCATGACTTCACCGCGTCTGGGCTTCGGCTGAGGCGCGGTGTTTTCGTCTGCCGTCGCATGAGGGGATATACTCGTACCAATGATTCACTAACGCTTCGATCCGGATGAAAGGCCCATCATGTCCGAGCGCCCAGATGCCATCTCGGCCGAGCATGCCGAGCGCGTCCCCGATATCGTCATCATCACCGGCATGTCCGGTTCCGGCCGCACGCAGGCCATGCACGTGTTTGAGGACATGGGTTATTTCTGCATCGACAACCTGCCCCCGAGCCTCATCATGCAGCTCGCCGAGATCATCGGTATCAACACGGGTGTGGGGCGCCATCTGTGCGTTACGAGCGACCTGCGCAGCCAGGGGCTCTTCGATGAGCTGCTCGATACCATCGAGACGCTGCGCGACCATGAGATGACCTGCAAGGTGCTGTTCCTCGAGGCTTCGGACGAGGTGCTTATCCGCCGATACAGCGAGAATCGCCGCCGTCATCCGCTGGCGAAGCGTGGTGACACATTGGCCGACGCGATTCAGCGTGAGCGGATGGCGCTGGCGAGCATCCGTGAGCGCGCCGACCTCGTCATCGATACGAGCCGTATGCGCACGGCGACGTTGCGTAAGCGCCTTCAGACTGCTTTCTCAGAGCTCAGCGACGAGCAACTGATGGACGTCCACGTGTTTTCCTTCGGCTTCAAACACGGGCTTCCAGTTGAGGCGGACCTCATGATCGATGTGCGGTTCCTGCCCAATCCCTTCTACGACCCCGAGATGCGCACGCTTACCGGTCTTGATGAGAAGGTCTCCAGCTTCGTGATCGACCATCCTAAGACGCAGGAGTTCCTCGACGCGTGGTTCCGTCTGCTCGACGCCGTCATGCCCGGGTATATCGCCGAGGGCAAGCCGAGGCTCTCCATCGCGATCGGATGCACTGGCGGCCAGCATCGCAGCGTCGCCATTGCTGAGGCGACCGGGCGCTACTTGGAGCGTCATCAGTACCATGTGAGCATCTCCCATCGCGACCTCGCCAAGGCGAATCTCAGGAGCTAACGATGCCCGATCAGCGCCTCAGGGCGGTTTCCATCGGCGGCGGCACCGGCCAGCCGCGCCTCATCGCCGCCTTGCGGCTCATGGGGGCGCATATCGACTCGGTGGTCGCCATGGCCGACGATGGCGGGTCGACCGGCCTCTTGCGCGAACGCGAGCACATGGTCCCGCCCGGTGACGTGCGCAAGTGCCTGTCCGCCCTGGCCGCCGACCCCGCGTCCCCGCTCGCCCGGGCGTTTGCGCACCGCTTCTCTTACATCGATGACCACGCCCTCGGCAATCTGCTTCTGGTCGCGCTCTCAAAGGAGGAGGGGTCGTTCACGGCCGCCATCCGCACCTGCGAGCGGCTGCTGGGCTGCATCGGCCACGTGCATCCGTCGACGCTCGACCTCGTGAGCCTTTCCGGAAGGACCCGCGAGGGGCTTGTCGTGCACGGTCAGGCGAACATCTCCTACGGCATGAGGTCGTTTGAGGAGGTTTGGCTCGATCCCGCGGATGCCGAGGCGAATCGCGATGCCGTCGATGCCATCATGGGCGCCGATCTCGTGGTCCTCGGCCCGGGCTCGCTGTTCACCACCATCGTTCCCAACGTGCTGGTTCCTGGTATCCGCGACGCCCTTGTCTCCACCGCCGCCAGGCGGGTCTTCATCTGCCCCAAGATCGACTCGCTGGGGGAGACGTCCGGCATGAGCGTGGCGGACCATGTCGAGGTCCTCGCCTCATGCGGGTTGCGCGGCGCGCTCGATGCCGTCTTGGTCCACCGCGTCGAGTCCCCCGAGTTCGTCTTTCCCTACGAGAAGCGGGCTTGGGAGCGCTCGGTCGCCGAGGCCGCCCGCGCGGCCGACGCCGGCGCCGCCCCCGGCGATGTCGTATCCGCCTCGACGATAGCGGCGGTCAAGGGGGCGCCCTTCGGGCCGATACGCGCGTCGGAGGAAGATATCGAGCGTATTCGGGCGCTCGCGGGTTTTGTTGTCATCAGGGATTTCACGGGCGGGGAGTCCCCCGCGGTTCACGATGCCGGTCGCCTTGCCCGGGCGCTGGCCGAGGTGGTGAGGTAGTTGTCGTTCACGGCAGAGGTTCGCGATGAGCTCGCGAGGTGCGCGCCTGAGTGCGCGTATTGCGACGTCTCGACGCTCGCCGCGCTCGTTCGCGTGTGCGGGACGCTTTCGATCAGCGGCCAGGGGGGCCATCAGCTTCAGGTCGCGACGGAGACCGGCGCCGTCGCCCGTACCATGATCGAGCTCACGCACAAGATCTTGAAGCTCAAGACCGACCTCACGGTGAGGCGGTCCGTGTTGCACCGCGTGCGGAACTACCTCATCGTCCTGCCCGACCAACCCGATCTCGAGAAGGCGCTCGTCCTGCTGGGCATACTCGACCGCTCGGGGGGCCTCGTCGCCGGCGTGCCCCGCCATGTCGCGAACCGCGCATGCTGCCGCCGCGCCTTCGTGCGGGGGAGCCTCATCGCGGGCGGCTTCGTCGCGGACCCGCGCGGTGACTTCCATCTCGAGATCGCGGTGCAGGGTGAGCAGTTCGCCCATGACCTCGCCGAGCTCATCTGCGGCATGGGGGTGCAGGCGCGCGTCAATCCGCGTCGCGGTGCCTATGCGGTCTACGTCAAGAGCGCCGAGGACATCCGCCGTCTGCTGATGAAGCTGGGCGCCGTGCGGGCCGTCTCCGAGATCGAGGAGGCGCGCGCGGTCAAGCACGTGAAGAACCAGGTAAATCGCCGCGTCAACGCCGAGCTCGCCAACCAGACTCGCAGCGCGGGGGCGGCGCAGCGGCAGCTGGAGCTCATCGAGGAGCTCGAGGCGCTCGGTCTGCGCCCGGGCCTCCCCGAGGGCCTCGAGACGTTTTGCCGTCTCAGGGAGGACCACCCCGACCTGTCCCTGCGCGACTTGGGGGAGATGGCCGATCCTCCGCTCTCGAAGTCGGCGCTGTATCATCGGCTGCTGCGCCTCGAGAGGATCGCCGAGGAGACACGCACGCCCTGAAGTGGGAATTGAAGCGTCTCAAGTTGAGCGACACACCTTCAGCGGGGGTCGGTAGATGATGGTGAAACGTTTCAAACAGGGACTTTCTACCGAAAGTTGCCAATCACGCGATTGAGCAAGCGGAAAAAAGGTATATTTGGTGAGTGGTTAGTTTTCGGACTTCAACGGCGGGCAGCCAGCCCGCGGGAGGTCCAATGAAAGGAGACACACATGGCAGTTAAGGTTGCTATCAACGGCTTCGGTCGCATCGGCCGTCTGGCCTTCCGCCAGATGTTCGGTCACGAGGGCTCCGAGATCGTCGCCATCAACGACCTCACCTCTCCCGACATGCTCGCGTATCTGCTGAAGTACGACTCCACGCAGGGCAACTACTCCCGCGATCATAAGGTCGAGGCCACCGAGGACTCCATCGTCGTCGACGGCAAGGAGATCAAGATCTACAAGGAGGCCGACGCCAACAACCTGCCTTGGGGCGACCTCGACGTCGACGTCGTGCTCGAGTGCACCGGTTTCTACACCTCCAAGGCCAAGGCCCAGGCTCACATCAACGCCGGCGCCAAGAAGGTCGTCATCTCCGCTCCCGCGGGCAATGACCTCCCCACCATCGTGTACAACGTCAACCATGAGACGCTGACCGCCGAGGACAACATCATCTCCGCTGCTTCCTGCACCACCAACTGCCTCGCCCCGATGGCCAAGGGTCTGAACGACTTCGCTCCCATCGTGTCCGGCATCATGACCACCATCCACGCCTGGACCGGCGACCAGATGCCGCTCGACGGCCCGCAGCGCAAGGGCAACAAGCGTCGTAGCCGCGCCTGCGCCGTCAACATCGTCCCCAACACCACCGGTGCCGCCAAGGCCATCGGCCTGGTCCTCCCCGAGCTCAACGGCAAGCTGATCGGTGCCGCCCAGCGCGTTCCGACGCCCACCGGCTCCCTCACCAACCTCTATGCCGTTGTTGACAAGGAGGTCACCGTCGACGAGGTCAACGCTGCTATGAAGGCTTACGCCGAGACCATCTCCGAGACCTTCGGCTACAACGAGGACGACATCGTCTCCACCGACATCATCGGCGAGACCCACGGCTCCATCTTCGACGCCACCCAGACCATGTGCAACCCGCTGGGCAACGGCCAGACCCTGGTGCAGGTCGTCTCTTGGTACGACAACGAGAACTCCTACACCTCCCAGATGGTCCGCACCATCAAGTACTTCGAGAAGTTCGTCGCCTAAGTTGAGCGGCTTCTCTCGCATCTAGACCAAGCGTCTATAGGAGGGCGCGGCCTCACGGCGAATGCCCGGGGTCGCGCCCTTTTTACCTGCAAGAGGCGATACCGCCCTTGCTCGATACAGAAAGGATTGGACATGGCTTTCACCAAGAAGACCGTCCGCGACATCGATGTCGACGGCAAGCGCGTTCTTGTCCGCGTCGACTTCAACGTGCCGATCAAGGATGGCGTCGTGGGCGACACCACCCGCATCCAGGCCGCTCTTCCGACCATCAAGTACCTGGTCGACCATAATGCTCGCGTCATTCTCATGAGCCATCTCGGCCGTCCGGACGGCACCGGCTTCCAGGCGGAGTTCTCCCTCGAGCCCGTTGCCGCCAAGCTCGCCGAGCTCTCCGGCCTTGACGTGACCTTCGTTGCCGATACCTATGGCGAGAAGGCCGCCGCCGCCGTCGAGGCCCTCGAGCCCGGCAAGATCCTCGTCCTTGAGAACGTCCGCTTCGACAAGCGCGAGAAGAAGAACGACCCCGAGATCGCCAAGACCCTGGCCTCCTACGGTGACGTCTTCGTGCTCGACGCCTTCGGCACCGCTCACCGCTCTCAGGGCTCCGTGGTCGGCCCCGCCGCCTACCTGCCCGCCG
>CAUWMY010000032.1:0-19170 GCA_963560155.1 uncultured Collinsella sp.
CAGCGGGTGGTTTTCTATGCCGCGCTGGCGCGCGGCACGGACTAAAGTCCATGAACGAAAGCGCCCCCGCCGGAATTGAATCCGACGGGGGCGCGCTAGTCGCTCCGCACTACAAACCGCAGCTTCCGAAACCTACTCCTCGTTATAGAGCGTCTTGAGCTTCAGCAGGTGCTTATAGCGATCCATGGCAGCGGCCTCGTTGGCAGCGAAGAGCTTCTCGGCGCGCTCCGGGAACGCGGTGGTCAGGCTCGCGTAGCGGGCCTCGTTCATGAGGAACTCCTGGTAGCCGCCGGCCGGCTCCTTGGAGTCGAGGGCGAACTTCTTGCCCTCGGGGGCAACCGGGTTGTAGCGGAACAGGTTCCAGTAACCGCAATCCACGGCCTTCTTCATCTCGGCCTGGCAGTTCTGCATGCCGCCCTTCTTGATGGAGTGCATCTCGCAGGGGCTGTAGCCGATGATGATGGACGGACCGTCGTAGGCCTCGGCCTCGTGGATGGCCTTCAGGGTCTGAGCCGGGTTGGCGCCCATGGCGACCTGCGCCACGTAGACGTAGCCGTAGCTCATCGCGATCTCGGCGAGGCTCTTCTTCTTGACGTTCTTGCCCGCGGCGGCAAACTGGGCGACCTGACCCAGGTTAGAGGCCTTGGAGGCCTGGCCGCCGGTGTTGGAGTACACCTCGGTGTCGAACACGAAGACGTTGACGTTGTTGCCGGAGGCGAGGACATGATCCAGGCCGCCGAAGCCGATGTCGTAGGCCCAGCCGTCGCCGCCGAAGATCCAGAAGGACTTCTTGGTGAGGTACGCCTTGTCGGCCAGGATCGCCTTGGCCTTGTCGCAGCCGCAGGCCTCGAGCTGCTCGATGTAAGCGGCAGCCGCGGTCTTGGAGGCCTCGGCGTCCTCACGAGCGTCGAGCCATGCCTGAGCGGCGGCCTTCAGCTCGTCGGTTGCGCAGTCGGAAGCCATGAGCTCCTCGGTCTGGGCGACGAGCTTGCCCTGGACGGCCTTGTAGCCGAGCTCGAGACCGAGACCATGCTCGGCGTTGTCCTCGAACAGGGAGTTGTTCCAAGCCGGGCCGTGACCGTTCTTGTCGGTGCAGAACGGGGAGGTCGCGGCCGGGTTGCCCCAGATGGAAGAGCAGCCGGTGGCGTTGGAGATGAACATGCGGTCACCGCAGACCTGGGTCACCAGGCGCGCGTAGGCCGTCTCGGCGCAGCCGGCGCAGGAGCCGGAGAACTCAAGCAGCGGCTGCTTGAACTGGCTGGACTTGACGTTGTTGCCGATGAGCTCGGGCTTCTCGGCGACGTTGGCCACGCAGTAATCGAAGGTCTTCTGCTCCACGAGCTCGCCCTCGGCGGGAACCATGGTGAGCGCGTCCTTGGGGCAGACCTTGGCGCAGTTGGTGCAGCCCATGCAGTCGAGCGGGCTGATGGCCATGGTGAACTTGTAGCCGGTGTCCTTGGGGATCTTCACGTCCAGCGTGCGCATGGTCTCGGGCGCCGCGGCGACCTCGGCCTCGGTGAGCGCGAACGGACGGATCGTGGCGTGCGGGCACACGTAGGCGCACTGGTTGCACTGGATGCACTTGGTCTCATCCCAGTGCGGGACCATGACGGCCACGCCGCGCTTCTCGTACGCGGCGGCTCCCAGCTCGAACTGGCCGTCGGCGCAATCCTTGAACGCGGAGACGGGCAGGGAGTCGCCGTCCATGCGGGCGATGGGCTCCATGAGCTCCTTGACCTGCTTGGCGATCGCCGTCTTCTCCTCGTCGGAGAGGACGGAGGCAGGAGCCTCGTCGGTGGCGTCGGCCCAGTCGGCCGGGACGTCGAACTTCACGAAGGCGGTCGCGCCGGCGTCGATGGCCTTGTGGTTGGCCTCGACGATCGCCTCGCCCTTCTTGGCGTAGGACTTGGTGGCCGCTTCCTTCATGTAGCGGATCGCGTCCTCCTGCGGCAGCACGCCGGCCAGGGCGAAGAACGCGGACTGCAGCACCGTGTTGGTGCGCTTGCCCATGCCCACCTTGGCGGCCAGGTCGATGGCGTCGATCAGGTAGACGTTGATGTTGTTCTGGGCGATGTAGCGCTTGGCGTTGGCCGGCATGTGGGAGGCGAACTCCTCGGGCGTCCACTGGCAGTTGACCAGGAAGGTGCCGCCGGGCTTGACGTCGCGGACCATCTTGAAGCCCTTGACGATGTAGCTGGGGTTGTGGCAGGCCACGAAGTCGGCCTTGGTCACGTAGTACGGGGAGCGGATCGGGGAGTCACCGAAGCGCAGGTGCGAGATGGTGACGCCGCCGGTCTTCTTGGAGTCGTACTGGAAGTAGGCCTGGACGTACTTGTCGGTGTGGTCGCCGATGATCTTGATCGAGTTCTTGTTGGCGCCGACGGTACCGTCACCGCCGAGGCCCCAGAACTTGCACTCGATGGTGCCCTCGGCCGCCGTGTTGGGAGCGTCCGGGTCCATGGGCAGGGACAGGCCGGTGACGTCGTCCTCGATGCCGATGGTGAACTCGCGCTTGGGCGCGTCCTTCTTGAGCTCCTCGAAGACTGCGAAGGCGGCCGCCGGCGGCTCGTCCTTGGAACCGAGGCCGTAACGGCCACCAGTCACCACGAGGTCGGTGCGGCCGGACTCATACAGGGCGGAGACGACATCCTGGTAGAGCGGCTCGCCGATGGAGCCGGGCTCCTTGGTGCGGTCGAGCACGGCGACCTTCTTGACGGTCGCGGGCAGCGCGGCCACAAAGTCCTCGACGGACCACGGACGGTACAGGCGGACCTTGACCAGGCCGACCTTCTCGCCGTGGGCGTTCAGGTAGTCGATGACCTCCTCGAGCGTGTCGCAGAAGGAACCCATGCACACGACCACGCGATCGGCGTCATCGGCGCCATAGTAGTCGAACAGGTGGTAGCTGGTGCCGAGCTTGGCGTTCACCTTGTCCATGTAGGACTGGACGATGGCCGGCAGCGCGTTGTACGTGCCGTTGCAGGCCTCGCGGTGCTGGAAGAAGATGTCGCCGTTCTCATGGCTGCCGCGAGCGTGCGGATGCTCGGGGTTGAGCGCGTGGTCGCGGAAGGCCTGGACGGCGTCCATGTCGCACATGTCCTTGAGGTCCTCGTAATCCCACACGGCGACCTTCTGGATCTCGTGCGAGGTGCGGAACCCGTCGAAGAAGTTGAGGAACGGGGTCTTGCCGGTGAGGGCCGCGAGGTGGGCGACGGGCGAGAGGTCCATGACCTCCTGGACGTTGCCCTCGGCGAGCATGGCGAATCCGGTCTGACGGCAGGCCATGACGTCGGAATGATCGCCGAAGATGTTGAGCGCGTGGGTGGCGACGGTGCGGGCCGAGACGTGGAAGACGCCCGGCAGGCCCTCGCCCGCGATCTTGTACATGTTCGGGATCATGAGCAGAAGACCCTGCGACGCCGTGTAGGTGGTGGTGAGGGCGCCGGCGCCCAGGGAGCCGTGCACCGCGCCGGCGGCGCCCGCCTCGGACTCCATCTCCACCACGTTCACGGGCGTGCCGAAGATGTTCTTCTTGCCCTGGGCCGCCCACTGGTCGACATGGTCGGCCATGGGGCTGGACGGCGTGATCGGGTAGATGCCCGCCACCTCGGTGTACGCGTACGAAACGTACGCGGCGGCCTCGTTGCCGTCCATAGACTTGAACTTGCGATCTGCCATATACCCCTCTCCTCTCGAACTAGGTATATAAGGCACCGGGCCCTGGCGGCCCCGGCTGATATATGAGAACGGTTCCTCGACACGCACATGGCGCGCCTCGGCCCTCCCTCATAAACGTCAGCGCGACAGGAGGCATCGCCACACGAAGCCGCGCGTTTCTTCATTCTACCCCGCCGAGCGCGCGGAATGCCGTCATTCCCCGCGCATCGGCGAACGTGCCGCGCGTCCCTGGCGAGCGAGCAGATGCGGCCCCACGCCGCAAAGCGGGCGGCGCCGCGATCGCATGAGGCCCCGCCGCCCGCTCACTCAGGTGCGGCGGCGCCGATCGAGCAGCAGGCAGGCTCAACCGACCTCGCGCCCGACTCGAACCCGCCGAAGCCGCCGGCCCCTCCCTCAGCATGTCCAGGAACGCGGTTTCCAGCGCCGCCACGGCGGCCGGTACGGTAAGATTCATCTCGGGTCTCCTTCTCCTCGAATCCTGACAATCCGAAGGTAAGGGAGACCCGTTGTCATTTCAAACCAACAAAACTTTATGCCGTCGCAAGAACCTGGTTTTCGGCTCGCCGCTAATGCCTTCCCCCATATTGCCACGACCGCGCTGACCCAAGCCGAACGAATCGCTTGTGCGCCGGGCCTTCGGAGCTCTACAGCGCCCTGCGCGCCTCGATGGCGCGGCCGAGGGTCAGCTCGTCCGCGTACTCAAGGTCACCCCCGACGGGAAGGCCGCTGGCCAGGCGCGTGACGGTGATGCCGAGCGGCTTGATGGTACGCGCGAGGTAGCTCGCGGTGGTCTCGCCCTCGATATTGGGATTCGTGGCGATGATGACCTCCTCGATCTCCTCTGCGCCCAGGCGCGCGAGCAGCTCGCGCACGTGGAGCTGCTCGGGGCCGATTTTATCCATGGGGCTGATCACGCCGCCGAGCACGTGGTACAGGCCGCGATAGCTGCCCGTGCGCTCGATTGCCGAGACGTCGCGGGGCTCCCCCACCACGCAGATGCGACCACGATCGCGCGAGGAGTCCTCGCAGATCGCGCACTCATCGCCCGTCGCGTAGTTGAAGCAGCGGCTGCAGAAATGGACCTCGCTCTTCACCATGAGAATGGCGTCCGCCAAGCGGCGCGCCTCCTCGGCGTCGGCCTCGAGAAGGTGATAGGCGATGCGCTGGGCGCTCTTGGGACCGATGCCCGGAAGGCGGCCCAGCTCATCGAGGAGGATTTGTAGACTGCGGTCAGCGCTCATGCGCGTTTGCTCTCCCAAAATGGTGCGACAGGCAACGCATGTGTAATTGGGGACGTACCCCAATTACACATGCCCGGCTAAACGATGCGGTCGAGATGGAATCTCTTGGATCTAGAACGGCATACCGGGCATGCCGGCGCCCATGCCGCCGGTGGCGGCGCTCATACGCTTGTTGGCGATCTCGGCCACGCCGCGGTACGCCTCGTTCACAGCGGCCACGATCATGTCCTGGAGCATATCGACGTCCTCGGGGTCAAGCGCGTCCGGGTCGATAGTCACGGACTGGAGCTGCATGTTGCCATCAACGGTGACCTTGACCATGCCGCCACCGGCGCTGGCGTCGACGGTGACCTCGTTCATGGACTCCTGGGCCTCGGCGAGCTTCTTCTGCATCTGCTGGGCCTGCTTCATGAGCTGTTGCATGTTGATTCCGGCCATGGGTTCTCCTCACTGGTAAAGCCTGCGGCGCGCGCAGGCGGATATTCCAAGGGGCATGGTACCACGGCGCACGGGCACGCCGGGCGCGCGCGATGCGGCATGAGACGGGCGGCGGGGCGTCGATGACGGAGCGGTGGCGTCGGAGGGGAAGCGCGCCGGGCGGAACGCACACCTGGGGGGGGAGTGCCGATCACGTCAACCTGCGCGCGTAATGTCGAAAGTGAAACGGTTCATTGGCGTTTTTTTCGACATTACGCGCGCGTGCCACATGCCCCCACGGAAAAGGCGCCGTCATTCCGGAAAAGACGCCGCGTCTTGCAAAAAGTACGAGACGAGCCACGCCACCCACTGGCGACCGTCACTTGAAAACAACGTTGCCCCAGATGTTCTGAAGCACCGCCTTGGGATCGACGGAGACCTCTTCCCCGGGGTTGACGGCCGTCCCCTGCGAAGGGGGCATCGCATCGGAGACGACGGGCGCCGTCGGGACGTCGGGCGTCTCCGGCGAGGCATCGGGCGCTGATGCGGCAGGCGATGAGGGCCGCGGTTCGACAGGCATGCCGGCAGCCGATGGAGCATCGCCGGGCACCTCGATGGGGGCGGCGTCGAAATCGTCCTCATACGACGCGACGAAGGCATCGTCGTACGGAGGCATATCGTCTTCCCAGGCCTTGCGGTCGGCATCGAGATCGCGCTCGGCGAGGACCGTGGGGCCCGTTGCCTGGTCGGCGGTGGGGATGGCGGGCGCGGCCGGGGCTGCGGGCGCGGCCTGAGGCGCGGGCGCCGGTGCGGACGGGACCGCGGAGGACGCCGCATCGGAGGCGGCGGGAGCCCGCGGGGCGGGCGCCGCTTGCGGGGCGGGCGCCGTCTGCGGGGTGGGCACCGACTGCGGAACGCGCGCTGTCTGCGGGGTGGGGTTCGCAGGAACCTGGGAGGCGGAAGCAGTGGGAGCAACGGGCGCCGGGGCCGCAGCGGCGGCGCCGTCCATCACGTACTCGACGGAGCGCTTGCCGAACACCTCGCAGATGACGGGCATCACGAGGGCGTTGCTGTCTGGGCGGCTGATCATCTTGAGGGCGAAATTCGATCCCTTGGGAAACGCGACGGTGAGGGTCGCGCCGTCGTCACGCACCGCGCGGGAGCTCTGCAGCAGGCCTCCGCGAGAGGGTTGGACGGCCGCGATTTTCTTGACCGTCTCAGCCCAGCGGCGTTGCAGATCGCCGGCATCCGCGGCGGCGGGGGTCACCGCGCAGGAAGCCATCTCGGGCGTGGCGCTCGGCGGCACGGTGGTCGATGCGGGAGCGGACGACGGAGCCGACGGCGCCGCCGGGGCAGCCGTCAACGCCGACGCCGCAGGCGCCGACGTTGACGCGGGGGTCGCAGGGGCCGAATCGGGTTCCGGCTTAGACGATGGAGCAGGCATGGGAGCCGCAGGCACGTTCGCCGACCGCGGAGCCGACAGGGCCGACGGGGCAGCCGCGGGAGCGGGCATGGGAGCCGCGGCGCGTGCCGGGGCGGGCGCGGTGGGGCGTGCCGGGTCCGAAGCGCTCGCCGCCGCGCGCGACCCCTGCGCCGGGGCCACCTGGGGAGCGGATGCCGCCTTGGCATGCGTCGCGGACGCGAGCTGCTCGGCCGACATCGGCGCGCTCGGCACGCCGGAGGCGATCTGAGCCTCCAGACGGGCGATGCGCTCGGCGAGCGCCTCGAGCGTCAGGTCGGACTCGGGGCGTGCCAGGCGCGTGCAAGCAATCTCGAGCACCAGGCGCGGATCGGTTGCATTGCGCATCTCCAGTGCGGCGTCGTCCAGCACGGTCAAAGCGCGGGCGAGGCGATCGGCCCCGTCGAAGAGGCGTGCCTCCTCCACCAAGGCGGCCACCTCCTCGGGCGTGCCGTCGAACAGCTCGGCGCGAGGGCCCGCGATCGCGGCTGTGTATACGTCGCGGATGTGCGCGATCAGGTCGCGCGTGAGCTCCTGCAGGTCATTACCCTCGTCGACCTGAGCCCGAATGAGGCCGAACAGGCCGACGGTGTCGCGCACGGCCATCTTGCAGGCGAACTCGGATAGCACCGTGGACGCCACCTCGCCCAGGAGGGCCCGCGCGTCGCCGATGCGCACCGAGCCGTCGCCGAAGACCGAGAGCTGCTCCAACGTGGACAGGGCATCGCGCATGCCGCCGCGGGCGTGGCGCGCCACGACCTCGAGCGCCTCCTCATCGAAGGCGAAGCCCTCCTGCTCGCAGATGTAGCGCAGGCGACCGATGATGTCCTCATTGGAGATGCGGTGGAAATCGAAGCGCTGGCAGCGCGACAGAATCGTCTCCAAGATCTTTTGCGGATCGGTGGTACACAGGACGAAGATAACGTGACTCGGCGGTTCCTCGAGCGTCTTGAGCAGAGCGTTGAACGCCTGCGTCGTGAGCATGTGGACCTCGTCGATGATGTAGACCTTATACGCACCGCGCACCGGGGCGAAGCTCACCGAGTTGATGATCTCCTCGCGCACGTTGTCCACGCCCGTGCGAGACGCGGCGTCGAGCTCGTAAACGTCCGGATGTGTGCCCTCGGCGATCGCCGTGCACTCCGGGCAGGTACCGTCGGGGTTGCAGCCGGTCGCACCTGCCGCGCGGGCGCCCTCGGCCTTCTCGCACAGCAGCGCCTTGGCGAGGATGCGCGCCATGGTGGTCTTGCCCGTACCGCGCGGGCCGCAGAACAGGTACGCATGGCTCAGGCGGCCCTCGGCCACCGCGTGCTCCAACGTTGAGACGATATGCTGCTGGCCCACGACGCTCTCAAACGTGAGCGGGCGGTACTTCCTATAGAGCGACTCCATGGGGAATTCCTCCTACAATCCGCGCTCGACTAGGCGGCGGTCGATGTCCTTCAAGGTCATGCGCGTGGCGAACAGCTGGCGATACGTCGCCGTCTTGACCTTGTTCTCGGTGCGCAGAACGTCCATGCGCGCGCCGACCTCGGCGAGCTCCGCACGGATGCCCCGCGCGAACGCATCATACGCCGCGAGTCGCTCGGAATCGTCCATATGCCCCTTCACCGCCTTCGTCGCACGCCCCTCATCGCGCGCGTACATCCTTCATCGCGCGCATGAATAATCGTTCCCACCATCATAGCGTCTCGCGCTGCCACACGTCCGCGATGCAGGCCACACGGGCACGGGCCGACGACGGGTGCAAAAAGGCCGCAATTTGCCAACCTCTTGCTGCGTGACAGATTACGACCAGTTTCTCCGCATCTGGCCTAGAAAATGGTCGAGAATTGCCTCGCTGTCGCAACTTAGCAGATTGCGACCGGTTTTCTCGGTGGCCCACCGGACAAATGGCCGTAAATTGCCACGCTGTCGCAAGGTAGCTATTCCCGACCATTTCCGAGCCCGTTGGCGGCCACACCCGGCGCCGCCGAAAACGGCGCACGCGGGCACCGTGGTAAAATGGGCCCAAACCGCACTTGGCTTCGGCCGAAAACGAACCTTAAACGCACGAGGATGGCCATGCCGATCTTCCCCTTCAACATACCCGACCCGCAACAGCGGGGAACACACTCGCAATCCGATCGCGCGAGCGGCCCGCGCCTGGCATCGCGCTCCATGTGGCGCCGGCCCGCATCCTCCAACGGCCCCGACGCGGCACCCCGCCCCGATGCGGCGCCCGGCCCCGACGCGGCGCCCCGCCCCGACGCGGCACCCCGCCCCGGAGCTGGGCCCGGGTCCGCACAACCGGCCGGCCCCGCCCCGTTTGCATCCCAAGCCCCGCACGGGGGCCAACCGCCCATGGCCCCTCCGCCCGCCGCTGGATCAGCCGCATCCTCCCTGCTCAAACGGTATCGACCGCTCGAGACCCGCGCCGCCGGCGGCTTCGGCAGCGTCGAGATCTGCCTCGACTCCCGCTTGCAGCGCCGCGTCGCCATCAAGCGCATGCCCCTGGCTTCGCCCGAGACGCGCGCGCCGCTGGAAACCACCGCCACGGCGCTCGCCGAGGCGCGCACGGCGAGCATGCTCCAGCACCCCAACATCGTGCAGGTCATCGACTTCACCTATGACAGCGCGCACGCCTACCTGGTCATGGAGTATGTGGACGGCATGACGCTCGAGGAATTCCTCCAACACGTGGACGGGCACTCCCTCACCTACGACGAGGCCGCCTGCATCGCCGATGCGCTCGTCCAGGCGCTCTCCTTCGCGCACGAGAACGGCGTGCTCCACCTCGACATCAAGCCGGCCAACGTCCTCATAGACCGCAACGGCCACGTCAAGCTGGCCGATTTCGGCATGGCGACGCTCGCCAGCGCCGCGGGCTTCGGCGGTGCGCGCGGGGGCACCATCGGTTACATGCCGCCCGAGCAACTCAACGGCGAGGAGGTCGACGAGCGCAGCGACGTCTTCGCCCTCGCGGCGGTGCTCTACGAGTCCCTCTGCGCCACCGCGCCCTTCCGCGCGGGCAGCCCCGCAGACTCCCTCGACCGCATCATCCGCGGCGTCCTGTACCCCAGCGACCTGCTGCCGGACATCCCCGCATCCTCTGAGCAGGCGCTGCTCGACGCACTGTCCCCCGCCCCGTACGACCGCATGACGAGCGTGGCGGAGTTCGGCGACGCCTTCCTGAACGGGCTGGGCAACCCCCGCGAGGGCCACAAGAGCCTCGCCCGGATCATCGCCCGTCTCACCTCCGACGACCCGGGCGATGAGGATGGGGGCGAGGGCCGCGGCGAGCGCGCGTGGGAGCTCGATCCCGATGAGGGGTATCTGGGGAGCCGCTACCCCAAGGCCCGCGCGTGCGCCCTGGGCGCCGTCAGCGGCATCGCGGTCACGGCCGTGTCCTGGACCCTTTTGGGCGACCTGCACGTGGGCGACGCCCTGGTGCGCGCCATCACCTCGGTGGGCATCGGCGTGGGCGCCGCGATCGCCCCGCAGATCGGTTCCGCCCTGGCCCTCGCCGGCTGGCTCATGCTCATCGTCAACGCCACGCCCCTCTTCTCCATGCTGCCTCTCGCGGTGCTCGCCTTCTCCCTCATGGCCGCCTGGTGGTTCGTGTGGGGGCGCCTGCACCCGGCAGCCTCGACTGTGCTCGTGACCTGCGCCGCGCTCGCGCTCGCATCGGGCGGCGCCCCCGGGTTCGCCCCGTTCGCCGCCGTGGTCGCCGGATTCTTCCTGACGCCGGGGGTCGCCGCCGCGTCGAGTGCCGCGGGGGTCGCGTTCGGACGGCTCCTCGTGGCATCGCATCTGCACGGCGGCGTCCTCGGCGCCGTCGACGCGCTCGCGGCCCTCGCCACACCCGCCCTCCTCGCCCCCGCAGCCGTCACCGCCCTCATCGCCGCCGCGACCTCATGGGTCCTCTCGCGGACCTGGGAGGCGCGCCGAGAAGGACGCGGCACCGGCCTGCTCACCGCGCTCTACCTGCTCATCCCGTTGTGTTCGTTCGCCGGCTGCTATCTTGCTCACCCTATGGAAATTGCCTCGGTGGCACCTGCGGACGCCGCCGTGGCCCTGGGCCTCGGCGGCCTATCCTCTATACTTGTTTGGATATGCGTATTTGCTCTCGGATACAGACGAGATTTTTCGGAAGGTGATCGTTCGTGAACTTCCTGAACATATTTGAAGACCGCGTCGCCGGGATCTTCGGCGCCGCGCAGGCGCCCTTCTCCTTCAAGAAGCTCGCCAAGCAGGCGGCGCGCGAGATGGAGGACCAGACGCTCGTCATCAACGGCGTCAACACCGCCCCCGCGCTCTACACCGTGCTCATCGCCTCCGACGATGACCAGCTCCTGGCGCCCTACTACTCCCAGCTCGCCGGCGAGGTCACGGAGTTCGTGCGCGCCCAGGCGGAGAAGAAGCGCTATCGCTTCGTCGGCACGCCGCTCGTCCGCTTCATGATCGACCCGTCGCTCAAGCCCGGCAAGTTCTCAGTCTTCGCCGAAAACGTCGACGCCCCCACCCTCGCGCGCCTTTACGAGGAGGAGCGCGCATACCTCAAAGGCGCCTCGGGCAAGCCCACGCCCGCCCCGGCACCCATGCCGGCCTCCGTGCCCTCTCCCGCCGCCGGCGCCGTGCCGGTGGCGAACCCCGCGCTCGACGCCGCGCTCAGCCCCGCGTCCGCGCAGGTCGCCGGCGCCGCCGAGGTTGCCGATCCCTTCGCACCCGCACCGGCGCCCATCCCCGTCCCGCAGACCATGACACGCGAGCAGCTCGCCGGCATGGGCGGCGCCGCTGCCGCCACGGGCGCGGGCATCGCCGCGGCCGGCGCGGCCCACATGGCCCCCGCCAAGCCCGCCGCCCCGGCGCGCCCCCTCGCCCAGCTGGTCGATGTCGTGACCGGCGACACCTACGAGCTCACCTCCGCCCGCGCCACCGTGGGCCGCGAGCGCTCCGTGGCGGACGTGGTCCTGCGCGACCCCAACGTCAGCCGCCGTCATGCGCAGCTCACCTTCACCGGCAGCGACTGGTCCATCGAGGACCTCAATTCCACCAACGGCACCATGGTCAACAACCGTCGCATCACCCGTTGCCCCCTGCGCAACGGCGACGTGCTGACCTTCGGCCTCAGCACCTTCGAGTTTAGGGGTTAGCCTGTGATCGACATCATCCTGTTCGCCGGGCGCATCGTCCTCGTCGCGCTGCTCTACATCTTCCTGTTCGCCGTCATGAAGACGGGCGTGGGTCTGGTGCGCGGCCAGCGCCGCGACTCCGCGATCTGGACGATCGACGTCGACAAGGGTCCGCGCGGTATCCGCGGCATCCACATGGACATTCTGGGACCGGTCATCGTGGGCCGCTCCCCGTCCTCCGATATCTGCGTGAACGAACCCTTCGTCTCCGCGAGCCACGCGCGCTTCTCCCTGCAGGGCCCCGCGCTCGTGATCGAGGACCTCAACTCGCTCAACGGCACCCTCGTCAACGGCCGCCCACTGCAGGAGCCCGCCACCCTGCGCGAGGGGGATGAAGTGCAGATCGGCGATGTCGTCATGAAGGTGAACCGCCGATGAGCGTCGAACCCGACAACATGCGCGCCGCTGACGGCGGGCATCAGACGCACCCCGTGAATCCGGCGGCCCCCGCGGCCCCGGTTTCCGCTATTCCAGGCGCCTCCCCGGCGGTCGACCCGGCCCCCAGCGTGCCCGCGCATGCCGCCCCGGGATCCTTCGCCCCCGAATCCGAGGTCCCCGCCCAGGCCATCCCCGACCCCACGGCCCCCATCTCGCCCGAGGACACCGCCGAGATCGACCTCAGCGTCGTCGAGGCCAAACTCAACGATCCCGGCTCGACGCAGAGCTTCGAGCCCATCACCGACGACCTGATCGACACCGACGCCACCTTCGACGCCGGCACCTCCTCCACGCTCATGTGGGGCGCCCGATCGGACGTGGGCTGCGTCCGCAGCCATAACGAGGACTCCTACCTCGCCGCCTCCCCGCTCTTCTGCGTGTGCGACGGCATGGGAGGCCATGCCGCGGGCGAGGTCGCCAGCGCGATCGCCGTCGAGACCATCGCCAAGACCGGCCCCAAATCGGCCGACGCGGCGCAGCTCGCCGCATCCATCGAGGCGGCCAACGCCGCCATCATCGAGGCCGCCATGAACGGCGTGGGCCGCCCCGGCATGGGGTGCACCGCCACCGCCGCATACATCGAGGGCACCACCCTCGCCATCGCCCATGTGGGCGATTCGCGCGCGTATCTCCTGCATGAGAGCACGCTCATCCGCGTGACGCGCGATCATTCCTATGTCGAGGAGCTCGTCGACGCCGGCGAGATCACCGCCGACGAGGCGCGCACCCACCCCAACCGCTCCGTCATCACCCGGGCGCTGGGCTCTGACCCCGCGATGTACGCCGATCACTTCACGTTGAACGTGGAGGAGGGCGACCGGCTCATCCTGTGCTCCGACGGCATGTCCGGCATGATCCCCGACGGCGAGATCGAGCGCATCGCGCAGCAGAGCTCGACCGCGCAGATCTGCACGGACAACCTGGTGGACGCTGCGCTCGCCGCGGGCGGAAGCGACAACGTGACCGTCGTGGTCGTCGACATCACCGACGACGGCCGCGCCCGGGAGATCGCCCGCAAGCACAGGCGCACCATGATCTTCGCGATCGTCGGCCTGCTCATCGCGCTCGTCGTCATCGCGATCGCATCGTTCATCTCCATCAGGAAATCCGTCTACCTGGGTGTCAAGGACGAAGCGGTCGCCATCTACACCGGCATGCCCGAGCCCGTCTTCGGCCTCAGCCTGCACTGGCTCGAGGACGAGACGTCGATCCAGCTCGAGGACCTCCCCGAGGACACGCAGAACCGCCTTCGCAAGGGCATCCCGCAAAAGAACCTCGAGGACGCCCAGGACGCCGTCGAGAACTATCGCGCGCAAATCGACGAGACCCAGACGAAGCTCATCGAGGACGCGCAGGCGATCAAGGAGGGACTCACCGGGACCGCCGGGGAGGATGCCGGACCCGCCGACGCCCTGGCCAGCGGGTCATCCTCGGGAGATTCCCCAGCCGACGCCCTTTCGCCTTCAACCACGACCGAGGGAGGTGCCGCGTAAATGAGTCGCCGCACGACCGAACTGCTCCTGCTCATAGCCGCCGCGTTCCCCGTCACGCTGCTGTACGCCATGTACGTGGTCACCACGGGCGCCGCCCTGTCCTTCCAGACGCTGGCCGTCCCACTCGGCCTGTTCGCCGCCTTCGCCGCGGCGCACATCGGCGTGCGCATCTTCGCCCCCGGCGCCGACCCGGCGCTCCTCCCCATCGTGTTCACGCTCTCCGGCATCGGCATCACCTTCGTCACGCGCCTGCAGCCCGACGCCTCGCTCGGTCAGGTCATCTACCTGTTCCTGGGCGTGGGCCTCATGGTGGGAACCCTCGCCGCAGTGCGCAACCTCGAAGTGGTCAAGCGCTACAAGTACGTCCTCGGCATCGCGGGCATCATCCTGCTCGTGCTGCCCATGCTCATCGGCACCGAGATCTACGGCTCCAAGCTGTGGATCAAGATCGGCAGCTTCCAGTTCCAGCCCGGCGAGTTCGCCAAGGTCTTCATCGTCTTGTTCCTCGCCGGCTACCTGGCGGAGAACCGCGAGCTGCTGTCCATCTCCAACCGGACGATCCTCGGGATCAAGTTCCCGCGCCTGCGCCTGCTCTACCCGCTGTTCATCGTATGGGGCGTCTGCCTGCTCGTCGTCGCCTTCGAACGCGACCTGGGCAGCGCGCTTTTGTTCTACACCATCTTCCTGATCATGCTCTATGTGGCGACCGGTCGCATCTCCTACGTGATCATCGGCATTGCGCTGCTGGCCGTGGGCGCCTTCGGCATGTACCAGATCATGAGCCACGTGCAGGTCCGCGTGGCGATCTGGCTCGACCCGTTCTCCGACGCGCAGAACCTCGGTTATCAAATCGTCCAGTCGCTGTTCTCCCTGGCAGACGGCGGTCTCGCGGGCGTCGGCATCGGCAAGGGCATGGCAGATATCATCCCCGTCGTCGCATCCGACATGATCTTCGCCGCGATCGGTGAGGAGATGGGCCTGCTCGGCGGCGCCGCCGTGCTGCTGCTGTTCATGCTGTTCGCGGTCCGCGGCCTCACCACCGCCGCGCGCGCCAAATCGGACCTGGCGGCCTTCTCCGCCGCCGGCCTCACCGCCGCGATCTCGTTCCAGGCGTTCACCATCGTCGGTGGCGTGACCAAGCTCATCCCGCTCACCGGCGTGACCCTGCCCTTCATGAGCCAGGGCGGCTCCTCGCTGCTCGCGAGCTTCGTTATCGTCGGCTTGCTGCTGCGCGCCGGCGATGAGGCGACCGGCCGTTCGACCGAAATCGCGAACACGAGCACCGATCTCGCAGCCGCCGGCTACCGCACCGGCGCCCGCGGCTCCCACATGCGCCGCCCCGCGCTCGACACCCCCGAGAGCGGCCTGCTCGGCCGCGTGGCGCTCGCCAACCGCCTTACCCGGACGGTGGTCCTGTTCACCGCGCTGTTCGCCGTGCTCATCGGCAATATCACCTATATCCAAGTGATCAAAGCCTCCGAGTACCAGGACATGCCGATCAACAACCACACGATCAACAAGGCGCGCTACATCAAGCGCGGCTCCATCATCACCGCCGACGGCGTCACCCTCGCAGAGTCCATCCAGCAGGAGGACGGCACGTACACGCGCTCTTACCCCAACGGCAACCTCGCCGCGCACGTGGTCGGCTATTACTCCCAGCAATACGGCACCATGGGCATTGAGAACACGCAAAACGACACGCTCACCGGTTCCAAGGACTACTCGAGTTGGCAAAACGCCCTGAATTCTCTCGCCGGCATCAGCGAGCCCGGCAACTCGGTGCAGCTCACCATCGACTCGCGCATCCAGCGCGCAGCCGAGCAGGCGCTCTCCGGCCGCGTCGGCGCCATCGTCGCCCTCGACCCGCGGACCGGGGCCGTTCTCGCGTGGGCGAGCGCCCCCACGTTCGACAACACGAACATCCAGACGGCCATAGAGGCCGCGAACGCGAGCGGCGGCACCGACACATCGATGTACGACCGCGCGACGCTGGCCCTCTACACCCCGGGCTCGACCTTCAAGGTCATCACGCTCGCCTCCGCACTCGAGAGCGGCATGGCCACCCTCGATTCCACCTACGACAGCCCGGGGCGCATGGAGATCGGAGGCGCCGACGTGGTGAGCGTCAACGAGCGCGGCCACGGCACCATCTCGCTCGCCCGGGCATACGCCGTCTCGTCCAACACGGTCTTCGGCCAGGTGGCCACCGGCCTGGGATCTGAAAAGCTCGTGGCGACTGCCCGCGCCTTCGGTTACGGCCAGGAACTCGGCCTCGATTTCACCACGGCCGCATCCATCATGCCCGACCCCGCGGAGATGACCGAATGGGAGCTCGCCTGGGCGGGAGCGGGCCAGCCCGTCGGCCAGGGCCATACCCCCGGCCCCCAGACGACCGTGATGCAAAACGCGGTGGTGGCCGCCACGATCGCCAACGGCGGCATCGCCATGAACCCCTACGTGGTCTCCCAGGTCCTCGCCCCCGATGGCACGGTGCTCAAGACCACACGCGCGCGATCCCTCGGACAGGCCGTGGGCAACGGGACCGCCGAGCAGGTCAAGCAGGCGATGCTCGACGTCGTGCAAAGCGGCACCGGCTCCGCCGCGAGCATCGCGGGTTTGAAAGTGGCCGGCAAGACCGGTACCGCAGAAACAAACAACGCCACCCCGAACTCGACGTTCGTCGGATTCGCGCCCTACGACACGCCCACCGTCGCGATCTCGGTCGTGATCGAGCAGAACGCCAAGGGCGAGGAGAGCGCAGCGGGCGTGGCGGGGCAGGTGCTGCGGGCGGCGCTCGCGGCACAGGGGCTCTAGCCATTAGACCAGGTAACACTTCCGCTTCATGCGGATGGATGATGAGGAGTTAAAGACATGCCAGACGGACAGCGCGTACTCGGAGGAAGGTACCTGCTCAAGGACAAGGTCGGAAACGGCGGAATGGCCAGCGTGTACCGCGCGCAGGACCAGGTCCTCGACCGCACCGTGGCCGTGAAGATCATGCTGCCCCAGTACGCCGGGGACGCCACCTTCGCCGCCCGGTTCAAGCAGGAGGCCCAGGCGGCCGCGGGCCTCTCGAGCCCCTATATCGTGGGGGTGTACGACTGGGGCAAGGACGGTGATACGTACTACATCGTCATGGAGTACCTGCGCGGCACCGACCTCAAGAGCGGCGTGCGCAGCCACGGCGCCCTCGATCCCAAAAAGGTAGCCCAGATCGGATCCCAGATCTGCGGCGCGCTCTCCGTCGCCCATAAGCACGAGATCATCCACCGCGACATCAAGCCGCAGAACATCATGGTGCTGCCCGACGGCAACATCAAGGTGATGGACTTCGGCATCGCCCGCGCCAAGAACAGCCACCTCACCCAGGACAACAACGTCCTGGGCACCGCCCACTACGTCTCGCCCGAGCAGACGCGCGGCCAGGACCTCGGCCCCACGAGCGATATCTACTCCCTCGGCGTCGTCATGTACGAGTGCGCCACCGGCCGCGTGCCGTTCGACGGCGACGATGCGATCTCCGTGGCCCTCAAGCAGGTCAACGAGCTTCCCGTCCCCCCGAGCCAGGTCAACCCCAGCGTCGACCCCGCCCTTGAGCGCATCATCCTCAAGTGCATGGAGAAGGACCCCGCCAACCGCTTCCAAACCGCCGACGAGCTGCGCCAGGTGCTCAACGCCTACGCCGCCGGCCGTGCGGTCGACGTGGCAGAACCCACGCGCGTGATCGCCGGAGCCGCCATGGGCGGTGCCGAGACCCGCGTGATGAGCGACGCCACCCAGGCCATGGTACGCCCCGCGGGATCCGCGAACCCCGGCTCCACCGCCGCCGGGCCCCGCGCGGCGGCGGCTTCCCAACGTTCCCAGAACGGCTACGAGGAGCCCAAGAAGAGCAACGGCGCCAAGATCGCGGCCATCGTCATCGGCGCCATCGCGGTCATCGCCGCCGCCGTCTTCTTCGCCAGCAACCTGTTCGGCGGTTCAGGCGAGATGGTCATCGTCCCCAATGTGATCAACTACACCCAGGATGAGGCCGAAGAGGCGCTCGAGAACGCAGGATTCGCCGTCGAGTACGGCAAGGCCGTGAACGATAACGAGGTCGAGGAGGGTCGCGTCGTCGACCAGACCCCCGACGGCAACAAGGAGGCTCGCGAGGGCTCAACGGTTACGCTGACGCTCTCCAAGGGCCCCGCGCCCATCGATAAGACCGAAGTCCCCAACATCACCGGCAAGACCAAGGAAGAGGCCGAGGCGCTGCTGGCCGATGCGGGCCTGAAGGGCGAGGCGCACGAGGAGGCCAACGACGCCGAGGCCGGCACCGTCTTCAAGCAGGGCAAGAACACCGGCGAGACCGTCGAGGAGGGCACGGTCATCGAGTACTGGGTCTCCACCGGCCCCGACACGGTCGATGTCCCCAACCTCACCGGCATGACGAAGGAGCAGGCCATCGCCGCACTCGGCGACAAGCTCAGCTACACCTTCAGCTCCGACTACAGCTCCACCGTGCCCGCCGGCTCCGTCATCAGCTATGAGCCCGGCGGCAGCGTCGAGCCCGGCCGCACGATCAAGATCGTGCTCTCCCAGGGCCCTGAGCCCGTCGCCAAGGTCAATGCGCCCAGCTTCGTCGATGATTCCGCCTCGCACGCCAAGCCGCAACTCGAGTCGCTCGGGTTCAAGGTCGTGGTGAACGGCCCGGCAGACGGCATCATCGTGAGCCAGTCCGCCTTTGGATCGCTGGACAAGGGCACCACGATCACCCTCACCACCCAGGCCCGCACCGACACCGGCGACGGCGAGGAATAACGGGTCATTATAAAGGCCGCCACGCGAACGAGCGCGTGGCGGCCTTTTTAGTTGCAATGGTGCCCCCGATACGATTCGAACGTACGACACCCGCTTTAGGAGAGCGGTGCTCTATCCCCTGAGCTACGGAGGCGTTGCCATAAACGCACGTCGCGCATCTGCCGAAGAAGAGCCCTTCGGCGTATCCGCAAGCGTGCATGGGATATTCTAGCGTTTTTTACCGAACAGTGACAACACGCCGCGCTTGATCACCTCAAAGAAGTTCAACGAGCGCAGCAGCCTATCCTCGGGCACATGCTCGCGCATGGCTCGAAGCGTCGCCTTGTTGTCGCGCGTGGAGAACGAAAATCCGCTCTCGCTGCCCTTGATGAAGATGGCGAACCGCGCGATCTTCTTGCCCCCGAACAGGACAGAGGCCGCCACGTAATCGATCTCATCCCACGGGATCTGGATGTAGTCCTCGGGGT
>CAUWMY010000033.1:0-18694 GCA_963560155.1 uncultured Collinsella sp.
ACCTCCATGTCGAGCACGGCGGCGTCAAAGCCCTTGATCATCTGGCCGGCGCCGGCCACGAACTCGATGGGCTCGCCGCGATCGTAGCTGGAATCGAACTGGGTGCCGTCGTCGAGCGTGCCGCGGTAGTGGGCCTTGACCGTCTTACCCTGGTTGGACATGTGCATCCTCTTTCTATTGATGGGTCGCCCGCCCTGCACGGGCGCACATATACCTTACGTGACCGCCGGCGCGATTCGCAGGATCGATCGCCGGCATGCTGCACCACTATACCCGAGCGCGCGGAAGCTTATGCCCGCGCCTCGTCCTTCTTCTCCTGCGGGAGCACCAGGTTCAAGATGATGCCCACGAGCGTGGAGGTGGCCATGCCGGGCAGGGTGTAGTCACCCAGCGGGATGGCGATGCCGGAAGTCTCCATGCCCACGCCCAAGATGATGACGACGGAGGCGATCATCAGATTGCGGTTGACGTCGAAATCGACGCCGTTCGAGACGAGCATGCGCAGGCCGTTGGAGGCGATGAGGCCGAACAGCAGCAGGCACACGCCGCCCATGACCGGGCTGGGAATGGAGTTGATGAGCGCGGCGAGCTTGGGGCACAGACCACCGACGATGAGCGCGAAACCGCCCGCGTACCAGAAGATCTGCGTGGAGTAGACGCGCGTGACGCTCATGACGCCGATGTTCTCGGCATAGGTGGTGGTGGGAGGACCGCCGAGGAAGCCCGAGATCATGGTGGACAGGCCGTCGCCGGCAAGGGAGCGCGGCAGCAGCGGGCGGTAGTCCTTGTCGACGATCTCGCCCACGGCGAGCAGGTGGCCGATATGCTCGATGACCGTGACCACGGCGACCGGCGCGATGAGCGCGATGGCGCCCATGTCGAACTTTGGGAAGCTGATGCCGGGCAGGCCGATCCAGGCGGCCTGGGCGATGGGCGCGAAGTCCACCATGCCGAACGCCACGGCGACCGCATAGCCCACGATGATGGCGAGCAGCACCGGCACCGTGCCGACGATGCCGCCGCGCCCGGAGAAGACCACCGCAGCGAGCAGGGTGATGGCGGCCACCAGAGCGCCCTGCGGGTTGAAGACCGATGCGCCCGCGGCGTCGGTGCCCATAAAGGCCATATTCGCGGCGGTTGCGGACAGGCCTACGCCGATGACCACCATCACGGAGGCGACGAGCACGGGCGGCAGCAGGCGGTCGAGCCACCCCGTTCCGACGAGCCTGATGATTCCCGCGACCGCGAGGAACACCGCGCCCGCGACGATCACGCCGGACATGGCGGCGTCGAGCCCGCGCGTGGCGCCCACCGCAAGAATGGGGCTGATGAAGGCGAACGAGCTGCCCAGATAGCTGGGAATCTTGTTACCGGTGACGAGCAGGTAGCAGATGGTGCCGATACCCGAGCACATGATGGCGACGTTGGGGTCGAGGCCGGTCAGCACGGGCACGAGCACCGTGGAGCCGAACATCGACATCATATGCTGGATGCCCAGCGGGATGGCCCGCGCGGGCGAGACACGGTCATCGACGCCGATGACCTCGCGCTCATGGTGACTCATGGGCGCTCCTTTCGGTTGGTGACAATCCGGTCTATGGTACCGTGTTGGACGCCCATGTGCGAACAATTCCGTTTTGGGAGAGCAGGTCTCGAACGCCGGGGCCCGTGGAAGCGGGACCGCACCTCACGCATCCCACCGGGAAAGGAAGGAGCCCGCATCAATGATCGACGAGATCGTCCTCGACATCGACGGGCTCGAGATTCCCGTGAGCGTCGTCCGCAAGCGCGTGAAAAACCTCAACTTGCGCGTTCGCGCGGACGGGGCCGTCACGCTCAGCATCCCGCAGCATCTACCGCTCGCCCGCGCACACGAGTTCCTTGAACGCAGGGGCAACTGGATCGCCGAGCGCGTCCACCGCAACATCGAGCGCAGGCCCTCGCTGGACTTCGTCGGCGAACTGCCCGATCGCATACCGCTCTGGGGCAAGCTCGTCCCACGCGACTCCGTTCAGGCAAACCCCGGTCAGGGTGCCTCTGGTCAGGGTGCTGGCGGTCAGGCGATCCCCGGTCAGGGCGCCGGCGGGCAGAGCGCCGGCGGGCAGGCGATCCCCGGTCAGACCGCCGTCAACCGGAGCATCTCTGGTCAATCTGTCTCTGGACAGACCACCCCCGGGCAGCCCACCCCCGGTCAAACCACCACAGATCAAACCGCCCTCGACGAGCTCTACCGCACCGAAGTGCTGCGCGCGCTGCCCGATGTGGTCGAGCGCATGGAGGCCCGCATCGGCGTCCATGCAGCGCGCTGGAGCGTCCGCACCATGAAGACGCGTTGGGGTTCGTGCACGCCGAAAACCGGTGCGATCCGCATCAACGCCCGACTGGCCGCTTATCCGCCCGAGTGCCTGGAGTTCGTGGTGGCGCACGAACTCGTGCATCTTCTGGAGCCGAGCCACAACGCCCGCTTCCACGCCCTACTCGATGAATTCTGCCCGGACAATCGAGGCATTGCTCGACGGCTCAAACAGCAGCCCATCTCGAGCGAGCGTGATGCGATCGAGTGACAACGGCATCGTCCGGCTGGCCCCCGTGTAAAAGGTCGATACCACGAAACGCTCAATCCGCCTTGCATTGCCAGGCAAAAGCATGCGCAGTTCCTCCGAAGAAAATGGTGAATGCATGCATTGTGGAGGAGCTTCATCTCGATACCAGTACGGTCAGATTTTTGACAGGTGGGCAACGACGCCATCAGGACGCGTTTTCGGTATGGTCACCGTGGGACCCCACTGAAACGGAGATGAGGCGTGAACCCTGGAAATACGACGGAGCGCAGGCTCGAATTAGCCATACGACACGGATATCTACTGATTCCGAAAGACCCCAATGAAAAGAGGCGACTCGACTATCGCCTGGCAAGGGGGATTGTCTGCATGCCGTTTCCAGGAGCCTATGCGCTCGCCGAGCCATTCAACAGGCTCGATCCGCGGGTGCAAGCTCGCATGGCGCTCAAAGCCGCCCATACTCTTCATCCCGACTGGACGTTTTGCCTGTTTTCGGCGGCAGTGGCACACGGCCTTCAAGTTCCGCAAGAATTGCTTTTCCGGATGCACGTCGCGATATCGCCCAGCGAAAGCCGCCGCAAGCATCCCGGCCAAGTCGCCTGTCACATCGATAAAGGGGGCGGGCACGTAATCGCAGACAACATCCCTTGCACCACCCTCATGCAAACGACGTTAGATTGCCTTTGCGCCTCCACTTTTCGCCAGGGCCTCGCGATTGTCGACTCTGTCCTCCATCATCGGCTCGCAACGAAAGAGCGCCTGGTTGAGTACTTCGCCGCGCATGGCAAAGGCCGACGTGGAATCAGACAAGCGCGAGAAACACTCAAATACGCCGATGGGCGCAGCGAAAACGGCGGGGAATCTATTGTCCGGGCAATCATCATAGAGCTCGGATTTGAAACACCGGAGCTTCAAATCGAAATTGAGGATCCGATGATGCCCGGAGTGTCGAAACGAGCAGATTTAGGCTGGAAGCTATCGGATGGCAGGTACATTCTTGCCGAGCTCGATGGATTTGCAAAATATCTCACCAGGGGCGCACGCCATTCCAAAGTCGAGAAAACCGAGCTGGCCGTCCAGTCCATGCGAGCCGAAAGACTACGCGAATCGCACCTCAACTTGACAGGAGCGGTCATCCTCCGATTCTCGTTTGCCCAAGCCCTCGATACGTCCTATTTCTTTCAATTGCTGGCCACCGCCGGTGTACCGCTTGCCGGAGAGAGAACATTGTAGGTTTCAGACGATTCCGGGCTGGCAACCGATCCTGGGGTCCCGGACAGGCCCTCGATTCCAGGATGGCCCCCGTCGCCGAACACATCTTCGGTGCAGTTCGGCAAACGTCGGTGCACTTTGGAATCTTCGGTGCACCTACAGGCCAATTTCCACGGCAATTTTCGTCGACAGGTGCACCGAAGATTAAAAAGTGCACTGAAGATCAGGATCCCCCCCATAGGAGCCCACCGTCGCGGCGGACCAATTGCCCGTAATCGCGGCGGGCCAAGTGCCCACCGTCGCGGTGGGCCAATTGCCCGATCATCCGTCAGACACGCAAAAAGGGACGCCTCCGAAGAGACGTCCCTTTGATGATCCAGTTACCTGGCAGCGGCAGATGCGAGGTTACTCCTCGACGGCCTCGAACTCATCCGGGCCGACGCCGCACACGGGGCAGACGTAGTCCTCGGGCAGCTCGGGGGTGTCAACCTCGACCTCGAAGCCGCAAACAACGCAAACGAACTTGTAAGTCTTGTCAGCCATGATGGCTCCTTTCACAGGCGAATGAACGTAAGCAGAGTATACCCAAGTTCCAAATGCCGAACACGCCGGCGAGCGAACACGCCGGCGAGCCGAACCTCGGAAACCTCTCGTCGCCTATATGCTACTGAATTTGTTTCCTATTAGCAAGAGCTTTTTACCCGGCTTGATACGAGCTTGCCTTGGGAGGCGTTTTGCCCTTCAGCGTGCTGTGATAGTACGCGTACGTGAGCGGGGGTTCATCCGAAAGGCGCTCGGCCTGCTCCACCTCACCGACAAACAAGTAATGCGTACCCACGTCGACCGTGTCGATCAGCCGGCAACCGTACACGGCGCATGCATGCTCGGGGCAATACGGGCTTCCCACCTCGGAGACCGCAGTCTCGTATTTGGCGAACTTGTCATACGTATCGCTGGTGCGGAAGCCAAAGTTGCCGATATAGGGCATGTCGGCCGACTGGTCGATCGCCGTGATCGTGAAAGCGCCCGCTTGCGCGATCACGCGCGCGGTCACGTTGTCTTTATGCACGGCGACGCTCATGCGGATGGGCTCGGCCGTCACCTGAACGGCCGTGTTCACCACGCATCCCGCCTTGAGGCCGTCGGCCTCGGCGGACACCACGTACAGACCGTAGCTCATCGCGAACATCGCAGTTGAATCGATTGCCATGGCACTCCCCTTTCTAAAGGCGCTTGCCCTCAGTATAGGGTTTGGCGCGCGCAGCCGAAATAGGCGCGGGCGTCCCCGCTCGACAGCCCTGGTCAATTACCGGCTGCGCTGCTTGAGGGCGCGGTCGATCTCGCGCTGCATGTCACGCTTCGCCATGTCCTCGCGCTTGTCGTAGAGCTTCTTGCCGCGCCCGAGACCCAGCAACAGTTTCACGCGACCGTCCTCGTTGAAGTACAGCTCGAGCGGCACCAGGGCTACGCCGCGCGTGCGCAGCTTGCCGTCGAGGTAGTCGATCTGCTTGCGGTGCAGCAGCAACTTGCGACGGCGGTCGGGGTCGCGATTGAAGATCGAGCCGTTGGAATACGGGTGAATGTGCACGTTATGCAACCAGCACTCGCCGTTGCGGATGAGGGCGAAGGAGTCGGTGATCTGACATGCGCGCTCACGCAGGCTGCGAACCTCGGTGCCGGCGAGCTCAAGACCGCACTCAAACGTCTCGTCGATGAAATACTCATGATGCGCGGAGCGGTTCTTGGCGATCAGCTTCTTCTCCCGGCGCGGCTTGCGGGCGAATCCGTCGGCCATGGCTACTCACCGTCCTTGGAGTCGGCGGAATCCGAAGACGCGGAGCCGGCTGGTGCGGCATCGGGCGCGGCATCGGGCGCCGCGTCCTCGTCGGACCCTGCGGACGCTGCCCCCTGGCCGGCGGCCGCCTCCTCACGCTCGCGTGCGAGCTCGGCGTCGGACTCGCGGATCAGGCGGATGAGTGCCTCGCACGCCGGGGCGCCCACCAAGTCGCGGGCGAGCAAGGTCAGGCGGGTCGCCTCGTTGCGATCGCCCTCGGTAGCAGCATCCGTCGCGCACATGAGAAGGCAAACGGCGATCTCGGCGTTCGCACCGGTGCCAACGCCATGCTCCTCGAGCTGCTTGTTCGCATCCTCATCGGAAAGCTCGGCGAGCTCCGGGTGCTCCTCGTCGAGCCGCGCAGCAAGCGCCGTGGCCGCGGCGTCCTCGTCGCAAGCGCGAATCGCGGCGCGACGGCAACCCTCGGCAGCAGCTAGGTTCTCGCCAACGAGGAAATACTGACCGAGGTTGGCGAACGCGCGCGCCAGGGCCTGCGGCGTGGTCGCACGGTCCAGCACTGAAGCGGAGAGCGCGGCCCACTCCTGTATGTCGCCCAGCGCTCGGAACACCTCGGCGAGGTTCAACCGATGCGCACAGTTCATCGGGTTCCAGCGAACGGCCTGCTTGAGGGCATCGCGCGCGGACTCGTACTCGCGACGCTGAATGTACACGTAGGCAAGGTCGGCATACAGGCGGTCGAGCGGTGCCTCAACTTGCGTGAGCTCGCGCGGATCGCGCTCGACACGGCGATAGGCCAAGTACTCGAACGGACTCGCGAAGCTGAACCACTGACGGGCGTCCGTGGCGATGCACGCGGTGTCCGCGTACTCCCCCGCCTCCGCCGCAAGCTCCTCCAAAAGCACGCCGGCGGTCTCGAGCTCGCCCTGGGCGAGCAAGTCCTCGGCGTAATCGATGTCATGTGCCGCGATGGGCATTTCCATGGTGTCCTCCTTGATAGAGTCGAACCTCCAGTGTAGCGCACGATGCGGACCACATGCGCGTTCCATGGCACCGGGCAGAGAAGCCCGCCTCGTTGCCCTTACGCACCGGAACCGCTCACGTGGATCAATTTGAGATCCACGTGTCCGCGCAGGACGTTCACGCTCGCGACCTCCACCACCACACGGCAGCCGAGACCGACCCGCATGCCCGTGGAATCGCCCGTAAGCGTAAGGCGCACATCGTCGAAATCCCACCACTCGGTACCCAGGGCGTTCATGCGGATCAGCCCCTCCGCGCCCGTCGCATCGAGGCGAACGAATGCACCGAGGTCGGAGATCCAAGAGACGGTTCCCGTGTCCCGCTCTCCAATACGACCGGCGTAAAACTGCGCGACCTTCACCTTCTGCGAGGCGTTCGCAGCCGCATCGGCCGCTCGCTCGTTGTCGCTCGCCTGCCGGCAGAGCTGCGGGCAAATCGCCTCGAGCGCCTGCGGGCCCTTGCCCGTAAACCGCGGCGCACGGGCGAGGGCCTCCTTCTTGCCGAGCTCGCGCTTGGCGAGGGCCAGCTTGAGGACGCGATGCGCGATCAGATCGGGGTATCGGCGAATCGGACTGGTGAAATGGCAGTACGCCCGGGCGCCGAGGGCGTAGTGACCCTCGTTGCGCGACTTGTACACCGCGCGCTGTTGGGCGCGCAGGAGCAGCGCGTTGACCTGCGGAGCAAACGGCGTGCCCGCCGCATCCTCGACCGCCGCGTTAATGGCACGGGGATCGCCGAGCATGATGCCCGCGGCAAGCCCGCCCTCCACGGCCCCGAGCTCCGTGAGCGTTTTGGCCGCCGAGGCCAAGCTGTCGGGAGAGGGGTCCTCATGAACGCGATAGGCGGAAACCAGATCGCGGTCGGACAGGAACTCGGCCACGCATTCGTTGGCGAGTAGCATGGCCTCCTCGACCAAGCTCGTCGCGGCCGTGCGCTCACGTGTGACGATGTCGACGGGCATGCCCGCCTCATCGAGCAGGACATGGACCTCCGGCGCGTCGAAGTCGATCGAACCCCGCTTGCGGCGGATCTCACGGCGGGCGCGGGCCAGCGCATCGGCATTGCGAAGGAACGCGCGCAGGTCCACACCGTTGGCGCGAGCGGCTTCCACGGCGGCCTCAGCGCGTCCACATGCCGCGGCGTCGAGCGCGGCGCCATCCGACTCGCCCTCCCTAAGCAGCGTGTCGACAGCGCCGTAATCCATGCGGACGCGTGAGCGAATCACACTCGGATATGCCTCGTATGCACGCACACGGCCCTGGGCGTCGAGCTCAATATCGACGGTGAACGCCAGGCGGTCCTCTTCGGGCCTCAGCGAGCACAGGTCGTTGCACAGGCGCTCGGGCAGCATGGGCAGCACGCGGTCGGCGAGGTACACCGAAGTCGAACGGCGGCGCGCCTCGAGGTCGATGGCGCTCTCCCAGTCGACGTAGTGCGAGACGTCGGCGATGTGCACGCCGAGCATCCATCCGCCGCGCACGGTTCGCGCGACGGAGATGGCGTCGTCAAAGTCCCGTGCGTCCACGGGGTCGATCGTGATGGCGAATCGATCGCGGATGTCGCGGCGCAGCGGGTCGGAGAGCGCCGCCTCCACGTCGACCGAAAGCCGCTCAGCCTCGTCGATTGCGGCCCGGGGATACCCGTCCACAAGCCCGTAGCGGGCCATGATGCACTCGATTCCCAGACTCGGCTCGTTGGCATCGCCGATGCGCCGCTCGAGCGTCACCACGCCGGACTCTGTGCGTGACGGATAGTCCACGATGCGCGCGGACACGATGTCGCCCGGCACGACCCCGAGCCTTGCCGGCGACCCATCGGAGGGCAATACGAAGAAATCCTGCTTGATGCGGGCATCCAGGGGCCGGACGGCGCCCAGGGGACCGGCGGGCTCGAACACGCCGACGATCGCCGCGGTCGCCCGCTCGATCACGTGCTCGACGACCGCGCGTCGAGCGCCGCCGCGGCCCCGATGCAGGCTCACGTACACGCGGTCCCCCGGCATGGCCTCGCGCATCGAGCGCGACCCCAGGCGATACACGCCCTCGGCCGTCTCCACCTCGGCGCGGGCGTCATACACCCGCACCGTCCCCGTCAGCCCCGGAAGCCTGCGAGACCGAGCCGGCCCACGCCGACCATTTTTCGAATGCCGCCCTCTACCCATGCATTCCTTTCAACCGCCTCATTCAAAAACCTTCCCGATCGGACGCAGCGGAGTGGATGGCCGGAGGCTCCCCCCTTCCATTACGTCGCATCGCGCCCGATTGCCTTCCAAGGAGAATCGTCGAGAAGCCCGCCAGCAATCCCGCCGTCGCGGAGAGCGCCACGGCGCCCGCCTCCTGAACTAGTAATCCCGCGGCATATGAGGCCAGGGAAGTTGGCATCTGAACGGCGACGATCAATACCGCACGCGCTCTTCCCTGCAATTCCAAAGGCACGTTTGAAAAGAATCTACCCTGCACCACCGCGCTCAACATCGGCAATGATATCGCATAACAAATTACGAACAACGCCAGTGACCCAAGCGAGACTTCAAAGGCACAAGTAACGGCCGTGCCCAACACAATACCAATCAGCAACAAAGCAATAGGCAGCTTGAGAGACCTGCACCGCTTGCACGATACGACCAGTATCGAGCTTCCGATAGCTGCCCCACATACCACGGTGTCCAATATACCCACACTGGCTGGACTCGCGCCACTTTGCAGCAATGCCAATTGGGCGCCATATTGCACAAGGCCGAAAGACACGTTCAGCAATGCCATCGGCAAAACCGCACAAACAAATGAATGAGATTCGTGGAGCCACTTTATCCCATCAACTGATCCCCTCAGAAGAACAAGAGGGCGGCAGCCGTCCACTCTCTCGGTCTCGAATGGCGCGGCGTGGCTACCCGCTAGAGCTACTGCGGCAACCAACGATAATGCAAAGCAGATAAACATGACAAGGGCAGGCAGGGAACGAGAGAACGCGAAAAGGATGCCACCTGTCGAAGCACCGATCATCGCGATTCCGGCATCGCGCCCCTCATTGGCGCTCCTCGCCTTTATATACTGCTCCCCATCACATATTTCCCTTAATAGGGCATCCGAAGAGCCTCCCAGCAAGCCCTCCAACAACGCCGAAATACAGGCTGCCAAAAGCAAGAGGGGCAACCAGAGCCCACCGCAAGCAAGGATTGCGAACGCAGCGAACCAAATCATTGCCTGAAGCAAGGCATAGAGAATCAGTAAGTGCTTCCTATTGAAGGCGTCGACTATCGCACCTCCAAAAAACGTCGAAACCCGCTGAACGATTGCGATTATCGAAACAATCAAGCCCGCAGTCACAACAGAGCCACACGCATCAAACGCAAGGAGCGAAAGGTACACCCCCTCGATACTCTGCGCGCAGGCAGAGAGGCTGTCAGACAAAAGCCAGGTCATATAGCTCTTGCTAAATGAGGTGTGGGCTCGCAAGTTTTTTTCTGCGCCCGTTACATCCATCGAAATCCCCGCATGAGAACCACCACCCGCTCGCCAGTAGTTTGTTCGCCCTCTCCATTCCCCATTGCATCCCATTTGGCAAGTACGGCTTCCAATTCGCGATGCATTTGCTTTAACTGATCAGGAGTCAGCATCAGGATTGAATCAGAATTCATTTCTGCTTCAATCCAATCTGGTGATACGCAGTCCAGACATTCAACATAGCGAGAATATAGATCCCTTTGAAATGCATCCCGTTCGCTCCGAAAGGCATCGCTAAGCTGAATTAACTCCTCAGGACCCGATCTAGGGGTCTCTAAATGAGAATCCCCTTCTTTCGCCATCCAATAACTGCGCCTTCGATCTTCGTCAGGCGCATTCGCCGCTACAACCAAACCCGGCTCACTTAATTTTGAGACATGGTAGCTCACGGATCCCACTGCAAGCCCGAGATCATCAGCTATCTCTCCAATGGTCTTCCTGCCTTCCATGCGCAGCAGGGCATATATCTTCATGCGGATGGGATTGGCGAGTGCTTTCAGTTCTTCCATGCCCTTGTTGTCGCTCATCATCAAACCCCTCGAACTCAAAATTTTCCAATTATCCGCTTAAGTTTGCCACACGAAAGTATAAATACAAGAAAAATCGTACAAGTTAATTTGTACGATTTTTCTTGTATTTATATTATCTGAACATTATCGATTGACTGCCAAGAATGTGAGTACCTACCAGTCTGCGGAGGCGGATGCCCACGTAGACGAGCTAAAGGGGAAACCTCATGTCCGGAATTCACGCGAACGATCCAACAGAGACTCAGCATATTGGCAAAGACCGTGGGGCTATCACAACATAGGACGAACTGAACACATGGTTCAACCCCATCGCGACCTATATGTCGGACCATTTAAGTCGCATCGCGTAAAAAAGATTCCCATCCATGCGCCGCAACGCCGTGAAATTAGGAGACCCCCTGGGATATCCCTAAGTAAACATTCCGCAGGCCGACGAGCATAGCTCGCCGGTCGAGGACGTTTACGTGGGATATCCCAGGGGGCCTCCGATGGGACCGAACGATGTTCGCGCGCTACACCTTGAGATAGCGCCTCATGGCGATCGCGGAACCGAACAGGCCGATGATCACGCCGAGCAGCACAAGCGCGCCGTACGTGGCGAAGTAGATGTTCATGGGCACGGCAAAGCTCATCCAGCTGATTCCCTCGGCGATCTTGGGGATGACGAGGTTGCGGAACAGCTCGAGCACGCCGATGGAGAACAGGGCGCCGAGCAGGGCCTGCAGAACGCCCTCGGTGATGAAGGGCCCGCGGATGAAGCCGTTGGAGGCGCCGACGAGGCGCATGATGGCGATCTCGCGGCGGCGGGCGGTGATGGACAGACGGATCGTGTTGTTGATGAAGATGAACGCCACGAAGGTGAGCAGGGCCACCAGGACCACGGCGGCGATGCGGATATAGCCGGTCAGCTGGAACAGGCGGCCGACCTCCTCCTGGCCGTAGCGGACGTTCTCGGCGACATCGGCGTCCTTGTCGTCGACGTCGGGGTCGGCGTCATCGACGATCTTGCGGAAGCCGGAGTCGCCCTTGATCTTCTCGACCATGGCCTCAACCTGGGACGGGTCCTCCATCTCGATGCGGAAGGAGCGCGGAAGCGGATTCTGGCCGTCGAGGGCCGAAAGCGTCGCGTCGGCGTTGCCGGAGATGGTGGAGCTGTACTCCTCCAGCGCGTCCTCCTTGCTCACGAACTCGACGTTCTTGACGTTGTCCATGCGCTCGAGCTCATCCTGGTAATCCTCGACGTCCTCATCGGAGGCATTGTCGGAGATGTAAGCCTGGATGGTCACCTGGTCCTCGATGTTGCCGATCGCGGAGTTCACCAGCACGGAGCCGATAATGAACAGGCCGATGATGAACAGCGACAGGAAGATGGTGATGACGGCGCCGAAGGACGTCGTCCAGTTGCGGAAAAAGTGGCGGAAGGCCTCTTTGATGGAATATCCGAAATTAGAAGGCGCCATAGTTGCCGTAGCCTCCCCTCTCCTGGTCGCGGATCACGCGGCCGCCCTCGAGGGCGATAACGCGACGGTGCATGGAATCGACCATCGCGCGGTCATGCGTGGCCACGATCACGGTCGTGCCGGTACGGTTGATGCGCTCGAGGAGCTTCATGATGCCCAGCGAGATCGCGGGGTCGAGGTTGCCCGTGGGCTCATCGCAGATGAGCAGCGGCGGGCGGTTGACCATGGCGCGGGCGACGGAGACGCGCTGCTGCTCGCCACCGGAGAGCTGGTCGGGCAGGGAGTCCATCTGCTCGGCCAGGCCGACCAGGCGCAGCACCTCGGGGACCTGGGCCTTGATGACGGCTTTGGGCTTGCCGATGCACTGCAGGGCGAATGCCACGTTCTCGTAAGCCGTGCGGTTGGGCAGGAGCTTGTAGTCCTGGAACACGGCGCCGATCTGACGGCGCAGGAACGGGATCTTGCGGTTCTTGATCTTCATGAGATCCTGACCGGCGACGATCACGCGGCCGCTCGTGGGCTTCACGTTGCGAAGCATGGTGTTGAGCAGCGTGGTCTTGCCGGACCCGGAGTGGCCGACGAGGAAGACGAACTCACCGGGATAGATCTCGATGTTCACATCGTCCAGCGCGGGCTTGTTGGGCTGCGCGGGGTAGATCTTGGTGACATGCTCCATGAGGATCACGGGCTCGACGCCGGCCTCGCGCGCCTGGCGGGCACGGGAGTCGTCGACCGGGGCGAACACCGTGGTGAAGTCGGGGTTGTTGGCGAGCGCGGCGTCCAGAGACGCGATCTCGTCGGCCTGATCGGCGGTGACCTCGGCGCCCGCGGGGCCGGCCTGCGTCATGAAGACACCGGGCTGGGCGACCTCCGGGGCCGCCGGCGCGGCGGGCTCCATCGGCGAGGGGATGCTCGGGCGCGGGGCCGGGGCGTCCTCGGGCGAGGGAACGCTGAACAGGGGATTGGCGGCAGCCTGGGGCGCCGCGGCCGCCTCGCCCTGCTGCGCGGCGGCAAAGACCTCGGCCTCAAGGGCGGTGGCGGCAGGTGCGGAGGCATCGAATACGGGTTGCTGGACGGGCTGCTCAAACAGGCGGTCCTGCGCGGAGGACGAAGGCTCAGCGTGCGACGGCGCGGGCGTGCCGACCTGCGGCACCTGCGGCGTCACCGGCTCTTCGCTCAGCGTACGGAAGTGGTTACCCACTAGAGCTCCTTAGAGTCGTGCGTTTGAACTACAGACTTGAATATTTTAGCAAGATGGGGCCTCTACCATCAAAGCAACACGGCAAACGCGCCCGCCTCAATTAAGGGACTGTCCCTAAATTGAGGTCCGTGGGGCGCACTAGCCGACGGACTTGAAGCCGTAGCCGATGGCCTCGTTCACGTCGGTGATGATGAGCATCGCATCGACGTCGTGCTCGTAGACGATCGTCTTGATGATCGAGATCTCGCGACGGGAAAGCACGAAGAACAGAACCGGGCGGTCCTTCTTGGTCCAGGAACCCTGGGCCATCAGGCGCGTGCAACCGCGGTCCATTGCGTGCAGGATGTCGTGCTCGATGTCCTCGAAATGGTCGGAGATGATGAAAGCGGCGCGCTGCGAGTTGCCGCCGTCGACCACCATGTCGACCACGTACCCCATGAGCACCATGGAAAGCGCGGCGTACAGCGCATTGGTGATCGAGAACACCGGGGCGGAAGCGGCACACACCGCCACATCGATCGCCATGACCGTGGCGCCCACGGGCAGCGAGCTCTTGCGCGCGATGATCTGCCCGATGGTGTCGGAGCCGCCGGTGTTGGCACCGCAACGGAACACCAGGCCGTAGCCCACGCCAGAGACGATGCCGCCCCACAGCGCCGAGAGCATGATGTCGTCATGCCCCAGATGCAAGACGAACGGCGCGAACAGGTCGGTGAAGAAGCCGAAGAGCACGAAGCCGGTGACGGTCTGCACCACGTATTTGAGACCGCCGGAGCGGACCACCACGAGCAGCAGCAGCGCGTTCATGACGATGGTCTGCAAGCCGACGGGCAGGCTGAAGCCGGAGCGCCGAGCGAGTTCCGCGAGGATGGTCGCCAGGCCCGTGAGACCGCCGGCCGCAAGGCCGTTGGGGATCATGAACACGTCCGTGGCGAACGCAGCGATGGCGCAGCCGAGCATGATGACCGGCAGGTCGCGCATGAATTGAGATTGAATGATGCGGTTGATGTCGATGCGCCGTGCCATACGCCCCTACTCCGCCTGTTCGGTCGCCCAGCGGTGGTACCCGATGATGAACGGGTCCAGGTCTCCGTCCTCGAGGACACCATCGACGTTGCTCGTCTCCACGCCGCAACGCAGGTCCTTCACCATCTGATACGGATACAGGACGTAGCTGCGAATCTGATTGCCAAAGCCGATCTCGGTCTTGGGACCGCGAATCTCGTCGAGAGTGTCCTCGCGCTTCTGCAGTTCGAGCTCGTAGAGACGAGCCTTCAGGATCTGCATGCACGCGGCCTTGTTCTGAATCTGGCTGCGCTCGTTTTGACAGGTGACCACGATGCCCGTGGGGATGTGCGTCACGCGAACCGCAGAGTCGGTGGTGTTGACGCCCTGGCCGCCGGGGCCGCTCGCGTGGTAGACGTCCACACGAATGTCGTCGGGCGCGACCTCGATCTGGATATCGTCAGGCAACACGGGAATGACCTCGACGCCGGCGAAGGTGGTCTGGCGGCGCTTCTTGGCATCCGTGGGGCTGATACGCACCAGACGGTGCACGCCGGCCTCGGCGCGAAGCATGCCGAACGCGTCCTTGCCCTCGACCGTGATGGTGGCGCGGTCGATGCCGATGACTTCGGCAGCGGGGCAGTCGTTGACCGTGACCTTCCAGCCACGACGGGCGCAGTACTTCATGTACATCTTGAACAGCATGAAGGTCCAGTCCTGGGCCTCCAGGCCACCCTGGCCAGGCTTGATGGACAGAATCGCACTGCCATGGTCGAACTCGCCGGTGAACCAGCTGGAGAGCTCCATCTCGTCGATGGAACGGGTGAGCTCGGCTGCGGCCTCGGCGGCCTCGGCGACGAACTCGGCGCCGGCCTCCCCCATCTCCTCGGCGAGTTCGAGGGCGGCGCGGGCGTCGGACAGGCGCTCGTGGGCGGCATCGACGAGCGCGACGTCGCCCTTCACCTGGGCGAGTTCGGCCATGTGCGCGCGAGCTGCATCGGCATCGTCCCAAAAACCAGGGGCGGCGCTCGCCTGCCCCAGCTCTCCCACGCGACCGCGGGCCTCATCGATATGCAGGTACGTCTCGACCTCGGCCAGGCGCGCCTCGAGGGCGTCCAGATCGGCCGGGGTCACGGTGGGCCGGCTCTCCTCCGCCATTAGCGGTTCCTACCGTGGCAGTTCTTGAACTTCTTGCCGCTGCCGCACGGGCAGGGCTCGTTGCGCCCGACGTTCGCGTACGGGTCGCCGCTTTCGTCCTTGCGATAGGTGCGGACAGTCGAGCCGGCGGCGCCGTCGTGGCCCTGGGGGACACGGCCCGCCCCGGCAGTCGCAGCCTGCTGTGCGGCGTGCTGACGGATGGTGGAGGAGCCGGAATCGCCGTCGACCTCCGCGGGGCCGCTCATGCGGGCGCCGGCGAGGGCCGGGTTGCGCTCCGCCTCGAGGCGGGCACGGACGGCGGCGGGGTCCTTGAACTCGGTGCGCAGCACGGTGCGCAGGTAATCCTCGTACATGGTGTCAACGAGCATGTGGAACGCGCGGAAGGCCTCGGTCTTGTACTCGACGAGCGGGTCGCGCTGGCCGAAGCCGCGCAGCCCGATGCCCTGCTTGAGGTAATCCATCTCCTGCAGGTAGCCCATCCAGCGGGTGTCGATCACGCGCAGCATGACCTGACGGTCGAGTTCGCTCATGAGATCCTCGCCCAGGCGCTCGGCCTTGGCGTCGTAGACGCGCTTGACCATGTCCAGGACGCGCTCGCACAAGACGTCGTACGGGGCGTCCTCGAAGGTCGGGAGATCCGGGCGGCCGGTGAGCTCGACGACCCACTTGTGCAGGCCCTCGAGGTCGCGCTCGCCGTCGTGGGAGTCGACCGGGCAGAACTCGGTGACGCAGCGCTTGATCTGGGCGTCGATGACCTCGTCGATGTGGTCGGAGAGGTTCTTGCCGTCCAGGATCTTGTTGCGCTCGGCGTAAATGACCTGGCGCTGCTTGTTCATGACGTCGTCATACTCGAGCACGTTCTTGCGCATGGAGAAGTTGATGTTCTCGACCTTGCGTTGCGCGCCCTCGACGGCCTTGGAGATCATCTTGTGCTGGATGGGCATGTCGTCGCCCATCTCGGTGGCGACCATGAGGTTGGAGATCTTGTCCATGCGCTCGCCGCCGAACATGCGCATGAGGTCGTCCTCGAGCGAGAGGTAGAACTGGGTCTCACCCGGGTCGCCCTGACGGCCGGCGCGGCCGCGCAGCTGGTTATCGATGCGGCGGGACTCGTGGCGCTCGGTGCCGATGACGGTGAGGCCGCCGGCGGCGACCACCCGGTCGTGCTCGGCACGGCACATGGCCGCCATCTTGTCACCGATCTGCTCGCGCATGAGGGCGATGTTCCCGAGCTGCTCGGAGGTCACCTCGATGCCCATCTCCTGCAGGCCGGCCAGCATGAGCGGGAAGCCCTCGCGCTCGGCGGGGTCGCCCACGCGCTCGGCGCCGCGCTCGATGCCATCCACGAGCTCCCAGTTGGCCTCGCGCAGGATGCGCTCGACGACCTCGGCGTCCAGGCCGAAGTCATAGCCCATCAGCTCCTCGACGGTCATCTCCTCGGCATTGCCACCGAGCAAGATGTCCGTGCCACGGCCGGCCATGTTGGTGGCGATGGTCACGGCGCCCAGGCGGCCCGCCTGCGCGACGATCTGCGCCTCGCGCTCATGGAACTTGGCGTTGAGCACTTCGTGCTTGATGCCGCGCTTGTTGAGCAGGCGCGAGAGGCGCTCGGAGCTCTCGATGGACACGGTGCCCACCAAGACAGGCTGACCGGACGCGTGGCGCTGCTCGATCTCGTCGGCGACGGCGTTGAACTTGGCGTCGATGGTGCGGTAGACCAGGTCATCGTGGTCGACGCGGGCGACGGGGCGGTTGGTCGGGATGACCTGCACGGGAAGGTTATAGATCTCGCGGAACTCGGCGTCCTCGGTGATGGCGGTACCGGTCATACCGGAGAGCTTGTCGTAGAGGCGGAAGTAGTTCTGCAGGGTGATGGTGGCGAGCGTCTGGTTCTCCTCGCGCACGAGCACGCCCTCTTTGGCCTCGATGGCCTGGTGCAGGCCCTCGGAGTAGCGACGGCCCTCCATGATGCGGCCGGTGAACTCGTCGACGATCTTGACCTCGCCGTTGGTGACCACGTACTGCTTGTCGCGATGGAACATGTACTGGGCCTTGAGCGCCTGCTGCAGGTGGTTGACGAGCGCGCCCGACAGGTCGCTGTAGATGTCGTCGATGCCGAGGCGCTGCTCGATCTTCTTCAGGCCCTGCTCGGTGGCGGCGATGGTGTGCTTGGCCTCGTCCATGACGAAATCGCCAGTCGCCTCGACCGCCTCGCCGGAAAGCATGTCGAAGTTGGCCTCCTCGCCCTGCGTGAGGCCGCGGACGGCGCGGGCGAAGTCCTTGTAGGTGCCGGCGGACTTGGTGCCGGCGCCGGAGATGATGAGGGGCGTGCGCGCCTCGTCGATCAAGATGGAGTCGACCTCGTCGACGATGGCGAAGGCGTGGCCGCGCTGGACGCGCTGGCCGGGTCGCAGGACCATGTTGTCGCGCAGGTAGTCGAAGCCGAACTCGGAGTTGGTGCCATAGGTGACGTCGGCGGCGTAGGCGCGGCGCTTCTGGTCGAGCGGCATGCCGTTCTGCAGCAAGCCGACCTCGAGCCTCAGGAAGCGGTAGATGTGGCCCATCCACTCGGAGTCGCGCTTGGCGAGGTAGTCGTTGACCGTGACGATGTGGACGCCCTTGCCGGCGAGCGCGTTGAGATAGCCCGCGAGGGTGGAGACGAGGGTCTTGCCCTCGCCCGTCTTCATCTCGGAGATCATGCCGTCGTGCAGGGCCATGCCGCCGATGAGCTGCACGTCAAAGTGGCGCAGGCCGAGCGTGCGGCGGGAGGCCTCGCGAACGACGGCGAAGGCGTCGGGCAGAAGCGCGTCGAGGGACTCGCCCGCCGCGAGGCGCCCGCGCAGGACCCTCGTCTGGTCCTGAAGCTCCTCTGAGCCCATCGCCTGATAGGTGGGCTCGAGGCCGTTGATGACGTCGACGGTCTTCCAATAGCGCTTCAAATCCTTGTCGGCGCCGAAAGAGAGCAGCTTAGAAACGAATCCCATATGGTTTCCTCTTAACGATGCGCCGATGCGGACGCGTGCACTGGGGTGCGGGCGCGAGCCGTTTTCAGCGCATAGACACAATTAAGGAAACTTTAGCCAAATGACGCGCACACAATGCGCAGGATGTGTGTGCTCACAGGGAAACTATCTCCGTACGCGATTCTCGCCCCCAGACCGCCATCGCACGGTATATTCCAAGCCTTTTATGCAAAGGGGCTTGCCTAGTTTAGGGACCTTTCTCGGAGTTCCCTCAACATGAACTTGT